>JAGCDT010000062.1 GCA_017651045.1 Bacteroidales bacterium | reverse complement strand
TTTCACCAACCATAACATAATCATACCAATAGTACAGTTCGTGGCCATGTCCTCCCAGCCTGTCTCCTAACTTCTCCTTGAGCGCTTCCATATAATCGTCGAATGCCTCGTTGCCGGAAGATTCTCCGTCATAATTGCCGGATTCGGTTACGGCAAGAATCGGCTTGATGTTAGGGTCTGCTGCAATAATAGAGAACCCAAGACTGTCAGCAAAATTAAAAACATACATTAAGGTGTCTGGTATTGAGCCATCTGATTTTGTTATATTTTTAGTAATCGTTTCACATGACTCAATTTTGCGTACTGCTCTGCAGGATTTTGTGTTATGACCTTCACTCAAAGAGATGGATCTTTGAGCCCAATTCTTTGCATCATCCAAACTCCTCGTGCTTACTGGAATCGGAATAATTACACTATCTGATGGGGCCATTATCTCACATTCAACATTAGATTTTTTGCATGAGAATACAATAATTGAGGCGAGAAATAAAACAAAGAAGGATCTTTTCATGGTTGGAAGGGATTAAGGTTAAACTAATAAAACAGTTTTCCCAAAATATGAAGAAATTATTTGAAATACAAATGGATACGAAAAAAGGGTAAGCTTGATTACATCGCACCGCTACGACCTCCTACCCTTGCTGCCTTCCGGCCCTGGGGGAGTTCAGAGGGAGCTGGTCGTGTAAGACTTACCCTGGGACAAAGGTATAAAGAAAATTTTTATTTCAAAAAACCTGACCTGCGGTGATGCTGTCGAAGATGAAGGGGAGCAGGTCGTCTACCTTGAAGAATTTCTGAATCTTATTCCTTCCCACGAGGATTATTTTCAGCGGGCGTCCGCCCTTGGCCTGATACTCGGCCATGACCTGGCGGCACTCCCCGCAAGGAGTCGCCGGGGTCTCGCATATGCCGTTGGAATCGCTTCCCACGATGGCAAGGGTGTCGAACGCCTTGTCCGGGTAGTTGGCTCCGGCGGCGAACATCGCCGTGCGCTCAGCGCAGAGGCCGGCGGGATAGGCGTTGTTCTCCTGGTTGGAGCCCTTGACGATGGTCCCGTCGTCAAGACGGAGGGCGGCGCCGACCTTGAAATGGGAATAAGGGCAGTAGGAGCCCTTCTGGGCGTCGATCGCCTCCAGTACAAGCTCGCGGTCCTGAGGCTCCATCTCCTCGATGGAAGTGTAGTCGATATATTCGATAAGAAGCTGGCGGGTGGTCATGGTGACTGTGTCATATTTCCGGTTAGCCCTGCAAGATAGCAAAAATTTTCTATATTTGTGTGTTTATGGAAGGTGCAAGGCAGACAGTACGCGATCCGCTGCGTAAAAAGGACGTGGCGCTCACTCCCGAGGAGGAGGTGAGGCAGTGGTTCATAGCCGTGCTTCGCGACGGTCTCAAAGTCCCCGAGCACATGATGATGTCGGAGGTCCAGATGGTCTACGGCCAGGGCAAGATCCTGAGGGCCGACATCGTGGTCTGGAAGCGCACCGGCAAGCCGCTGATGATAGTGGAGTGCAAGCGCCCGGACGTGACCCTCGACAGCGACGTGACTGACCAGGCCCTCCGCTACAACAACGTGCTCGACGTCAAGTATATAGTGATAACCAACGGAGCCAAGACTTTCATGTTCCGCCGCGATGGCGACGGCTTTGTTTTCGTGGAGAAGGCTCCGCTCTGGGAAGAAATGTGATGGCAACGATAACCGAAGGATTCCTCGACGCCCCGATATTTTCCGTCATCGGAGAGACTGCCGCTGAAATTGGCGTCAGGGCTTTCGTCATAGGCGGCTACGTCCGTGACTGCTTCCTCTATGGCAAGGGCTCGGGCGACATCGACGTCGTCGTGGAAGGCAGCGGTATCGAACTCGCCGAGGCGGTTGCGCGCAAGCTGAAAGTCAGGAAGATCGCCGTCTACCGCAATTTCGGCACTGCGATGTTCCACCGCGACGGCCTCGAGATAGAGTTCGTCGGCGCCCGCAAGGAGTCCTACGACAGGACCTCCCGCAAGCCTATCGTCGAGGACGGGACCATCGAGGAAGACCAGCTTCGACGCGATTTCACCATCAACGCTATGGCCTTCAGCCTCCAGAAGGAGGATTTCGGTGCCCTCGTGGATCCTTTCGGCGGCATCCGCGACCTCGCTGAAGGCATTATCAGGACCCCGCTCGACCCCGACGTGACCTATAGCGACGACCCTCTGCGCATGCTCCGCGCCGTCCGTTTCGCCTGCCGTCTGTCCACTCCGGATCACCCTTTCAACATAGTCCCTGAGTCCATCGAATCGATGAAGCGCAACACCGGCCGCCTCGCGATTCTCTCCAAGGAGCGCATAGTCGAAGAACTTTCCAAGATACTCCTTACCAGCCGTCCTTCGAAGGGATTCTTCCTTCTCGAGGAGACCGGCCTTCTCAAGGAGATCCTTCCCGACCTTGTCAAGCTCAAAGGCGTCGAGACCGTCGACGGCAAAGGCCACAAGGAGAATTTCTCCCACACTCTTCAGGTGGTCGATAACGTGGCCGCCCTTGAAGAGGCCGCGATCGAAAGAGGGGAGCGCGCCGAAAAGAATGTCTGGCTGCGCTGGGCCGCCCTTCTCCACGACATCGGCAAGCCCGCCTCCAAGCGTTTCGCTCCCGGCACCGGGTGGACTTTCCACGGCCACGAGGTCATCGGAGGCAGGATGGTTCCCGAGATCTTCCGCAAGATGAAGATGCCTTCCAACGAGAAGATGAAATACGTCCAGAAGCTCGTGGAGCTCCACCTCAGGCCGATCGCCCTGGTCGACGGAGAGGTGACCGATTCGGCCGTCAGGCGCCTGATCTTCGACGCCGGCGACGATCTTGAGGATCTCATGCTCCTTTGCAACGCCGACATCACCTCCAAGAATCCGGCGAAAGTGGAAAGGATCAAGGCCAACTTCCGCCTTGTCTCCGAGAAGATCGTCCAGGTGGAGGCGAAGGACGCCATACGCAATTTCAAGAACCCCATTTCCGGCGACTATATCATGGAAGTCTACGGGCTCAGCCCATGCAACACCATCGGTCTCATCAAGGAAAGAGTCAAGGACGCCATTCTCGACGGGGAGATTCCCAACGAATTCGAAGCGGCGGACGCCCTGATGAGGGAAGTTGCTGCCGGCTATGGCCTCACTCCCGTAAAATGAGCGCCTGGACGGAAAAATATCTCGACTATGTCGGCTCTGTCAGGCGCTACTCGGAAAGGACGGTGACTATCTACAGGGAAGTGCTCGGCGGTTTTGAGGAGTTCGTTGGCACTCCCGCCGAAGAGTCCCTTCTCCCGACGCTTATACGCAGCTATGAGGTGTCCCTTATGAAAAAGGACTCTGCGAGGACCGTCAACCTCCACCTGTCGGTCCTTAGCGGCTTCTCCAAGTTCCTCATCCGTGAGGGCGTCCTCAAGACCAATCCGGTCAAGACCGTCTCCCGCCCCAAGCTTGAAAAGCGCCTTCCGGAGTACTACAGGGAGGCTTCGATGGCGGATTACTTCTCTTCCACGGCCTATCTTCCGCGGGAGGCCGAGACCCTTTCGGGCGATCCCGCCTATTACGGTAAGCTCCTTTCCCGGACCGTCATCCTGCTGCTTTTCAGCTGCGGAGTACGTCGCGCCGAGCTCATCTCGCTTACTCATTCTTCGCTCAATCGCGGCAGGAAGGTGCTTTCTGTCAGGGGAAAAGGCGACAAGATGAGGGAGATTCCGGTCCTCGACGATATTATCGATGAAATTTCAGTCTATGAAGATGTGACTACGGCAAAGTTCGGCGCCTGGAAAGGCGACGATCCGCTTCTTCTGACCGAGACCGGCCGGGCCCTATATCCCGTCTATGTGGACAGAATAGTCAAGAAGGAGCTTTCCGGCGTCAAGGGCGTCACCGGACGCCGTTCGCCCCACGTCCTTCGCCACACGATAGCCACGGAGCTTCTCTCCGACGGCGCCGACCTCAATTCGATAAAGGAGATGCTCGGCCACTCCTCCCTCGCCGCCACGCAGGTCTACACCCACAACTCTCCGGAGAAGCTCAAGAAAGTCTACGCTGCGGCGCACCCGAGGGCAAAGAAATAAAGCTCGCGGGATTTTTTTGTTTCCTTGGAGAAATTATCTTATATTTGTTTGTATCCTTAATCTATTAAGCTATGGAAATACATGTGAAGTCATTGAAGTTCGACGCCGACGAGAAGCTTCTCGCCTATGTCGACAAGAAGGTGTCCAAGCTTGCGAAGTTCTTTGACGGTGTCGACGTCGTCGACGTGACCCTCTCCCTGCTATCCGAGCCGGACAACAAAAATGTCCATATCCAGGCCCACATCCCGGGAGAAGAGCTCATCATCGAGCGCAACGCCAGGACTTTTGAAGAGGCTGTGACCGAAGCGGTCGACCTCATGAAAGAAAAAATCGTCCGCGTAAAGGAGAAGAAATTCCAGGATTAGGTGGCAGCTAAAGGTTACGCCTCAGTTGCGCAGCAGTGCAACGACATCATTGAAGACGCCCGCAAAGGCGTCTTCAAGAATGTCTACCTGCTCATGGGCGCGGAGCCTTTCTACCCCGACCTCGTCTGCAAGGCAATCATGCAGTATGCCTTGAACGACTGGGAGAGGGACTTCAACGAGACCATCTGCTACGGGGCCGACGTCGATGCCGAAAAGGTCATCACGGCGGCCCGCCGCTTTCCTATGATGGCCGAGCGCCAGCTGGTGGTGGTCAAGGAAGCCCAGGCTATGAAGACCCTCGAAGACCTCGCCCTTTACTGCACCAACCCCCTCCCTGAGACCGTCCTTGTCATCTGCCTCCACGCGGCGACCGTCGATAAGCGCCGTTCGCTCTACAAGAGCGTCCAGAAGTGCGGCGTCATAGTGGAGTCGCCCCTCCTCAAGGATTACGAGCTCCCCGACTGGATCAGCTCCTACTACAGGAGCATCCACCTGGAGATCGAGCCGGAAGCCGCCGGTCTTCTCGCAGAGGCGGCAGGTACCGACCTCAGCCGCATCGCTGCCGAGACCGAAAAGCTTCTCAAGAACCTCCCCGTCGGCACTTCCGTCGTCACCGCGTCCGACATCGAGCGCAACGTCGGCATCAGCCGCGAGTTCTCGGTGTTCGAGCTCACCCGTCAGCTCTCGATGAAAGACGGAGCGAGGGCCCTCAGGACCGCCTATTTCATCGGAAGCGCCCCGCGCTTTGTGATGGCGATGTCCCTCGGCGCCCTGTTTACCCACTTCCAGCGCATCCTCCGCTACGAAGCCCTCCTGGCAAGGGACCACAACCCTTCCCAGCAGGACAAGATAGCAGTGCTGGGCGTCAGCCCTTTTTTCTTCCGCGAGTACGACACCGCCGTCCGCAATTATCCCATAGGCAAGTGCATGGCCGTCATATCCCTTCTTGCAGAATACGATTACCGCAGCAAAGGGGGAGAGGGCGGCGAAGCGAGCCAGGGAGAGCTGCTGACCGAGCTTGTCTCAAAGATTATCAACATCTGATATGTCAATAATTAGAGTAGAAAACGTCACTAAGACCTTCGGAGAGAAAGTTGCCATCGAAGACATCTCCCTCTCCATTCCCGAGGGTAAGATTTTCGGTCTTCTCGGCCCCAACGGCGCCGGCAAGACGACCCTTATCCGCATCATCAACAGGATCACCATCCCCACCGCCGGGACCGTCTATTTCAACGATCACCCGATCACCGACGCCGATGTGGCCAAGATCGGCTACCTCCCCGAGGAGCGCGGCCTCTACCGCAAGATGAAAGTCGGCGACCAGGCGGTCTACCTTGCACGCCTCCGTGGCATGTCCACCAATGAGGCGATGGCTGCCCTCAAGAAATGGTTCGTCCGTTTCGGCATAGAGGACTGGTGGGACAAGAAAGTCGAGGAGCTCTCGAAGGGCATGGCCCAGAAGCTCCAGTTCATCACCACGGTGGTCCACAAGCCTTCTCTGATGATTCTCGACGAGCCGTTCTCCGGCTTCGACCCGGTCAACGCCGAGGTTATCCGCAAGGAAATCCTCCGCCTCAAGGAGAAGGGCGCGACCATCATCCTCTCGACCCACAACATGGAGTCCGTCGAGGAGCTCTGCGATGAAATCGCCCTCATCGACAAGTCTCACCTCGTGGTCACTGGCGGCGTCGATGAGATCCGCCACCGCTACGGCACCAACAACGTCGAGATTGTCTACACCGGCGAGGCACTCGCCTCGGCGGAAGGCGTCTTTGACGTCCTCTCCGACGAGGAGGTCTCCGGGCGCCACACTGCTGTCCTTTCGCTCAAGGAAGGCGTCTCTTCCAATGCGGCCCTTTCCGCGGTCATCGCCGGCGGAGTTGCTGTCAACTCCTTCAAGGAGCTGATTCCGAGAATGAACGACATATTCATCAAACTTGTCACGGAGAAGTAGCTATGAACCTGAAAAAACTCAATATTATCATCGGAAGGGAATACCTCAACAAGGTCAAGAAAAAGTCCTTCCTGCTCACCACTTTCGGTGTTCCCGTGCTTTTTGTCGGTGCCTATGCCCTTATGATCTTCATCATGCTCGGGGCAAAGGACGAGACCAAGACCGTGGCGGTCAACGACCCCTCCGGCATCGTGATGCCGTTCATGGAGAACAACGACGTCCTCTCTTTCGAGGACTTCACCCATATCCCTGTGGATTCGATGAAGAACTGCCTGTCGGACTATGGAGTGGACATCCTTCTCGCGGTTTCACCGCTCGACAGCGTGGCCCGCACCGTCACGGCCCGCACCTATTCTGAAAAGCCCCTCGGCATAGAGTCCAAGGAGGCAATAGAAAGGCGCATCTCCAACGCGATCGAAGACTACAGGATCAAGTCCTACGACATCAAGGGCCTGGAGGACATCCTTGCCGATGTCAAGGTCGACATCTCCCTCCTGTCCTACACCGTCGACGAGGAGGGCAACGAGCAGATCTCCCAGTCGGAGGTGTTCATGTTCATCTCGATGATCCTCGCGATGGCCCTCTACATGTTCATCGCACTGTTCAGCGGTATGGTGATGAACAGCGTCATAGAGGAGAAATCCTCAAGGGTTGTCGAGGTGCTCGTCTCCTCGGTGAGCTCGACCGAGCTCATGTTCGGCAAGATTATCGGCGTGGCCCTCGTCGCCCTCACCCAGTTTACCCTGTGGATAGTACTTTCCGGAGCCGTCATCGCCGGCATAAGCAGTTTTGTCGGCATTGACAAGTTCATGGATTCTGAAGCCACTGAGAAGGTGATGGATATGCCGGGCATGCAGCAGGGGATGGAAGCAGTACCCGGGCTCGACATAGCTGCCCTGACGGATACGACTGCGACCGCGACTGCAGCGGCCGATTCCCTCGCCGCTCCGACGGGCATAGAGGCCGTCTTCGGCACGATGGCCTCGCTCAACTATCCGCTTATCATCCTTTCCTTCCTCATCTACTTCGTCTTCGGCTACCTCCTCTACGCCTCGCTCTTCGCGGCGATAGCATCCTCCGGAGAAAGCGCCGCCGACACCCAGCAGTTGCAGATCCCCGTCACGGTGCCGCTGCTTATCGGCTTCTTCATCGCCTTCTACGCCTTCAAGGCGCCCGACAGCGCGATAGTCTGGTGGGGCTCCATAATCCCGTTCACCTCGCCGATCGTGATGCTTGCAAGGATTCCGTTCGGGGTTCCCGCCCTGGATCTTATCCTGTCTGTCGTCCTGCTGGTGCTCACCTTCGTGGCCTGCGCCTGGGCGAGCGCCAAGATATATAAGGTGGGTATCCTGATGTATGGCAAGAAATCCACCTTCGCAGACCTTTGGAAATGGTTTAAACAAAAATAAAAACGATGAAAAAATTCTGGACTGTCATTTTCTCGGCCTCCGCATTGCTCCTCGCGACGCTTGCGGTGGCTCAGGATGCGGCTGAAGATGGATTCTCCTTCACCTGGTCGCGCATCGCCATGGATGGCCACCGTGCCGGCATCGTCCCCGTCACGTCTGAGAACGTGGGGACGGCTCTCGGCTCCTTCAAGGGAGATGTCTATGTGGCTCCCAACGGCAAAAAGTATTCTAAAGGCTGCACCCCTGCGGTAGCCAAGATCCTCATCGACGCCCAGCCTCAGATGGCCCGTGTCAAGGAGGTCATCGGCCATTCTCCCGCCAGGATGGAGTGCGGCGCTCCCGAGTCGGCAATCGCCGACATGTTCATCGACTGCCTCATGGCCGAGACCGCAAGGCTCACCGGCAAGCAGGTCGACATGGGCTTCGTCAATCATGGCGGAATCCGCATCGACATGCCCAAGGGCGACGTCCTTCTCGATCACATCGTCTCGATGTTCCCGTTCAAGAACTATCCCGTCTACGTGGCTCTCAAGGGCAAGGACATCAAGCCTATCATCAACAGGATGGCCGAGCACCCCGAGCTCATGATCTGCGGCGGCATCCGCCTCGTCTACAAGGACGGCAAGATCGCTTCCGCAACGCTTAACGGCAAGCCTCTCGAGGACAACAAGGTCTATGGTGTGGCCACCATCAACTTCCTTCTCAACGGCGGCGACGGCTTCTCCATCGCCCGCAACGCCAAGGAAGTCATCCTCACCGATGAGCCCATCAAAGAATTTATGGTACAGTATGTCCGCGACCTCACCGCGGCAGGAAAAGAAGTTGCATATCAGGCCGACGGCCGTATAACCATCGAGTAGCCATGAAAAAGAAAATAATCATTTCAACGGTGTGCGCAGTCCTTCTTTGCTGCGCCCTTGTGGCGGTCGCCCTCCTTTGCAACAACAAGCCTGACGGCCACCTCGTCATCCTCCACGTCAACGACACCCACAGCCACTTCGAGCCCGTCGCCATGGACGACGACGGCGCCGTGCTTCTCGGCGGTGTCATCGAAAGGGCTGCCTACATCGACAGCGTCCGCAAAGCCGACGGCGCGGAGAACGTTCTTCTCCTCCACGCCGGCGACTTCTCGCAGGGCACTTCCTATTTCTCCGAGCTCGGCGGCGACCTTGAGATCGCTACGATCAACGCCATGGGCTACGACGCCGTCTGCCTTGGCAACCACGAGTTCGACAATGGCCTCGAGGACCTCGCCCGCAGGCTTGCCATGATCAACTGCCCGGTCGTCTGTGCCAACTATGACTTCAGCACTTTCGAGGCAGGTAAATACATCACTCCTTACACCATCGTCGAGAAGGCCGGCCTCAAGATCGGTATCACCGGCATCATCTGCGATCTCTCCGAGATGATCGACCGCGACACCGCCGACCGTCTTCCCTTCATGGATCAGGCTGAGTCCATCAACAAGTGGGCGAAATACCTCAAGGAGGAAGAGCACTGCGACCTTGTCATCGCGCTCAATCACATAGGATTCGAGCTCGAGCCCTACATCGATCCCCAGATGGTGGCCGACACCCGCAATGTCGACCTCGTCATAGGCGGCCACTCCCACACCTTCCTCGAGAAGATGGAAAGCGCCCTCAACCTCGACGGCAAGGAAATCCCCATCGTCCAGGACGGCTGCTGGGGTGAGTACATGGGTCGTATCGACGTGAGGAAGAAATAATTCAGCCCTTAAGGAAGCTGAGTGAATCGGGCCCTTCGTTGAAAAGAAGGTCCATTATCGAAAGATTCTCCTTGAAACCGTACTTTCCGGAAAACACCTGGAAGTACGGTTTCTCTATACCCAGGTCCCGAAGCACCGTGTCGGGCTTCTTGGGATCTATGGCATAGCGGAAATCGTCTTCCGCTTCCTTGACGAAAGTATCGGTAAGGCTGATCTCGCAGGCGATGCCCGTCTTCTGGAGGAAATAGCGTATGAGGGAGAGGTTGTATTCAAAGAGGCTCTCCTGTCCGCTTTCCAATATTTTATATAAGGAGTCCCTGTAGTAGTCGAACCAGGCCGAAGTGCGGTAGGCCGAATCTATTGCTCTTTCGTTGCGGACGAGCCACGGCGTGGAATAATCGATCTTCACAGAGAGGATCGGCATCTTCGGGGCGGCGTGGACGATGGGGACGGATATGGTCTCCACTCCGCCTGCCGCCGCGATGCGGCAGCGGGTACGGTAGCTCTGCTTCCGGTAGTTCTCAGAAGCTTCAAGCACCACCGTAGACGGAATCACCCTGTCGCCGGACAGGGTGAAATCTCTTGCTGCAAGCGCGAACCAGCTTATGGGAGGGCAATATGCGCTGGTGAGCAGCATATTACTCAATGACTCCCTTCTCTCCCTGGTTGAGGGCACGGATGATGCCGCGCTTGGAGTTCTTGATGAAGTTGATGATGTTGTCGCGCTCTTCCGAGGGAAGGAATCCGGACTCGACTCTCGAGAGGCCGTCGGTGATGTTGAGGCCCTGGAAGTAGATGGTGTCGTAGATGTCCTTGATGTTTCGGATCTGGTCCGTGGTGAAGCCCCTGCGGCGGAGTCCGACGATGTTGACACCGGCGTAGCTGACCGGGTCGCGGCCTGCGAGGACATACGGAGGGATGTCCTTGTTGATCTTGCAGGCGCCGCCGACCATGGCGTGGGTGCCGATCTTGGAGAACTGGTGGGCCTTGGTGCCGCCGCCCACGATGGCCCAGTCGTCGACATCAGTCTCGCCGGCAAGGCCGACGTAGCTGACGAGGATGCAGTGATTGCCGATCTGGCAGTCATGGGCGATGTGGACATACGACATGACGAGGGTGTCGGATCCGACCCTGGTCACACCCTTGCCGCTGGCCTTGGTGCCGCGGTTGATGGTCGCGCATTCGCGGATGTTGACCCTGTCGCCGATCTCTACCCAGGTCACCTCGCCTTCATATTTGAGGTCCTGGGGGATTGCTCCCACGACGGCGCCGGGGAAAACGGTGCAGTCTTTTCCAAGCTTGACATATTCGAATATGGTGGCGTGGGGGAGTATCTTGCAGTTGTCGCCGATCTCGACGTTGGCGTCGATGTAGGCGTAGGGACCGATCTCAACGTTGTCTCCGAGCTTTGCCGAAGGGTTGACGGTGGCGAGGGGATGTATCTTTGTCATTTCAGATGTTGTTTACGAGTTTTCTGACGGCTTTTGCCGCGGTGGTGTTGATGCCATGGCCGGGCTTGAAGGCGGTGATCTTCGCCTTGGGGAAGCCGCCGACCAGGCGGATGTCGCCGATGAGGTCGAGGAGCTTGTGGCGTCCGCACTCATTGGGAAAGTGGAGGGTGAGGTTGTCGAGGTAGCCTTCGTGGGTGACGTTGATCTTCGGCTTGCCGACAAGGCCGGCGATGGCTGAGAGCTGCTCGTCGGTGACGGGGTGCTCGACGATGACGATAGCGTTATCGGCGTCGCCTCCCTTAATGAGGTTGTTCTTGAAAAGGAACTCGATCTCATGGAAGAAGCAGAACGTGCGGCAGACGGCGATCTCGGCGGCGTAGTCAGTCTGCTCGTCGTAGGAAGCGGTCTGGACGCCGAGAACCTTTGAGGAAAAGTCGACGGTGATGCTTGCGGAGAACGAGTCGGCGGGTTCAATCCTTACGAAAGAACCGCTCTGCTCATCTTTGATCTCCACTGTCTCGGGAATCTCGACATAGCGGCGGGGAGCATCCTGCTCTGCAGCCTTAATGGCCTTCACATAGGGCTTCGCGCTGCCGTCGAGGATGGGGATCTCAAGGCCTTCGACCTCGATGATGGCGTTGTCGATGCCGAGGCCGGTGAGGGCCGACATGATGTGCTCTATGGTGACGACGGAGACATCACCATAGGAGATGGTGGTGCTTCTTGCCGTGGAGGTGACGTTTTCCGCCAGTGCATTTATTTTGACAGGGGTCTCCAGGTCGGTGCGGACGAAAACGATGCCGCTGTCTGCCGGCGCAGGAAGTATGGTGATGCGGGAAAATGTGCCGGTGTGGAGGCCTTTGCCTTCAAAACGCACAATCTCTGCTACCGTTCGCTGGTTTACAAGCATAATAATTCTCTGTCTTTGCTGGAACTTTTTCACAAAAGGTCCGCAAAGATAGTTATTATTCTCCGATTTTACAAATCGGCTATTCTTCGGCTGCTTGCTTGAAGATGGCGTAGGCCTTCATGTACTGCTTCGCATCGATGACGGGGGAGCCGAGAAGGACCTGGCCTTCCTTGCGGATGTTGCCGATGACTCCGCCCTGGGCGCCGATGGTCGTGTGATCGGCCATCTTGATATGCCCAGCGATGCCCACCTGACCCGCCAGAATGCAGCTTTTGCCGATCTGGGCGCTGCCGGCGATGCCGACCTGGGCGGCCATCACGGTGTTGTCCCCGATCTGGACGTTGTGGGCGATCTGGCAGAGGTTGTCGATCTTGACGCCGTTTCCGATCACGGTCGCTTCCATCTCCGAACGGTCGATAGTCGTGCAGGCGCCGATCTCGACGTTGTCGCCGATAATGACCTTGCCGAGGTGCTCTATCTTCTCCCAGGTGCCGTCGGGCTTCGGGACGTTGCCGAAGCCGTCGGAGCCGATGACCGCGTTGGAATGGATGATTACACCGTCTCCTATCGTCATCCCGGGGTAGATACGGACGCCGGGGTAGAAGATACACTTCTTGCCGATCTTGCAGTCGTCGCCGATATAGACCTGCTCGTGGATGAGCGTCCCGTCGCCGACGACGGTGCGGCGGCCGACGTATGAGAAGGCGCCCACGGAGACTCCCTTGCCGAACTTCGTCGAGAAGAACCACTTGGCGCGGCAGC
>JAGCDT010000061.1 GCA_017651045.1 Bacteroidales bacterium | reverse complement strand
AGGATGAGCCGCAGCCCGCAGCTTCCTTTCGCCATCAAGTTGTCCCGTCTTACAAAGGCGGCGTGGCTTTTTCCTCATCTCGTTAAACTGGCGATGAGGCTGATGGCAGGCTACCCGGTCCATGGCACTCAGACGTGGATACGCACGGGGAACAGGAAGAGGATTTCGGCTTATTATGGTTCTATGGAAGATTACGGGGCCATCCCCGAGTGGCAGGATTTCGACTTGTCCCGTCCGTCGGAGGAACCGGTTATTCTCAACCATGGCTTCGACGAGAAGAAACCGATGGAGGAATTCACGCTGGAGGATATGCGTGAAGCCGCTGCCTTCAGGGGAGGGAAGTGCATCTCTGAGACGATGGCTCGCGGCGACTGGGATACGCCCCTTCGGTGGGAATGCGCCGAAGGACATGCTTTCGAGGCTTCGCCGCGCCAGGTCCTTCTTGGCGGCCACTGGTGCCCGCGGTGCTTCCCGTATCCCTTCTCCTGGGAGGAGGATGCACGCCCATGGGAAAACGACGCCGAAGCCCGCCGCAACCCTTTTTTCGCCCAGTTGTGGTCTCCTCTCCACTCTCCTGATGAAGACAATGTTTACGGACCTGAAATATTCGACGGATGGGAATAGCCGATTATTTGAAAATCCGCGGAAAAATTGTTAACTTCGCACGCCTTTTTTGAGGCACTGCCAGAAAATATTTAATCTTAAAACATATGGAAAAGAAAAGAGTCTATCGTTTTGGCGGCAAGACCGCTGAAGGCAATGGAAAAATGAGGGAACTCCTCGGCGGCAAGGGTGCAAACCTTGCTGAGATGAGTCTTCTCGGTATGCCGGTTCCCGCCGGTTTCACCATCACGACCGAGTGCTGCACAGAGTACTACGCCCTTGGCGGCGGATACACCCAGCAGCTCAAGGACGACGTCGCGGCAGCCCTGAAGGCCACCGAGGCCATCATGGGCAAGAAATTCGGCGATGCCAAGGATCCGCTCCTTGTCAGCTGCCGTTCCGGTGCGCGTTCCTCTATGCCCGGTATGATGGACACCATCCTCAATATCGGTCTCTGCTCCGCGACCATCCCCGGTATGATTGAGAAGACCGGAAATCCCCGTTTCGTTTATGACGCCTACCGTCGTCTCATCATGATGTATTCCGACGTCGTGATGGAGAAGGCAGAGGGCATCGAGCCGGCCGACGGCCAGGGTATCCGCCAGCAGCTCGACCGCATGATGCAGGAGCTCAAGGACAAGAAGGGCTACAAGAGCGACACCGAGATCAGCGCCGAAGAGCTCCGCGACCTCGCGGAGGCCTTCAAGGTCCGTATCAAGGAAGTCCTCGGCGTCGAATTCCCCGACAGCGCCCAGGCTCAGCTCTGGGGCTCGATCGGCGGCGTCTTCAAGTCATGGAACGGCAAGAGGGCCATCCGCTATCGTCAGATCGAGCACATTCCCGATGACTGGGGCACTGCCGTCAACGTGCAGTCGATGGTCTTCGGCAATATGGGCGAGACCTCCGCGACCGGCGTCGCCTTCTCCCGCAACCCTGCCAACGGTGACAACAAGTTCTACGGCGAGTGGCTCATCAACGCCCAGGGCGAGGACGTGGTCGCGGGTATCCGCACCCCGAACCCTCTCAACGAGGCGACCAAGAGCGAGAAGAACAAGAACCTCGCTTCCCTCGAGACCGCAATGCCCGAGGTCTACAAGGAGCTCGACGACATCCGCCGTCACCTTGAGGACCACTTCCACGATATGCAGGACATCGAGTTCACCATCCAGGAGGGTCACCTCTGGATGCTCCAGTGCCGTATCGGCAAGCGCACCGGCCTTGCCGCCCTGCAGATGGCCTGCGATATGCTCGACGAAGGGATGATCGATGAGAAGACCGCGATCTGCCGCGTCTCTCCTTCCCAGCTCGACGAAGTCCTCCACCCGATCCTCGACCCCGCCTCCGAGAAGAAGGCGTCGGCTGTGGCCCAGGGCCTTCCCGCTTCTCCGGGCGGTGCCGTCGGCCAGATCGTCCTGACCAGCGAGGGCGCTATCGCCTGCCGCAACGCCGGCAAGCCTTGCATCCTCGTCCGTGAAGAGACCTCTCCCGAGGACATCGACGGTATGCACGCTTCGGTCGGTATCCTGACCGAGCGCGGCGGTATGACCTCCCACGCGGCGCTCGTCGCCCGCGGCTGGGGCAAGTGCTGCATCGTCGGCTGCGACTCCCTCAAGATCAACTTCAAGGAGGGGACCGTCCGTTTCGCCGGCTGCGACAAGGTCTTCAAGGAAGGCGACGTCATCAGCCTCAACGGCGCCAAGGGTCTCGTCTACGACAGCGCCATCGACATGATGGACGCCTCCGAGAACCCTCTCTTCACCAAGTTTATGTCCCTTTGCGACAAATACCGTAAGCTTGGCGTCCGCACCAACGCCGACACCCCTGAGGATGCAGCCCGCGCCCTCAAGTTCGGCGCCGAGGGCATCGGCCTCTTCCGTATCGAGCACATGTTCTACGGCAAGAATTCCGAGACCCCGCTCTCCAAGCTCCGCAAGATGATCCTCTGCGACACTGACGAGGAGCGCAAAGCCGCTCTCGCCGAGCTCGAGCCTTACATGAAGGCCGCCGTCAAGGAGACCCTCCGCGT
>JAGCDT010000060.1 GCA_017651045.1 Bacteroidales bacterium | reverse complement strand
GTCACGTCGAAGGACTTGGCGAAGTTCTGCCCGAGGAAATGGGAGGTGCCGGCCTGAAGGGCCTTGCCGTCCTGCATCATCGCCTCGATAGTGAGGGTGTCGAGAGCGCCGGCGAAGCGCTCGCCCGGGCTCTTGTGGCCCACCACCACGGGCATGGCCATGCAGTTGCGCGCGAAATCCGCATAGACGCCCACCATCTGCTCGGCCTCTGCAAGCGCCTCTTCAGCAGTCGCATGGGCGGTGTGGCCTTCCTGCCAGAGGAACTCGGCGGTCCTGAGGAACAGACGCGTGCGCATCTCCCAGCGGACCACGTTGCACCACTGGTTGCAGAGGATGGGGAGATCCCTCCAGGAGTGGATCCAGTTTTTATATGTGCTCCAAATGATGGTCTCAGATGTGGGACGGACCACGAGCTCTTCCTCGAGCTTGGCGGTGGGGTCCACCACGACGCCGGGGCCGTCGGGGTTGGTCATCAGGCGGTGATGGGTCACGACGGCGCACTCCTTGGCGAAGCCTTCTACATGCTCGGCCTCGCGGCTGAGGAAAGATTTAGGGATGAAAAGGGGGAAATAGGCATTCTTGACGCCGGTCTTCTTGAACATTCCGTCAAGGACAGACTGCATCTTCTCCCAGATGGCGTAGCCGTAGGGCTTGATCACCATACATCCCCTGACCGCCGACTGCTCGGCAAGGTCGGCCTTGACGACGAGATCGTTGTACCACTGAGAGTAATTTTCACTTCTTCCTGTAACCTCTTTTGCCATTTCCTTTGATTTTTACGGAATTTATACTTACTTGCACCTTACAATGGAAGAACAAACGGGTCGGGGGTATGAAAATTGCATAAATTTTCGCCGTCCGTTTCCCCTTCCGGGGAACAAATATAATAAAATTTAAACAATAGGAGACTATCCGTATGAAAACGAACACTGCACTCATCCTTTTGCTGATGATCGCCGCTGTTCCCGCACAGATGTTTGCGCAGGGAAGTTCTTCGCGCACACAGAGGTTCAGCGACGGGATCTATTCCCAACCCGTTTTACGTGACAAGGCCTCCAAAGGCGCCGGTGCCTCCTCGGAAGCCGTAAGTTCCCTCAAAGACGAGACCCTCGCATCAGAGCTTTTCGTCAATCAGGAAGCCCCCGCCCCTAAAGACTCGGTCAAGCTCGATTTTTCCGACCTCTACAAAGACCCGGCCTGGTACAACGATTCCTTCTACTGGTATCCTTCGTGGTATTGGCGCCCCCCGTACTACTACAGTCTGGCCTACTACGGCTATTCCTATTATCATTTCCCTTACTGGGGCGGTCCCTACTACGGCCGCTGGGCTCTGTACTACGACCCCTGGTACTATGATCCCTGGTACTACGACTACGCCTATTATTACGGTGGATGGTCTCCCTACTACGGACCCTGGTACGGACATTACTTCACCCCTTACGGGACCTACGGCTACTGGTACGACCGTCCTCACCACGGTTATGACGGCTATGTCCCCGGCTACTACGCCGACTCTTACACCGGCTCTCGCAGCTCCCACTCTTCCCGCACCGGCCTCAACAGTGCCGGCGGAAGGAGCTCGGCAGGCAAGCGCGACGTCTCAAGGGTCTCCCAGGGCGCAGCCGTAAGGACGACAGCTTCGGCCCGCACCGACCTTCGTCCCATCGAGCGTCAGGCATCTACCTCCAAGCTTGCCGCCAACAACGGCGCCTCGGTCCAGAGCCCCGGCCGCGCCGCCAGCGCCTCCAAGGGCGTGACCAGTGCCGCTCCGGCCCGCACAAGTTCCGCCTACAGCACCTCGGCGCCCGCCCGCACTGCAACGACTTCCGGCGCCCGCAGCACCTCCTCGGCGGTGCGCAGCGCCCCGGTCAGCAGTAGCAGCTATTCAAGCTCACGCGGGACCTCTTCCGCCGTCAGGACTGCTTCCCCGTCAACGGTGCGCAGCACCCCTTCAAGCAGCTCCTACTCCAGCGGATCCCGCAGCACCTATTCGGGCAGCAGCTACTCAGGCGCTTCAAGGAGCTATTCCAGCGGCAGCAGCTACTCCGGCAGCAGCTATTCCGGCGGCAGCAGCAGCTACTCCGGTGGCGGCGGCAGCTATTCAGGAGGTGGCGGTGGCGGCCGCTCGTCTTCCAGCAGTTCATCACACGGAGGACGCCATTAGCCCTCCTAAAAGAAAGATAAAGCCATGAAAAAGATTGTCTTATCCCTTTTGATAGCATCAGCGGGGATTGCAGCATCGGCCCAGACCTACCTTGACGCCTACACTTTCGCCAAGGACGAATTCTACGGCACCGCCCGCTCGGTCGCCATGGGCAACGCCCTGACCGCCGTCGGAGGAGATGTAGGCTCCGTAGTCATCAACCCTGCAGGCTCAGCCGTCTCCGGCTACAGCCAGGTGACCCTCACCCCGGGATTTAGCGTGTCCTCAACCACGTCGCAGGGCACTCCCCTCTCCGGAGAGTCTTTCCCCTATGGCTTTGAAGATGCGGTCAAGTCCTCAAAGACCAGGGTGACACTCCCGTCCGTCGGCATGACGTTCAATTTCAACACTCGCCGCAACTACGGTCTGAAAAACGTCGCCATCGGATTCATCTACTCCACGACAGATCTCTACCTCAACTCCCTCAACGCCTCCGGCACCAACAACACGACCAGCATCAGCGGCTATTTCGCCCAGGTGGCCAACGGCTACTCGGCCTCGGCCCTCGATGCCAGCGGCGCCTATGACGCCGGCATCCCGTGGGAGGCGATTCTCGCCTACCGCGGCGGCCTCATCGCAACAAGGGAAGGCTTCGACAACGTCTACATCGGCGCTGCCGAGACGGCTCTGACCAACGGAGAGGCGGCGCTCGCCGGGACCATCAACCAGAACTACGGACGTCTCACGACCGGAAGCAAGGGCAATATGCTCTTCAACGTCGGGTTCAATATCTCCGACTTTCTCTATATAGGAGCCAACTTCTCCCTCGTGACGCTCAACTACTCCTATTCCGACTCCATGAGGGAGAGCGTCAACACCGACGACCCTTCCAACGCCGATAAATTCAAGCAGGAATTCATCACTTCCGAAGGCTCCGTGGAGACCAGGTTCAACGACCTGCGCTACCGCCAGTTCTGGAAGGACCGCGGCACCGGTATCAACGCCAAGTTCGGCATCATAGGACGCCCCGTGGCCGGCCTCCGTCTCGGACTCACCATCCAGACCCCCACCCTGATCAACATCAAGGAGACCTACAACTACGACGCCCAGTCGCACTATGTCGACGCCAATTTCTCCTCCAGCGAGGAATCGCCGAGCGACCAGTTCACCTACAGGCTCCGTACCCCGATGACCTTCGGTTTCGGCGCGGCCTACACCTTTGCCGACAAGGGCCTCATCTCGGCCGACTACGAGCTGGTCGACTATGCCAACATGAAGATGTCCGCCGGCGGCAACTCCCTCGATGATTCCTACACGGGTGTCAACACCGACATCGTCGAAAGGATGGGCCTAGGTCATACGGTCCGCGTCGGCGGCGAATACAAACCTATCCCCGCCCTCGCCCTCAGAGCCGGCTTCAATTTCATAAGCTGCGCCGAGAAGGATCCTATTTTCGGCAATTACTACAACACAAGGACTCTCTCAGGTGCCCTCGGCATCGGTTACTCGTCGCCCGGCTCGTTCTTCGTCGACGCCGCCGCACGCCTCACCTTCCAGCCCGACACCTATATCACTCCCTACGGGGACTACTACGATAACGGCGGCAATATAATCGCCGCCGCACCGCAAATTCTCACCAAGAGCAAACTTTTCTCAGCTCTTGTGACTGTTGGTTGGAGATTCTAGAGAGTCTTTTTGATCTCGACAATCTGGAAAGCCTCGATGACGTCACCGGGATGGATGTCGGAGAAACGCTCGAGAGAGCATCCGCATTCAAATCCGGTGGCGACTTCTTTAGCGTCGTCCTTGCCTCTCTGAAGTGAGGCGAGGGCGCCAGTGTAGACCACGATGCCGTCGCGGATGAGGCGGACCTGGGCCTTCTGGACCAGCTTGCCTTCCTTGACCTGGCAACCGGCGACCGTACCGACCTTGGAGATCTTGAAGATCTGCTTGACCTCGGCGGTCGCGGTGACCTCTTCCTTCTTCTCAGGCTCGAGCATACCCTCGATACCTTCCTTGACGTCGTTGATGGCGTCGTAGATGACGGAGTAGAGACGGATCTCGATGCCTTCCTTCTCGGCTGAACGGCGGGCCTCCGAAGAGGGACGCACCTGAAAGCCGATGATGACGGCATCCGAAGCCTCGGCGAGGAGGATATCGGATTCCGAGATGGCACCGACCGCCTTGTGGATGACATTGACCCTGACCTGCTCGGTGGAGAGCTTGATGAGGGAGTCGGAGAGGGCTTCGACAGAGCCGTCCACATCGCCCTTGACGATGACGTTGAGCTCCTTGAAGTTGCCGATGGCGATACGGCGGCCGATCTCCTCGAGGGTGAGGTGCTTCTGGGTCTTGATGCCCTGTATGCGGATGAGCTGCTCGCGACGGTTGGCGATGGATTTTGCTTCCTTTTCGTCAGACATCACGTTGAACTTCTCACCTGCGGAAGGGGCACCGTTGAGACCGAGCATCGACACAGGGGTCGAAGGGCCGGCTTCCTGGACTTTCTGTCCACGCTCATTGTACATGGCCTTCACACGGCCGTAGTAGCTGCCGGAGATGATGACATCGCCCACGTGGACGGTGCCGTCCTGAACGAGCACCGTGGCGAGGTAGCCGCGGCCCTTGTCGAGGGAAGACTCGATGACGGCGCCCTGGCCGAGCTTCGAAGGATTGGCCTTGAGCTCGAGCAGGTCGGTCTCGAGGAGGACCTTTTCGAGGAGCTTGTCCACATTGAGGCCCTTCTTCGCCGAAATCTCCTGGCACTGATACTTACCGCCCCAGTCCTCGACGAGAATGTTCATCTCGGAGAGCTGACGGCGTATAGTCTCAGGGTTGGCGCCCGGCTTGTCTATCTTATTGATAGCAAAGACCATAGGGACGCCGGCAGCCTGGGCGTGATTGATAGCCTCAACTGTCTGGGGCATCACGGCGTCGTCGGCTGCGATGATGATGATAGCAAGGTCGGTCATCTGCGCACCCCTGGCTCGCATGGCGGTAAACGCCTCGTGGCCCGGAGTGTCGAGGAAGGTGATGTGGCGGCCACTCTTGAGAGTGACGTTGTAGGCACCGATGTGCTGGGTAATACCACCAGCCTCGCCAGCGATGACGTTGGTGTTGCGGATGTTGTCGAGGAGGGACGTCTTGCCATGGTCGACATGGCCCATGACGGTGATCACCGGAGGACGCTCGACTAGGTCTTCTTCCTTGTCGGGTTCCTGCTCCTGGTTGATTTCCTGGGTGAGCTCGGCGGTGATGAATTCGACCTTGTAGCCGAACTCCTCGGCGACGAGCACGAGGGTCTCGGCATCGAGCCTCTGGTTGATGGAAACCATCAGACCGAGGGACATACATGCACCGATAACCTTCACCACGGGGGTATTGTTCATGAGGACGGCAAGGTCGTTGACCGTAACGAACTCGGTCACTTTCAGGACCTTGTTCTCGGCAAGTGCCGCCTCCATCTCTTCCTGGCTGCGCTGGGCTGCGAGTTCGCGTTTTTCCTTGCGGTGCTTTGCGCCGAAGTTGTTCTTGCTTTCGTTCATCCTGGCGTAGGTCTCCTTGACCTGCTTCTGGATTTCCTTCTGCATCGCTTCCTCCTCTTCGGGAGTCATCGCAGGCTTGAAGCGCTCGCCCTTCTTGCGGCCCTTGCCGGGAGCGGCGGCCGCAGCGGCCTTCTTGTTCTGAGTGGCATCCTTTCTGGCTTCAGCGCCGACCTTGGCTACATCCACCTTCTGGCTCTTGATCCTCTCCCTCTTCTTGGGTTTCTTGGAGAACTGGGAAAGGTCGATCTTGCCGACCACCTTGAGGCTGGTCTCCTCCTTCGGCTTCTCCGGCTCAGCAGGAGCCTCAGCGGGCTCCTCGGCGGGAGCTTCAGGAGCAGGGGTCTCCGCGACCTCCGGCTCTGCGGGGGCCTCAGCGGGCTCCTCAGGAGCCTCAACGGGGGCCTCAGCCACAGGAGCCTCAGGCTCTGCAGGGGCCTCGACGGGGGCCTCGACTACCGGCTCTTCCGCCTTCGGTGCGGGAGCTTCGGGCTCCGGTTCGGGTGCGGGCTCCTCGACCTTGGGCTCCGGAGCGGGCGCTACCCTTGAAAGGTTGTTGCTCTTGATGATGGTCTCACGGACGGGCTCGTAGTCGTCCTCTTCCTCCTCTGCGGAAGGCTTGCGGGACGACTTCTCGAGGATCTCGTTGAGCTTGACATCCACCTTTTCGGCCTGTTCCTTGAGCTCAAGGTCCTTACCGAATTTCTTCTGGATGTCGGCGAGATACTGGTCGGAGACTTTTGCATTGGGGTTGGCATCGACCTCTGCGCCAAGTGAATTGAGAAAATCCACAAGGGTCTGGAGACCGATGTTGTATTGTTTGATAAGTTTATTCAGTCTGACTTCTGCCATACGCTCTTTTAGAAGCTGTTTTGAAATGGTTGATAAAGTTTATTATTGAAGATTTTTCAGAAATTTTTTCAGTTTGAAGAAGGAACATAGTCGGGAACTATGTGACTGATGAAAAATGTAAAAAGTTCAAAAAAGATTCTGTAAGAAATTTATTGAACCATTTTAAAACAGCTTCTTCTATTCGAATTCGGAACGGAGGATGTTAAGGACGTCTTCAACGGTCTCGTCCTCGAGGTCGGCGCGCTTTGCGATATCTTCCGGATCAAGGGCGAGAACGCTCTTGGCGGTGTCGCAGCCGATGCTGACGAGCTTGTCGATGACCCACTGGTCGATCTCGTTGGAGAACTCGGACAGGAGGACGTCTTCGCCGTCATCCTCATCCTCATGGAACTCACGCCAGACCTCGATCTCACGTCCGACAAGAAGGCCGGCGAGGCGGATGTTGACACCGTCCTTGCCGATACCCTTCTTGACTTCCTCGCTCTGCATGTAGACCTTGATCTTGTCTTCGGGAGACTCGCCGAGGTCGATGCGGGAAATGCGGGCGGGATTGAGAGCCCTCTGGATGAGAAGCTGGGTGTTGGAGGTCCACTGGAGAACGTCGATGTTCTCGTTGCGGAGCTCACGGACGATACCCATGATGCGGGATCCCTTGACACCGATGCAGGCGCCGATCGGGTCGATGCGCTCGTCGTAGGACTCGACAGCGACCTTGGCCCTCTTGCCGGGGATGCGGGCAACCTTCTTGATGGTGATGAGGCCGTCGTAGATCTCGGGCACCTCCATCTCGAAGAGTTTCTCGAGGAACTCGTTGGAGGTCCTGGAGAGGACGATGTAAGGAGTCGTGTTGTTCTTCATCTCGACGCTCTTGATGATGGCGCGGATGGACTCGCTCTTCTTGAAGTGCTCGCCGAGGATCTGCTCGGTCTTGGGGAGATGGAGCTCGTTGCCGTCCTCATCGAGGATGAGAACCTCGTTCTTCCAGGTCTGGTAGACCTCGCCGGTGAAGATGTCACCGACCATCTCGGAGTATTTCTTGAAAACGTTGGCCTTCTCGATATCGAGGATGCGGCCCTGGAGGTTCTGACGGATGTTGAGGATGCCCCTGCGGCCGAAGGTCGCAAGGTTGAACGGCTTGGTGTAGATGTCACCGACCTCGTAGTCGTCCTCGCCGGTCTCGGCAGCGATCTGCTCGGGGGTGATCTCGGTCACGGGATTCTCGACAGTCTCCACGACGTCGAAATTCTGATAAATTTCGCAGTCGCCCTTGTCGACGTTGATAATGACGTCGAAGTTGTCGGCAGAGCCGAATGTCTTGGCAATCTGGGTGAGGAACACATCCTTGAGAACGCCCATCATGACCGGACGGTCGATGTTCTTCTCTTCCTTGAAATCCCTGAACGCATCAATCAGGGTAATAACGTTTTCGCGTTTTTCTTTCATTACAGTATAGTTTATTTATTTAAATTCGATGTAAGGGATCACCGTGGTGATGGAAGAGAACGGGACCGTCTCGGAGACGCCGCCGACGCTGAGCGTGAGCTCTTCCGGGGTGACGGCCTCGATTGTCGCAAGGACCCTGCGGCCGCCGCGGAAGCTCGCAGTGACGCGGCTGCCGACGGCTTTTTCGTACTGGCGAAGCACCTTGAAGGGCCTGTCGAGACCTGCAGAGGAGACCGTGAGGGAATAGTCCTCTTCGTCCTGCGAGAATACTCCGTGGAAGAAACGGTCCAGGGCTGCGCAATCGTCCATGTCGACCGTCCCCGATTCCTTCTCGATGACGACCTCGATGTCATTGGCCTTGCTGACGGTCACGTCCACAAGGAAGCATCCCATTTTTTCAAGCTCGGGTGCAACGGCTTCCGAAATAGTCTTTTTGTCCATAGCGGTCATAAAAAAATAGAAACCTTTCGGCCTCTATCTCGTTCTCGGGTGCAAAGATACAAATATATTTCAAACCATCAAAAATAATTGTTATTTTTGCAAACCACATTAATTGGAACGACATGGAATTAACAGCGAAACAGCTTTCACAGATACTCAAAGGGACGATTGAAGGAGACGAAAACGCCAAGGTGACCCGCCTTGCAAAAATCGAGAACGGCAAAAGCGGCGACCTCTGCTTTTTCGCCAATCCGAAGTACGAGCAGTATGTCTACTCGAGCAAGGCGTCAATCATGCTCGTGAGCCGTGATTTCCAGCCCAAGGGCGAGATCATCCCCACCCTCATCCGCGTCGAAAACGCCTACGAAGCAATCGCCACCCTCCTGAAATATTCAGCCGAGCAGAAGCGTCGCGCGAGGGCTCATAAAAGCCTGAGAGCCAAGTGGTTCCTCTCCACCAGGTTTGGCAGGAAAGTCTCCGTCGGCGCCTTCTCTCACATCGGCCGCCGCACGGTGGTCGGCGACGGCACCCTCATCCATGAGCAGGTCTTCATCGGCGACGACTGCAAGATCGGCAAAAACTGCATTTTCTACCCCGGCGTACGCATCTATCCGGGCATGATCATAGGCGACAACGTCATCATCCATTCCAACGCCGTCATCGGTTCCGACGGCTTCGGCAACGTGCCCAAGCCCGACGGCACCTGGGAGAAGATCGAGCACCTCGGCAAAGTCATCATCGGCGACAACGTCGAGATCGGCGCCAACACGACCATCGACCGCGCCGAGATGGAAGCGACGGTGATCGGCAACGGCGTCAAGATCGACAACCTCTGCCAGATAGCCCACAACGTCCAGATCGGCGACAACACCGTGATGGCCGCCCAGGTC
>JAGCDT010000059.1 GCA_017651045.1 Bacteroidales bacterium | reverse complement strand
GATACGGATGTCCTTGTCCCTGTCGGCCTCGGCTTTACCGATCTCACCGAAACGGTTCTGCTCGGCAACGCTCTTCTTCGCGTCGTTGATAGCCTTGGCGGCGGCTTCCTTACCGAGAGCCTCGATGTAGCCGGACTCGTCGCGGATATCCGTCACGTTGACGTTGATGAGCTTGAGACCGATCTTGCGGAGCTCGGCTTCAACGTTGGTGGAGACGTTGGCGAGGAACTTGTCGCGGTCGGCGTTGATCTCCTCGATGTCCATCGTCGCGATGACGAGACGGAGCTGACCGAAGAGGATATCGGTTGCGATGTTCTGGATGGAGGCCGTGGTGAGGCCGAGGAGACGCTCAGCTGCGTTGGTCATGCTGTCGGTGTCGGTCGAGATACCGACGGTGAAGCGACAGGGGACGTCGACGCGGATGTTCTGCTTGGAAAGTGCATTGGTGAGGTTGCACTCGATGGAGATAGGGGTGAGGTCGAGGAATGCGTAGTTCTGGAAGACGGGCCAGATGAAGGCCGCGCCGCCGTGGACGCATTTTGCGGAGGAGTTTCTGCCGGTCTTACCGTAGATGACGAGGATCTTGTCGGAAGGGCAGCGTTTGTAGCGCTTGAGGATCGCGGCGAGCGTCACGAAAAGCACTACGACTACGATGAGAATAATGTAGACCATGGCTTTTTATGGTTTTAGATAATGATTGTTTCCATTGGTTCGACGAGAACGGTGTTGGCGTTGATGACTTCAACGATGCGGATCTGCACGCCGGTCTTGAGGGCTTCGCCGTCGGTCAGGGCGTTGTATTCACGGACGGAGTCGTTGATGGTCACCTGGACCTTGCCTTCTCCCTCGCGGTGTCCCGGGATGGGGATATACACGCTGCCCTGGCAGTCGATGGCGGCCTTGTAAAGGTTGATCGTGCCGGTCTGCTGCATGGAGTTGAGCCATTTGAAGAGATACATCACGGCGACTACGAGTCCGACGCCCACTAAAATGGCGATAAGGACAAGCAGGAACGTGGATTTGATCCTGGAGTTGAGGATGATGGCCGTCCATCCGAATCCGAGCAGGAAATTGATCAGGTTGCGGAAGGTGTAGAGATTCATCCCGGTGTGGCCAAGATCGGAAGGGTCCTCGAGGGTGCTGTCGGGGAGATCCCCGCTGAGGTCACCGTCGATGCTGTCCATCCCGCCGGTGTCGGCCCCGATAAAGGTCATAACGGTCTGGACAATGAAAATCAGGGAAGCCGTAAGGGTGATCCCCCAGAGAATCTTCATTAAGATGCTCATTGATGCCCACATTGCTGTCATAGCGATTTGGTTTTAAGTTTTACACTGCGAATATATAAACATTTATTGAAAAACAAAAAATAATTTAACTTTTTCGTCAAAAAATTTCAAAAAAATAACCGGCGCCCTTTCGAGTGCCGGTATATTTGTCAAGCGGGCAGGCTTACTTGCGCTCGAACACGACTTTGGAGTTCGAGACAGCCTGCTTCGTCTCAATGCGATTTTCGGTGATAGAGAGTACGGTGAACTCTGTCTCCCAGGGTTCGTCATCTTTGAGGATCTGCGTGATATTGATAACGACTTGTCCACCCTTGATGTAAATGAGCAGGTCATATTCAACGGAGTCAGAAGGGTATTGCTCAACCATCTTATTGCTGTTAATGGTGGCACTGATGTCGGCGTCGGGATAATGGATCGTCCACTCTCCGGGCAGGATGTGGCTCACATTGGCATAGGATTCCTCGATGGGATAGTCAGAGTCCGGATACTGCAACCAGGTCATAGTCTTTCCGTCCAGTTTTTTTACCTTGAGGATCATTTCTGTCTCTTTACCTTCATCAAGTATGAGCCTGTCCCCGTCGATCTTCATACTTTCATATTCATATTTTTGACCTTCCGTGCCATAATAGGGGGCGTAGTGAGTCAGGTCTTTGATACTGATGATCATAGACGTGTAAGCAGCGACATCCGGTATAGAAGTTCCCTCTGGATCGATATGCTCGGTACAGGCCCAGACGCCAACAAGGTCATAGGGGTCGATCGTAAAAGGGCCATCGTCCTTGCCCTTGTCTTTGTCTTTGTCGCACGCGCAAAGGACGAGCGCGGCGAGACAGAAAATTCCAAAAATACGTTTCATAATGTTATAGGTGTGATATTGAACTCAATTCTCACAAAAATAAGCAAGATTCCGCTTATATGCAATAAGATGTTATCTTTGCAGAGTGAAACGAATAGCAGTAATATTGCTCGTCGCCTTGTCGTGCTCGAGGATGGCGGCTCCGGAAGCGGGGGAAGAGGCAAGATTCTTTGAAATCCTCGAAGGGGAGACACCCGCGGTCGTGACGGTTTCGCCTTATGGCGGAGTCCGGGACACGCTGTGGGTGGACGAGCCGCTCGGGAGCATAGTCTGCGCGTCGTCTTCCTATGTGGCATGCCTGTCGGCTATAGGCTGCGACTCCGTCGTCACGGGCGTGTCAGGGCTTCGTTTTCTGAGCAATGAGAAGGTGAAGGCCGTGGAGATCGGCTATGACGCCGCGCCTGACTATGAAAGGATATTCGCGTTGAAACCGGATATTGTCGTCGCCTACGCCTCTTCGGCTGTCGTTCCCGACTATGTCCCGTTCCTGCGCTCGTCGGGAATACCGGTGCTTCTTTTATATGATCATCTGGAGACCCACCCGCTTGCGAGGGCTTCCTATGTGAGGCTTTTCGGCGCTTTGACCGGCCGGCTGGAGGAAGCGGACGCCTTCTTCGAGGAAGTTTCGGAGAAATACCATTCTTTAATATATAAAGGTGCCGCCCGCAAGAAGGTCCTTGTGAACCTTCCTTATGGCGACCGCTGGTTTATTCCGGGCGGGGCCAACTGGTTCACCCGCCTTGTCGAAGACGCTGGCGGAGAGGTACTTGGCGCCGAGGAAGGGGAGAGCGCATCCTCTGTGATATCGCTCGAAAAGGCCTGCGCCCTTTCCCGCGAGGCGGATCTATGGCTCAATCCCGGCCTGTGCCGGAGCAGGGAGGATATACAGTCTGCAAGCCCTGTTTTCGAGACCTTTAAAATAGAGCGTATCTATAATAATATCAAGCGTTTAAGCCCCGGCGGAGGCAACGATTTCTGGGAAAGCGGAGCCGTCCGTCCGGACCTTATACTGTCTGATATGGTATCAATTTTGCATGAATCCGACCCGGTTTTTCCGGACAGCCTTTATTATTATATAAGGGTGTCGGACAAATAAAATGGTTATGAAGAAAGTTTTATCAATCATTGCGGCCGTTGCCGCCCTGGCACTGGCCTCAGTCGCTTTCACATCCTGTGACAAGCACGCCTATTCCATCAGCACCAATCACTTCGCCTACATGGACGGATCCAGGGTGAAGGAAATGGGGCAGAAATTCTCCATCGACAAGGGCAGCTCTGAAGAAATCTTTGCTGTCTATAAGAACGACACCAGGATCACCGATCCCAACGGCGTCTATTCAGCTTCATCTGAAAATGACGGTGTGGCAAGGGTTTCTGTGCTCGGCGACGGAAGCGGCATTCTGCTCGAAGGCGTTTCCAAGGGAAGCACCAGCGTAACTTTCAACTTTGAAATTTACGGATTCAAGCTCTACAAGACCGTCACGGTGACGGTGAAATAGGCTTAGAAGAGTTTACCGCTCCACTTGCCTGCAAGGCCGCGGAGCTCTTCCTCTGAAGCGGGTCTCGATTGCTTTTCAGCATCGGCCCGCTTTTTTTCGGCGTCGTACTTCTCCTTGAGAAGGGCGAACTGCCGCTTGGTGTCGAGGGTGAACTCGCCGGAATCGATCCATGCGAAATAGGACGGCTCGCTGAGGTAGACCTCGCGCGCCGTGCGGCCGCGGTGCTTGCCGAAGCTTATGACGGGCTCGCCGTCCTCACCGATGATGAGGCGGCCGGCATAGTCGACGGTCTTCGACCTCCCGCCTATCGTGGAGAGGGAAGGGACGTCATTCTTTAGCTTGTCGCCATAGAGACGGATCTGGCCCTTGAGGACTTCGAAGGTCGCGACGGTGTCGGCCTCTGCGGTGTGGGCGTTCTCGAAGTCTTCGCCGCCGCAGTAGAAGCGGTAGGCCGCCTTGAGGTTGCGGGGCTCGAAGAAATGGTAGATCGTCTGGACGTCGACCATGTAGCGGCTGTGGAGATCGAGGTCGATCTTGCGGCCCGTCCACTTGCGCACCCTCTCGATCTCTTCGGCCAGCATGGGAAGGTCGAACTTGGCGGAGTTGAAGCCGGCCAGGTCGCTGTCGCCGATCCACTCTATGACCTCGTCGATCTTGTCGCAGAAGCGCGGCTCACCGACCAGATCCTCGTCCTTGAGTCCGTTGACGGCGGATGCGGCAGGGTGGATGGGGTACTGCTTCGAGGCGGCGTAGTCCCAGGGCTTGAAACGCCACGTCTTGATCCTCTGCTCGCCGTCGGGGAAGACTTTTACGAAACTGAGCTCGGCGATGCAGTCGGTGGCAATGTTAAGGCCGGTGCTTTCTATGTCGAAGAAAAGCAACGGCCTTGTAAGTGAGAGTTCCATATTGGAATTAGATCATGATAGGCATAAGGATGCCGCAGACCTTCTGGGCTGCCTCCTCGCCTTCGGCAGGGAGGATAAGCACCGAGCGGCGCGCGTCGGCAAACTTGATGACGATGTTCTCGCAGTCGAGGTTGGAGAGGATCTCGCTGAGGAAGGTCGATTTGAAGCCGATGGTGAGGACGTCGCCGGAGTAGTCGCATTCGACTTTCTCGTAGGCGGCGAGGGCGAAACCGAGATCCTGTGCGGAGACTTCCAGCTGGCCGGGCTTGAGGTCGAGCTTGATGTGGCTCGCGCCCTTGTCGGCGCAGACGGCCACGCGGCGGACGATGCCGAGAAGGAGGTTGCGGTCGATCCTGAGGATGTTGGAGTTGTTCTGAGGGATGACGTCGCGGTATCTCGGGTATTTGCCGACAACGGGACGGCAGACCATCAGAGTGTGGCCGAAGGTGAAGACTGCGGTCGTGGAATCGAAACTGATGCGGACGAGCTCGTCGGCCTTGCTCACGATCGAGCGGAGGACGGCAGCGGGCTTCTTATGGAGAATGAAGGACGCGGTCGGGGCCTTGGCTTCGGGGGTCGTGTAGCAGATGAGCTTATGGGCGTCGGAGGCGACGAGGGTCGTGGACTCGGGGCTGATGTCGAAGTAGATACCGTTCATCGCGGGGTGAATCTCATCGTCGGCCGTGGCGTAGACGGTGCTGGCGATGCCTTCCACGAGGACTTCGGCAGGGAATTCGACGGTCGTGGCGTTCTCACCGGCGGTCTTGATCTCGGGGTAGTCCTCGGCGGGGAGGTAGGGGAGAACGGAATTACCGCTCGACCATGCGCACTCGAAGGAGCTGTCGCTGAGAGTCTTGATGCGGAGAGGCTGGTCGGGGAGGACCTTGAGGAGCTCGATGATGTGCCTTGCGGGTACTGCGATCGAGCCTTCTTCCTCGATCTCGGCGGGGATCTCGGTGCGGAGGGTGAATTCGGTGTCGGATGCGGTCACTTCAAGGACTCCGCCCTTGAGGACGAATAGAAAGTTCTCAAGGATGGGGAGGGTCGTCTTGGCGGGAATCGCTTTGGAGACGTCGAGAAGTCCTTTCAGGAGCTCGGAGCTGGAGATGTTCAGTTTCATATAAAAGTCTGTTTTGTTTTTCGTTTATCCAGGATTACAAATATAAGAATTTGTTTTGAAAAAATTCAACATTCTCAGGCATATTATTTGCTAATTTCAGCCCGGCCTTGCTCATCCGTGGGCGGGCCTTGTGGATTTTAAGCAAAAACATCATATTATGAAAAAAGGCATCCTTACAATTCTCCTTTCCGTGGTCCTGAGCGCCATCACCGCCTATGCGGTGGTCAGGGTTGGAGACATGAATTCTGACGAAGTACTCCCGGAGACTTCCGGCAACGTCGAGTACAGGACTGTCAATCTGGCAGACAGCGATTATCCGGATTTCACCTATGCGGCCGAATCGGCGGTCGAAGCGGTCGTCTATGTCGAGGTGACTGTCTCCTACAGGCAGCAGTTCCAGAACATCGACCCCTTCTTCCGTTTCTTCTTCGGCGACGAGTACGGCCAGCCTCAGTCCCGTGAGCAGAAGGGCAGCGGCTCCGGCGTCATCATCCGTCCCGACGGCTACATCGTCACCAACAACCACGTTGTAGAAAAAGCCTCCAAGATCGCCGTCACTCTCAATAACGACAAGACCTACGACGCGTCCGTTGTCGGCACCGACCCTGCAACCGACGTCGCCATCATCAAGATCGATGCTGAAGACCTTCCTTCCATCCCCTTCGGAGACAGCGACCAGCTCCGCATCGGCGAGTGGGTCCTCGCAATAGGAAGCCCTCTGACCTACAACCTCCGCTCAACAAT
>JAGCDT010000058.1 GCA_017651045.1 Bacteroidales bacterium | reverse complement strand
GGCGCGACCTGCTCGATCTTGGAGTAGACGTCGCCGACTTCCTGGCTGCGGGCCTTGAGGTCTGCAACCACGGCGGCGACAGCCTTGTCGATGCCGCGCTTGAGGTCCATGGGGTTGGCGCCGGCGGTGACGTTCTTGAGGCCGACGTTGATGATGGCCTGGGCGAGGACGGTCGCGGTGGTCGTGCCGTCACCGGCCTGGTCGTTGGTCTTGGAAGCAACTTCCTTGACCATCTGGGCACCCATGTTCTCGAAACGGTTCTCGAGTTCGATTTCCTTGGCGACAGTCACGCCGTCCTTGGTCACCTGAGGGGCACCGAATTTCTTGTCGATGACGACGTTGCGGCCTTTGGGGCCGAGGGTCACCTTGACTGCATTGGCGAGAGCATCCGCACCGTCCTTCATAGCGGAACGGACGTCAACATTGAATTTTATATCTTTTGCCATGATAGTAGAGTTTAGATTATCGCGAGGATATCGGACTGTTTGACGATGAGGTACTTCTTGTCGCCGACGGTGACTTCGGTGCCTGCATATTTGCCGTAGAGGACGTCGTCGCCGACCTTGACCTCCATGGGTTCATCCTTTTTGCCGGGGCCGGCAGCGACTACCGTACCCTGCTGGGGTTTTTCCTTTGCCGTGTCGGGGATGTACAATCCTGCAGCCGTCTTTGTCTCGGCCTCTTTAGGCTCGATGACAACTCTGTCTTGAAGTGGTTTGATCATAATTTATAGTGTTTTGTTTTTTTCTGCGCCGACGGAAAAATCAAGTGCCGTGCCACCTGTCCGGGACTGACAATTTGTCATTGAATCGCCGCTATGGTGGCAGTTTTGACACGGAAATAGTTATTCGACCCGTCTATCAGAAGCCGGTATTCGCTGTGGTTGCCCCACGAAGCCGGAAGGTCGGTAATGCTCATATCCTCACCGGTGTCATTGGACACATACGGGTTTATCATATTGTGCCAGGAGCGTATCCGCGCTGCCGCTGCGCCGTATAAGAACGGGCTTCCGTCCGAAACGGCAATTTCCTTGAGAAAAGCGACATACTTCGCCTTGAAATCCGGATATGAGAGAATCTTCGCTATGAGCGGATAGGAGTCATTGCCCCAGTGGAGGGGATCCTGACGGCCGGAGTCCATCATCAGCGAAGTCCCCAGGGTGTTGTCATAATCATAGGGGATGAAGAAGAACTTATAGTCGTAGGTGTCGGTGGTCGTGAAATACAGGTAATAATTATTGTTGTTGCACCAGTAGTCGTCCCACATACCGAGCACCACATTGGCGGCGTAGGTCTTCAGCAGGAAATCCACATCCGTCACCTGCTGGATCCACTGATAGAAACTGTCGCCTGTCTTGCCGCTGACCTTCGCAATAAAATCTTTCAGCTGAGCATATGCCGCGTCCTTCCCCTTCTTGGTGTTGGTCTTGAGCTCATACGGCGGCATATCAGTAGAGCTGTCATCTATGCCGAAAAGAGATTCATCCGCATTGTTGAGACCGGCGCCGTAGCGGCATTTCCAAAGGTTGCCTTCATCGGAGAGGAAACCCTTGTCGGCGCGGCCGGCAAGATAGGGCTTGTCGATGGACTCCTGGACCTGATAGACGCCGTAGTAGGTCTCCGAAGCGTCGCCTTCAACCCTGATATACAGGCGGACATACCAGCTGTTGACAGCCGTCCATATCCCTACCCTCCGCATGAAATCGAAGCAGAAGACCTCCCTCGCATAGGCCGGGTCGTCCTTGAACCATTTCAGATAGAGCTTCTTGGTGCTGCGAAGGGCATGCGCGTCATCCTTGACGAATTTGGAGAAATTGAGTCCGAAATGGCAGTGGTTCCAGGAAGTGCCAGGAGTCACGTGAGTGCCGCTGCCGTCTTCGGGACGGCGGCGCGAGGTGTTGCCTTTCAGCCTTACTCCGGAATTCGGGATGACCGTCGTTTCCGTTCCTTTCTTATATATAATGTCGCATGAGACATATTCCTCCGTGTTGGGATCGGCGTCATAATAGCCCAGAAGGGTGTTCCACTCGTCAAGAGGGAACTGCAGGTGGAACTCCGCAAGGGCATTCTGGTCGAAAATATAATCGATGCCGTCCTGCCAGGGGTTATCGGAGGGCGGGTCGTCCGGTTCCGGGGGATCCTGGGGATCCTGGGGATCCTGTGGCTCGGATGGCTCGGACGGCTGTTCGGAGAAATCGCCTGGGATCAAGTGGTTACGATCCTCAGGAGCACAGCCGGCGAGGATAATGAGCACCGCAAGTATAAACGGGAATCGTTTCACTTTTTGGTACTGAAGCGATAGATACACTCGTGGGTGTAGGTCTCACCCGGGTTGAGGAGGATGGACGGATACTCTGGATGGTTGGGGGAATCAGGGAAATGCTGGGTCTCCAGGGCGAAGGAAGAACGGAAAATCAGAGGCTTTCCGTTGGATCCGACGTCACTGCCATCGAAGAAATTGCCGCTGTAGAACTGAAGGCCGGGCTGGTCGGTCAACACCTCGAGGAAACGGCCGCTTGCAGGGTCGTAGACCGTGCAGGCCTGCTCCATGCCCTCGCCCTTGCGGTCGAGACACCAGTTGTGATCGTAGCCGCGGGCGTTGAGAAGCTGCTCATTCTCTTCACCGATACGCTCGCCGATGGTGTGAGGCTCGCGGAAATCGAAGGGGGTGCCTTCGACGGAAGCGGTGCCTCCAAAGGGAATGCTGTGGGCATCGATGGGGATATAGGAGGATGCGTTGATGGTCATCACGCAGTCTTCGATGCTGCCGGACCCTTCACCGGAAAGGTTGAAGAAGGGGTGATTGGTGATATTGACCGGAGTGGGGCTGTCAGTCACGGCGCAGTAGGTGATGCGGAACTCGTTGGCCGGGGTCAGCTCATACTTCATCTCGATGGAAAGATTGCCGGGGAAGCCCTCCTGGCCGTCTTCATGGAGATAAGTAAGCACAATGGAGCTCTCGTCGACGGACTTGACGTCCCATATCACATTATCGAGACCCTTATAGCCGCCATGAAGCGTTGTGATGCCCGCTTCGTTGGCCGGGGTCCTGAAAACCATGTCGCCGATGGCGAATTCCGCGTTGCCAATACGGTTGGCAACCGGACCGACGCAGGCGCCGAGGAAGCGCTCTCCGGCAGGGTGGACGTAGGCCTCAAGAGAGGCGCGGCCGACCACGACATTGTCGTAGTCGCCATTGCGGTCGGGGGTCCATATCGAAGGGATCCTCGCCCCGTAATTGGTCACCTGGAGCACCAGGTCGCCGTTTTTTAGGGTATAAAGAGCAACAGGCTTGCCTTCGAGAGTGTCGGCGAAAGCGGCAGGGTCGAGAAGGGCGGGCTGCCTTTTTTCATGGGAACATGAGAGGGCCGCGACAAGGGCGGCAAGTATAATCAGGATTCTTTTCATAACTCGCAAAGATAGAAATTTTACCTATATTTGTAATTGATGGGAAAGTACAATTTCGACGAGATAATCGACCGGCACGGGACAAGTTCCGTGAAATGGGATCTTTACGGCAGCGACGTCCTGCCGATGTGGGTTGCCGATATGGACTTCAAGGCGGCGCCCGCCATTCTTAAAGCCCTGCAGAAGCGCCTGGACCACGGAGTCTTCGGCTATCCGCTTCTCGGCAGGAAGTTCTACAAGGCAATCACCGACTGGTTCAAGGAAAGGCACGGCTGGACCATCCGCAGGGAGGATATCATCCCCACGACGGGTGTCATCGCCGCCTACTCCGCCTGCATAAAAGCAGTCACGAAGCCCGGCGAGAAGGTCATAATCATGCCCCCGGTCTACAACTGCTTCTTCCCTGCTGTCCGCAACAACCGCTGCATCGAAAGCCGCAACGCCCTCGTCTACGAAGGCGGGCGCTACTCGATCGATTTCGACGATCTGGAGCGCAGGGCGGCAGATCCGCAGGCCACGGCCCTGCTGCTTTGCAACCCTCACAACCCTGCGGGTCGCGTGTGGACGAGAGAGGAGCTTCTCCGCATCGGCGAGATATGCCTTCGCAACGGCGTGTTCGTGATTTCCGATGAGATCCACTGCGAGCTCACCTAACCCGGCCACGACTACACCCCCTTCGGCTCCCTGCCGGAGGAGATTGCGCTCAATTCAGCGTCATGCATATCCCCTACTAAGGCATTCAACATCGCCGGCATCCAGATAGCCGCGATTGCGGCGGCCGACCCGCAGCGCAGAGCCGCCATCGACAGGGCCATCAACGAGAACGAGTGCTGCGATGTCAACGTCTTCGGCGCCGTTGCCTTGGAGGCGGCCTACCGCGAGAGCGGCGACTGGCTCGACGAGCTCCTCGTCTACCTCAAGGGCAACGCCGATCTGGTCTGCAGTTTCCTGAAAGAAAAACTGCCCGGATTCTCCGCCCTGCCGCTTGAGGGGACCTATCTCATGTGGATAGACTGCCGGAAAGCGCTCCGCGAAGGAGAGCCCCTCGAGGGATTCTCAGAGCTTCTGGCTGAGGAACTTAGGGATGCTCACGGCCTCGCCATATGCCCCGGGACTCTCTACGGGCAGGAGGGCGAAGGATTCATCAGGCTCAACATCGCCTGCCCCCGCTCCCTGGTGGAGCAGGGGCTCGAAAAACTTCACCGATGCCTTGCGAATAGATAATTTTTCCTATCTTTGAGGACCATTTATTAACCGTGTTATGAGAAAAATCCTAGCCACAATCCTCCTCGCAACCGTTTTCGTAAGCGCTTACGCCCAGGAGGAGACCACTCTCCAGGAAGAGAAAACTGAGACCGTTGCCACGAAAGGCAAAGCCAAGAAAGCAAAGAAAGAGAAAGCCCCCAAAGACTCCATAAAGACAGGTTGGAACTTCGGTCCCCTTCCCGCAATCGGCTACTCTTCAGACCTCGGCTTCCACTATGGCGCCCTCTGCGACATCTACAACTACGGCGACGGCTCCAAGTACCCCGACTACATCTATAAGTTCAACGTCGAGGTTTCCGCCTACACCAAAGGCAACATCGTCCTCCACAGCTTCTTCGACTCGAAGTACCTGATTCCCGGGATCCGTGTTTCCGCCGCCATTTCATGGTTTGCCAACAGGACCTATTCCTTCTACGGCTTCAACGGCGCGTCTTCCCCCTACATCAAGACTCTCGACAAGATCTGGAACGACAAGGCCAACTCCAAGGTCGACATTCCTTTCGACCCGGAAGGCACGGGCTTCTACCTCATGCAGAGAGACATTTTCCGTGTCATGACCTGCTTCCAGGGCAAGTTCGGCAACAGCAACTGGGGATGGGCCGGCGGCCTTTCCTACTGGTGGCTCACCACCGGCAACGCCCGCAACAAGAAGATCACCGCAGGGACTCCTTCCCTCTATGACCTCTATTGCAAGTACGACATTATCCCCGAGCATGAAAGGAAGGGCGGTCATCACATCGAGCTCAAAGCCGGTATCGTCTACGACACCCGCGACTTTGAAAACGGACCTTCCAAGGGCCGCAACCTCGAGGTCTACTTCTTCGGCTCTCCCGACTTCTTCGGCAAATGGCGCAACAACTACCTCAAGCTCGCCATCCACTACCGCGACTTCTACACTCTCGGCACCCCGAAGCTCGTCTTCGGCTATCACCTCGCCTATCAGGGCCTCATCGCAGGCAACGCCCCGTTCTACATGCTGCAGACTATCCAGAGCCTCAACATGAAGCAGATCAACACCGAAGGACTCGGCTCCACCTGTACCCTCCGCGGTACCATAGCCAACCGCATCCAGGGCAACGGCTATGCTTGGGCCAACTTCGAGCTCAGATGGAAATTCGTCAAGTTCGACTGGATCAAGCAGCACTGGACGCTGGCTCTCAACCCGTTCTTCGACATGGGTGCCGTCGTACAGCCCTACAGATGGGAGCAGATGAAGGACGCCTACAACAGGGCATCCACAACCAGAGACTACCTCACTCTCCCGACCGAAGTCACCCTTTCCGACGGGACCGTCACCGACAAGCTCTCCGAGCGTGACGTCATAGGTATTGCCGGTGGCAAGGGCGACCTTCGTACCGAAAGGCTCCATATGGGCGCCGGCGTGGGTCTCCACGTCATAATGAACGAGAACTTCAACATATCGTTCGAGTTCGCAAAGAGCATCTACGGACACAAAGAAGACTGGAAGACCCAGAACGACGGTGTGTGGGGCATGAATGTTGGCCTCAACTACATCTTCTAATGGTCAAAGCCTTATCTTTCAACCCTTTAGAGACCAACTGCTACCTCATCTCCGACAAAGGAGGTGCGGTAGCAGTTGTCGATCCGGGGTGTTATTATGAAAGGGAAGCCGCAGCGCTGGAAGAAGCCATCGAGTCTGCGGGTCTCCATCCCGTCGCCGTTATCCTCACCCACGGCCATCCCGACCATGTCTACGGCGTGGCCCGTTTGGCCAGGAAGTACGGCATCCCGGTGATGATGTCCCCGGAAGACGACATAATCCTTAACCGCGGCGGCGAGCTCGTCCAGATGTTCGGGCTTCCGGCGGTGGATCTCGGATTCACTATCACGCATGTCTCCGACGGCGACTCCGTCAAGGTTGGGGCCCTCGAGCTTAAGGCGATAGGGACCCCGGGGCACACTCCGGGCGGCTTGAGCTGGTATTGCGCTGAAGAAAAGCTAGTCTTCAGCGGAGACTCGCTTTTCGCAGGGGCGATCGGCCGCACCGACTTGCCGGGAGGCGATTATGACATCCTGATGGACAGCCTCCTCCACAAGCTTATGGTCCTTCCGGAGGACACTCTGGTCCTTCCCGGACATGGGCCGGAGACCACTATCGGCAGGGAGGCCGCCACCAACCCCTTCCTCGAGCCTTTCAACGAGCCTCTGAAGGAAGGCTTCGACGGTATTGATCCGATAACTCTCGACGGGCTGAAGTGAAGGAATACATCAAAATAACCGGGGCGAAGGCCAATAACCTCAAGGATGTCAGCGTGGACATCCCTCGAGGAGAGTTCGTCGTGGTGACGGGGCTTTCCGGAAGCGGAAAGTCGTCCCTTGCGTTCGACACTCTGTATGCCGAAGGGCAGCGCCGCTACATGGACACCCTTTCCTCCTATGCCAAATACTTCATGGGCGTGCTCGAAAAGCCCGAGGTGGAGGAAATCCGCGGCCTTTCCCCGATTATCGCGATAGAGCAGAAAACGACCGGTAGCAACCCCCGCTCCACGGTCGGCACCATCACTGAAATCTACGACTTCCTGAGGCTTCTCTACGCCAAGGGCTCGCGGGCCTATTCACCCGAGACAGGGATGGAGATGGTCCGCTACACCGACGAGCAGATAGTCGACCTCATAATGAAGAGCTACGAAGGGCGCAAGTGCATCCTTCTCTCTCCCCTCATCCGAGGACGAAAAGGCCACTATCGTGAGCTCTTCGATCGCCTGCGCAGGCGCGGCTACACCGAAGTCCGCATCGACGGCGAGATACTTCCCCTCCAGGAAGTCGACGCCCTGGACCGCTACAAGATCCATTTCATCGAACTTGTGGTGGACAAGCTCATCCCGGAAAGCGGCGACGACAAAAGGATACGCCGCTCGGTGTCGACGGCCCTCGACGCCGGCCACGGCTCGGTGGCGATTCTCGATATAGAAGAAAGGACCATACGCCACTATTCGAAGCATCTCGTGGATCCCGGGACCGGACTCTCCCTTCAGGAACCCCAGCCCCATTCCTTCTCGTTCAACTCCCCCGAAGGCTACTGCCCCCATTGCAAGGGTCTCGGGACCATCGTCGATGTCAACATCGACACTATCATCCCCGACAGGAGCAAGTGCGTGGCCGACGGCGGCATAGTGCCGCTCGGCAGGGTACGCGAAGGACGCAAATTCGAAATCATCCGCTCCATAGCGAGGAAATACAATTTCTCCCTCTATGACCCGATAGACGCCATCCCGGACGAGGCCGTGTCCCTTCTGGTCTACGGCTCGGATGAACTCTTCCGCATCGGAGACGGAAATCTCTCGGAGATGGTCTCCTTCGACGGCGTGGTGAGCGACATAGAAGACACCATAGTCTGCCCCGTCTGCGGCGGGACCAGGCTCAACAAGGAAGCCCTCCTCTTCAGGATTGGCGGCAAGACGATTTCTGAGGTCGCGGCCATGGAGATGACCGACCTCAAAGCATGGCTCGACACGGTGGAGAGCGTGTTGTCTGAAAGGGAAAGGCTCATCGCAAGGGATATACTGAAGGAGCTCCGCGACAGGGTCGGCTTCCTTCTGGACGTCGGTCTCGACTACCTGTCGCTCGACAGGCCGACCGCATCGCTTTCTGGTGGCGAGTCGCAGAGGATACGCCTCGCGACCCAGATCGGCTCTAAGCTGGTCAATGTGCTCTATATCCTAGACGAACCCTCCATCGGGCTCCACCAGAAGGACAACCGCAAGCTCATCGCCTCCCTCAAGACGCTTCGCGACGAGGGCAACTCGGTGATGGTCGTCGAGCACGATGCCGAGACGATGCTCAGCGCCGACTGGATCGTCGACGTGGGGCCCGGAGCGGGCGAAAAGGGCGGGAATATCTGCCTCAACGCTCCTGTGAGCGCCCTGCTCAAGCCCTCGGCGAAGCTGGACTCCGAGACAGCGAGCCACTGCGTCTTCGGCGAGTCGCTGACGCTCGACTACCTCAAGGGCCTCAAGTCCATCCCCGTCCCTTCTGCCCGCAGAAAGGGCAACGGGACTTTCCTTACGCTGAAAGGAGCCACAGGCAACAATCTCAAGAGCGTCGATGTCTCATTCCCGCTCGGTTGCCTTATCGGCATCAGCGGACTTTCCGGCAGCGGCAAATCCACGCTGATCAACGAGACCCTGGTACCCATCATAAAGCAGAAATTCTACCGCTCGAAGAAAAAGCCTCTTGCCTACGGCTCGCTGGAGGGGCTCGGCAATATCGATAAACTGATCGAAATCGACCAGTCCCCCATCGGGAGGACCCCGCGAAGCAATCCGGCGACATTCACCGGAGTGTTCAGCGACATCCGCTTCCTCTATGAGAACACCCGCGACGCCAAGGTCCGCGGCTTCAAGGCCGGACGTTTCTCCTTCAATATCCCGGGAGGGCGTTGTGAGGAGTGCAAGGGAGCGGGCATCAAGGTCATCGAGATGAACTTCCTGCCGTCGGTCAACGTACCCTGCGAAGAATGCCGCGGCCGCCGCTACAAGGAGGACACTCTCGCAGTTAAATACAAGGGTAAGAACATCAACGACGTGCTGGAGATGCCCATCAGCGAGGCTTATGAATTCTTCAAGCCTGTTCCGCGCATTGCGGCGAAGCTGAAGGCCCTTGTGGACGTCGGTCTCGGCTACGTCCACCTCGGCCAGTCGGCCGTGACCCTCTCCGGAGGCGAATCGCAGCGAATGAAGCTCGCCGCCGAGCTGTCCCGCCCCGGCACGGGCAACACCCTCTATATCCTCGACGAGCCCACGACCGGGCTCCACTTCGAGGACATAAAGGTCCTTCTGGGCGTGCTCGCCAAGATAGTCGACGCCGGCAACACCGTCATCATCATCGAGCACAACCTCGATGTCCTGAAGAGCGTCGATTACATCTTCGACCTCGGCCCTGAAGGCGGCGCGCGCGGCGGCCGCATCATCGCCGCCGGCACCCCTGAGCAGCTCGCCGCCGACCCCGACTCCGTCACCGGCGTCTACCTCCGCGACGCCCTCCGGTAAGCTTTTTCTCTTGCTCATATCAAGGGAATTGTGTAGATTTGTAGTTGCACGAATTTGAACGATATGAAAATTCTTATAGTTGACGACGAAAGAGCGATAAGGAACTCCCTGAAGGAGATCCTTGAGATGGAAGACTACGTGGTCGACACCGCGGAAAACGGTGAAGAGGCCGTCGAGAAAGCTTCCAAGGAAAAATTCGACGCGATATTCTGCGACATCAAGATGCCCAAGATGGACGGCACCCAGGTGCTGGAAACCCTTGTCGCCGACGGCATCGAGAGCCCCGTCATCATGATTTCCGGCAACGCCGATGTCGACACTGCCGTGACATGCATCAAGAAGGGCGCTTTCGACTTCATCGGCAAGCCGCTCGACATCAACCGCATCCTCATCACCATCAAGAATGCCACCGACAAAGCCAACCTCGTCACCCAGACCCGTATCCTAAAGAAAAAGGTCTACGGGCAGGACATCGTGGGCGATGCCGATGCCGTGAAGCACCTCAAGGAGATGATAGAGAAAGTGGCCCCCACTTCCGCCAGCGTCCTTATCACCGGCCCCAACGGAAGCGGCAAGGAGCTCGTAGCCCAGAACCTCTATCAGATGTCCAAGCGCTCGATGGGCCCCTATGTGGAGGTCAACTGCGCAGCAATCCCCCCGGAGCTCATCGACAGCGAGCTCTTCGGCCATAAGAAAGGTTCCTTCACCTCCGCCATCCGCGACCATCAGGGCAAGTTCGAGCCGGCCGACGGCGGGACCATCTTCCTCGACGAGATCGGCGACATGTCGCTTGCGGCCCAGGCCAAGGTCCTCCGCGTCCTCCAGGAGAAAAAGCTCACCCCGGTAGGAGGCGACAAGGAGATCAGCGTCGACGTGCGCGTCATAGCCGCGACCAACAAGAACCTCCATGAAGAAATCGCCAACGGCAATTTCCGTGAGGACCTCTATCACCGTCTCAGCGTCATCGTCATCAAGGTCCCTTCCCTCGACGAGAGGAAGGAAGACATCCCCGAGCTCGTCCAGCACTTCGCTGAGAGGATAGCGGCCGACAGCGGCGAGCCCGTCAAGTCATTCTCCAAAGAAGCCATCGAACTTCTCAAGAAAAAAGAGTGGCCGGGCAATATCCGCGAGCTCCGCAACGTCGTCCACCGCTTGATTATCCTCGGCGGCGACCCCGTCTCCGAGAAAGACATCATCGAAAACGTAGAATCCTTCCAATAATGAAAGTCCCCGACATCACAATCGCAATCGACGGCTACTCCTCCACCGGTAAGAGCTCGTTCGCCAAACTGATAGCCTCCGCTTTCGGATTCCTCTATCTCGACTCCGGAGCGATGTATCGTGGAGTGACCCTCTTCGCGATGGAAAACGGGCTCATCAAGGACGGAGTTATCGACGAAAAGGCCCTTGAAGCTGTCATCGGAGGGCTCGACCTCCACTTCCGCCGCGACGACGGAGCCACGACCCTCTGGCTCGGCGAGCGCTGCATCGAAAGCGAGATCCGCACGCTCGAGGTCTCCTCGTTCGTCAGCCCCGTGTCGGCGATTCCCTTCGTGCGCGCCTATGTCGACGACAAGCTCCACTCCTTCAGCGAAGGAGGGCGTGTCGTGATGGACGGCCGCGACATCGGCACGACCGTATTCCCCAACGCCGAGCTCAAGATCTTCATGGTCGCCGACGACAAGGTGAGGGCACAGAGGCGCTTCGACGAGATGGTGACAAAAGGCCAGAGTCCCGATTTCGAGGATGTCCTCAAGAACCTCCGCGAGCGCGATCACATCGACTCCACCCGCAAGACCTCCCCTCTGCGTCAGGCGGAGGATGCCTTCGTCCTCGACAATTCGGCGATGACTATGGACGAGGAGGTCGCATGGGTCCGTGGCCTCATCCAGGGGCGTTTCGGCATCCTTTCCTAATGTCACGCAGGGTTGAAATAGACCCGAAAGCGGGCTTCTGCGGCGGAGTCATCCGTGCAATCGGCAAGGCCGAAGCCTTTCTGGAAACCTCCAGCAAGCTTTTCTCCCTCGGCGCTATTGTCCACAACGAAGCCGAGCTCGACCGTCTGGCCTCCAAAGGGCTCTCGAGCGTAAAATCCGTTGCCGAGGTCCCCGAAGGGGAGCCTATCCTCATCCGCGCCCATGGAGAACCCCCGTCGACCTACGCGGCAGCCGCATCCCGTGAGATCATAGACTGCACCTGCCCTGTGGTGCTGCAGCTGCAAAAGCGTATTCGCGAAGCCCATGCGAGACTCCGCGAAGGAGGCCGCAACGGCACCCTGGTCATTTTCGGCAAGATAGGCCACGCCGAGGTCCTCGGCCTTCTCGGCCAGGTGGACGGCGACGCAATAGTGGTTGAAGACAAGGGGATGCTTGAAGAGGCCCTCAAAGGGGTCGACCTCAACGAGAAGGTCGAGGTCTTCTCCCAGACGACCAAGAGCCCGGCGGACTATAAGGAGCTCTGCGATGCGATTGCCATCGCCATGGAGAGAGTCCGCGGGGTGCCTCCGGGAAACGATCTCGTGATCAACGACACGATATGCCTTCAGGTGGCCTCCCGCTACAGCTCCCTGCGGGAGTTTGCGCTTGCCCACGATGCCATAGTGTTTGTCTCGGGCACTTCAAGTTCCAACGGCAAAGTGCTCTTCGAGCTCTGCAGGAAGGTCAATCCGCGCACCTTCCGTGTCGGCTCATCCGCCGAAATCGACCCTTCATGGTTCCGTCCGGAAGACAGCATAGGAGTCTCCGGGGCCACATCGACTCCGAAATGGCTCCTTGAAGAAGTCGCGGAAAATCTCAAAGGACTATAAGCGAGGAAAGTGCCTCGGGAGCGAGGATGCGCGACGCAGCGTCGTGCAGACGCTCCGGCGTGACTGCCTCCAGCAGTGCGCGCGTCTCTGACGACGGCGTCACCTTGCCGTAGGAAATCAGGCTCTTGCCCATCGAGAGGCAGCGCGCCTCGCCGCTTTCAGACGAGACAGCCATCTGCCCGAGAAGCTGCCTGACGGCAGCCTTCAGCGAGGAAGCAGCCATCGGCGCCGAGCAGAAGCGATCGAGCTGGCGGCGGATGGCAGTAAGGCACTTCTCGAGGTTGGGTCTGTCGCAGCCGAAGGATATGGCAAGGATGCCGGTGTCTGAATACTGGGTATATGAACACTCTACCCCGTAGACCCATCCGTGCTTTTCCCGGAGGACCCGGCCGAGAATGGAATTGGAGGCCGGACCGCCGAGGATGTTGGCAAGGAGGAACACCGGGTAGCGGGCCTCGCCGTCGAAAAGCGACGGAGCCGGTCCGCCGATGACGGCATTGACCTCATGGTTGCGCTTGTCGACTCTTTTCGTGAAGGGCGCCGGGGCCACATACGGCATCGCAGGGCGGGCAATTTCACCCGAACAGCCGGGGAAGACCGGCTCGGTGAGTTTCAAGGCCAGCCTTTCGAGCGAGGGCTCGTCGTCCGGAGCCACTATCGTGAGGGCCATCCTGCCAGGGATGAACATCTTGGCATAGTAGGCGCGGAGCTCTGCAGGGGTTATTTTCCTGACCGAGGAGGCCGTGCCGAGGATGGAGCGCGACAGCCTGTGGCCGTCGAAGAGCATCTCTTCGAAACGGTCGTAGACATCCTCGAACGGATTATCCTTGTAGGAAATGATTTCATCGACCACCACTCCGCGCTCGGTCTCCACCTCGTCGTCGGGGAAAGAAGCCTCGCTGGCGAGCTCCAGAAGGAGCGAGACGGCCTTCGGAAGGTCGTCTTTAAGCACCGTGGCGTGGAGGACTATCTCCTCCTTAGTCGTGAAGGCATTGAGCTCTCCGCCGAGACGGTCCAGGCGCGAAGATATGTAGGACGAACTGCGGCGCCTGGTCCCCCTGAAAAGGTTGTGCTCCATAAAATGGGCAATGCCGGCGGGGAAATCTCCCTCGTCGGCAGTGCCGCAACGCACGGTCAGGGCACACCACGCCACGGAACGGCCACCGGTCGCAACTGCGTAGCGGAGGCCGCTTCCGGTGATGCCTTCTCTCATCTGGGCTTTGCGATCTTCTTGAGGTCGGAGGTCAGGAAGCCAACGCCGGTCTTGCCGGTGATCTTGTGACGGGCGGTGTAGTAGAGCTTGTGGTCGTCGGCGCCTATGAGCATCTTGTGGCACATCGAACCGGCGGTCGGCTCCAGAGGGGCCACGACAAAGCTTACGAGAGTGTTGTAGGTCCCTTTTGCGAGCACCTCGTCCACGTCGTCTTCATCGGTGATCACGATGTCCTCATCGATATATTTGACCTTGTCGGCTTCCGTCACACGGAAACTGAGGTCGTCGTTGGCCATATAGATCCTCTTGATACCGGTGGCGGGGAGGTTGCGGTTGTAGAGGCCGAGGCCGGCGAACGATGCAAGCTCCTTTTCGATGGCCTTGAGGGTGTAGTTCTGGATAATGTCGAGGAGGGCGGGAAGGAATGCCGTCTCACGGCCGAAACCCTTCACGGGGCCGCTGGGAATCGAGACAACCTCGGTCATCGCGCCGATGCCGTCGATAGCTTCCGGACCACCCTTGACAAGGGTCAGGAACTCGATCCCGGGAGAGATCTCGTGGCCATACTGCCCGGCGACATAGGTCAGGAAATAAGTGTTGGGGGAAGTCTTGGCGGCTTCGAACTCCTCGGCCGTGCAGAACTCGAACGGCGAGATGGTCCAATGGTCGACCACCTCCTTGCGGAGGAAGGAGTCGGCCATGTCGTTGCCGGTGAGGACAACCTTGGTGATGCAATCCTGGAAATCGGCGATCTTGAACTTCTTGGTCTCAAGCTTGGCCTGTGCCACTGCGGCGAAGCAGCTGAGCACTGCGATAGCGCAAATAATTATCTTCTTCATAGCACTGCAAAGTTAACTAATTTTCTTATATTTGTAAGTTATGAGTCAATATATCGTATCAGCAAGAAAGTACAGGCCTGAGTCCTTCGGGACGCTCATCGGCCAGGACAATATCGCCCGCACCCTCAAAAACTCCATCGCCCGCGGACAGCTCGCCCACGCTTATCTTTTCTGCGGCCCCCGCGGTGTCGGCAAGACGACCACGGCGAGGATCTTCGCCAAGATGATCAATTGCACAAACCCCGGGCCGGACATGGAGCCCTGCGGCGAATGTGAGTCCTGCATCTCCTTCAACGAAGGCAGGTCCTACTGCATCCATGAGCTCGATGCCGCCTCCAACAACAGCGTCGACGACATCAAGACCCTGATGGAGAAAGTCCAGGTGCCGCCGCCCGTAGGCAAGTACAGCGTCTACATCATCGACGAGGTCCACATGCTCAGTGCCTCGGCTTTCAATGCCTTCCTCAAGACCCTTGAGGAGCCGCCGGCCCACGCGATATTCATACTCGCCACCACCGAAAAGCACAAGATACTCCCCACCATCCTTTCCCGCTGCCAGACCTACGATTTCAACAGGATCAGCGTCGGCGACGCCGTCAAGAACCTCCGTATGATTGCGGAAAAGGAAGGGATCACCATCGACGACAAGTCGCTCCACGTGATCGCGACCCAGGCCGACGGCGCCATGAGGGACGCCCTCACGATATTCGACCAGACCGTCGCCTTCTGCGGTACTGACGTCCACTATGAGGATGTCATCCGCAACCTCAACGTCCTCGACTACGAGTACAGCTTTTCTCTCGTCAACGATTTTCTCAAGGGAGACTACGGTTCCGCCCTGCTCACCCTCGACAAGATACTCGCAAAAGGCTTCAACGCCCTCCACTTCGTGGCGGCCCTGAGCTCCCACCTTCGCGACCTCGTGGTCGCCAAGACCGCAGGGCTCGACGCCCTTCTGGACCTCCCCGAGTCGCTGAAAGCCGACTACAAGGAGCAGGCGGGCAGATGCTCTATAAAGTTCCTCTACGACGCCCTCGGCATCACAGCCCAGTGCGAGTCAGGCTATAAGGCCGCGGTCAACCCGCGCCTCCACATCGAGTACGCCCTCATGAGACTCTCCTTCCTCAACGCCGCTCCCGCAGCGGAGGCCCCGAAACCTGTCGAGAAGCCCGCAGAGCCTAAGCCTGCAGAGACGCCGGAAAAACCGGCACCGGTCGAAGAGCCTAAGTCTGAAGCCGCCCCTGTCATTTCGAGCGAAGCCGAGAAATCCGAGCCTGCAGCAGCCCCCCGCCGCCGCAAAGGCGTTGCCGCATCCCTGAGCCTGAAAGGCATAATGGAAGGGCCGGCGGAGAAGGTTGCCGAGAAGGACGAAGAGGCCGTCGCCGAGGCCGGAGTGCCTTCCGACGAGGTGATCAAGGCCGGCTGGGGCAGGCTGGTGGATGCCCTGACCGCCAAGTACTCCAGCATGGTGCGCCTCAAAAACACCCTTACAGCCTCCGAGGTCGTCATCTCCGAAAGCGAAGGGGTCAAGACCGTCTCCTTCGAGGTTGTCAACGACGCGCAGAAGTCGTGGCTCGAAGACCGCCTGCTGAAGGAAATGGAAAGCATGCTCCGCAAGGATCTCTCATATTCAAAAATCAACATCTCCATATCCGTCACCCCCGAGGAGAAGACCGAGAAAGTCCTCTACATGCCTGAAGAGAAGGCCAAGGACCTCATCGAGAAAAACAGCGAAGTCCGCGAGTTCGTCTCCCAGCTCGGCCTCGACGTAAAATAGTCCGCAATGAAACTCTGGTGTAAGAACTTAGTCAAGAAATACGGCATCCGTACCGTCGTCAAGGGCGTCTCCATGTCCGTCGAGCAGGGTGAAATCGTAGGTTTCCTCGGCCCCAACGGCGCCGGCAAGACGACCAGTTTCTATATGATCACCGGCCAGATCGTCCCCAACGACGGCCAGATCTTCCTCGACGACGAGGAGATCACCGGTCTCCCGATGTACAAGCGTTCGCAGAAAGGCATCGGCTACCTCCCTCAGGAAGCCTCCGTCTTCCGCAAGATGTCCGTCGAGGACAACATCATGTCGGTCATGGAGATGACCAATATGACCAAGGCTGAAAGGACCGAGCGCCTCGAAAGGCTCATCGACGAGTTCAATCTTTCGAAGGTCCGCAAGTCCCTCGGCATCCAGCTCTCCGGTGGTGAGCGCCGCCGCTGCGAGATCGCCCGCGCCCTTGCCGTCGACCCGAAGTTCATCCTTCTCGACGAGCCCTTCGCAGGCGTCGACCCCATCGCCGTCGAGGACATCCAGTACATCATCGCCAAGCTGAAATATCGCAACATCGGCGTCATCATCACTGACCACAACGTCGGCGAGACCCTCGCCATCACGGACCGCGCCTACCTCCTCTATGAAGGCACCATCCTCCAGGAAGGCACTCCGGAGCAGCTCGCCTCCGACGAAGACGTCCGCACCAAATACCTCGGCTCCGGCTTCGAGCTCAAACGCTCCAAGTCCGTCGAGCGCGCCAAAGCCGAAGTCGAAGCATCACTAAAACAGTAAAGTAACCCAATGGCATCATTCCAAATTGAGGGTGGACATACCCTGAGCGGGAGCATTACTCCGCAAGGCGCCAAGAACGAGGCGCTGGAAGTCATAAGTGCAGTACTTCTCACAAAGGAAGAAGTCCGTATATCGAATATTCCTGAGATCCTCGACGTCAAGAACCTCATAGGCCTTCTTGAAGGCATAGGTGTCAAGATCACGCGCCACTCCAAGGGCGACTACTCCTTCAAGGCCGACGACCTCGACGAGGAGTACCTCTCCACGAAGGATTTCGTGTCGCGCTGCGCCAAGCTCCGCGGCTCGGTGATGCTGGCGGGTCCGCTTCTCGCCCGTTTCGGGAAGGTGTATTTCCCGAAGCCGGGAGGCGACAAGATCGGCCGCCGCAGGGTCGACACCCACATCATAGGCCTTCAGAACCTCGGCGCCGAACTCGAGTACAACAAGGAGCGCCGCGCCTACTACCTCTACCTGCCGGAGGGCCGCCACCTCAAGGGAATGTATATGCTTCTCGACGAAGCCTCCGTGACCGGTACGGCCAACATCCTTATGGCCGCCTCCCTTGCAGAGGGCAAGACCGTCATCTACAACGCCGCCTGCGAGCCCTATATCCAGCAGCTGACCAGGCTGCTCATGGCAATGGGCGCCAATATCGAAGGCATAGGCTCGAACCTACTGACCATCAATGGCGTACCTTCCCTCCACGGCGCGACCCACAAGGTCCTTCCGGACATGATCGAGGTCGGCTCCTTCATCGGAATGGCCGCCATCAACCAGAGCTCGATCACCATCAAGGACGTCTCCTACCGCAACCTCGGCATCATCCCCGAAGCCTTCAGGCGCATCGGTGTCCAGCTCGAGCAGCGCGGCGACGACATCTTCATTCCCGCCCAGGAGAGCTATGTCATCGAATCCTTCCTCGACGGCTCGATTATGACCATCGCCGACGCCCCGTGGCCGGGCCTCACCCCTGACCTTCTCAGCGTCATCCTCGTGGTGGCGACCCAGTGCCGCGGCTCCGTGCTCATCCACCAGAAGATGTTCGAAAGCAGGCTCTTCTTCGTCGATAACCTCATCGACATGGGCGCCCAGATCATCCTGTGCGACCCTCACCGCGCCGTCGTCATCGGCCATGACCACAACTTCCGTCTCCGCGCAGGCAGGATGCTCTCCCCCGATATCAGGGCCGGTATCGCGATGCTCCTCGCCGCGATGTCCGCCAAGGGCACCAGTGTCATCGGCAACATCGACCAGATCGACCGTGGCTATGAGGACATCGACACCCGCCTCAACACCCTCGGTGCAGCAATAACCCGCCTATAGCATGCAGGAAGAACTGGACCTGGTCAGGGACCTTGCCATCATTCTGATCTCGGCAGGGGTTTTCACCATCATTTCGAAGGCGCTCAAGCAGCCGCTGGTGATCGGCTACATCATAGCCGGTTTCCTGATCGGTCCACATTTTCATTTCTTTTTCAACATCACGAGCGCCGAATCGGTCAACCAGTGGTCCGAGATAGGCCTTATCTTCATGATGTTCGGTCTCGGCCTTGAGTTCAGCTTCAAAAAGCTGCTTAAGGTCGGCGCCGGAGCCTTGGTGACGGCAGGAACAAAGGCTGCCGGCGTCTTCATCCTCGGCTATGTCTCCGGGCAGGCCCTCGGCTGGTCTGCTATGGAAAGCATCTTCCTGGGAGGCCTTCTGTCCATGTCGTCGACCGCCGTGGTCATCAAGTCCTACGACGACATGGGGCTGAAGAACAAGCCCTTCGCCAGTCTCGTCTTCGGGACCCTCGTCGTAGAGGATCTCATAGCCATCATCCTGATGGTGCTCCTCTCCACGATGGCGGTGTCCAATCAGTTCGAGGGCAAGGAGATGGTGTTCAATCTCGGCAAGCTGCTCTTCTTCCTGATCCTGTGGTTCCTCATCGGCATCTACCTCATCCCGTCCATCCTCAAGAGGACAAGGAAATACCTCAACGACGAGATCCTGCTACTCGTGTCGGCCGGCCTTTGCTTCGGCATGGTCACACTGGCCTCCGCCGTCGGCTTCTCCTCCGCCCTCGGCGCCTTCGTGATGGGCTCGATCCTCGCCGAGACTATCGAAAGCGAGCACATCGAAAAGCTCATCCACCCGATCAAGGACCTTTTCGGAGCCATATTCTTCGTGTCCGTGGGTATGATGATAGCCCCGGCCGAGATTCTGGCCCACTGGGGGATAATAATCTTCCTCGTGGTGTTCGTCATCATCACCCACATCATCTTTGTAGCCGCAGGAGCGATCCTTACCGGCAACGGCATGGAGACCGGCGTCCGCTCGGGCTTCAGCCTGGCCCAGCTCGGCGAGTTCGGCTTTATCCTGGCCGGCCTCGGAGTAAGCCTCGGGGTCATGAGGGAATTCATCTATCCTGTGATCATAGCCGTGTCGGTAATCACGACCTTCACGACGCCGTACATGATAAAGCTCGGTGCGCCGTCCTATAAGTTCCTCGCCGCGAAGCTGCCGGCCAAGTGGGTCGGGCGTCTGGACACCCCGACCAAAAAGAAAAAGTCCGCCGCCGAAAGCAGCGTGTGGAAAAAACTGCTCACAAGCTATTTCGTCCGCATCCTGCTCTACGGAGTGGTCATTCTCGCCCTTTTCATCGGAGCCAATCTGTATCTGGTCCCGTTCACCGAAAAGGTGTTCGCCTCCTGGAGCGAGACCATGCGCGGCTCCTTCAACGCCATTGCGACCATCCTTATCATGGCTCCTTTCCTCTATGGACTCGGAGTCAATCGCGGCTCGATGACCGAGCACATACGCGTCCTTCAGAAGACCCCGAGCAACAGGCTTCCGCTGCTGGGTCTTTTCATAGCCCGTATATTTATAGTAACTGCCATCGTGACTGGCGTCATATCCAGTTTTGTCGAGCTGGCCGGATGGAGCATACTCCTGATTCTTGTAGCGGCGGCTGCACTTATCGTCGTGTCGAGGATCTACATCAAGCGCTTCACCGCCCTTGAGGGCCGCTTCCTCGCCAACCTCAATGAAAAGGAAGCCCTCCAGCGCAAAAAGGCTCCCGTCTCCACGACCATCAATGAGAACCTCGCCGACTACGACGTCCACATCGAAGCCCTCGACCTCTCCCCCGACTCCTCCCTGGCCGGCAAGACCCTTCGCCAGGCCGACCTGCGTAAAAACAGCGGAGCCAATGTCGTGAAGATACAGCGCGGCACACATTCCTTCGTCATCCCCGGCGTCGACACCGTCCTCTACCCCGGCGACCGCATCATAGCCGTCGGCACCACCGAACAGCTTGAAGACCTCAAGACCTTCCTGAAAGGGGCCGAGCTGTCCGGCGGGGAAGAAAAGGATTTCAACGTGGTCAAAACCGACCTCAACGAGGAGTCCTACCTCACAGGCAAGGCTCTCGGTTCTTTGGATATGCGTTCGCTACACTGTATGATAGTGTCGGTCATCCGCGGCGAGGAGGTCATCACCAACCCCCGCCCCGACTTTGTCTTCTCTGCCGGCGACATAGTGTGGATCGCCGGCGAGACCGACTCACTTGACTGGCTCGGCTGAGTGGAAGTTGCCTTCCGATTTTTCAAGATTTGACACCGCTATCTGGAGTCCGACTCCGGCGTCGATAAACTCGGACTGCGCCTGAAGCCAGGCGGTCTGGGCCATAAGGACGGTGTTGGTGTTGACCACGCCGGCTTCGAAGCCGGAAGTCGCGCTCCTGAGGTTCTCCTCGGCGCTTTCGATGCTGCTTCGGGTCATATCAAGCCTCTCGACGGCCTCTTCGCATAGAAGGCGGTTCTGGGTCACCTCGAGCGCTATCATCTCGCGGGCATCCTCCAGTCTGTCGTTGTAGAGGGTTGCTTCCGCCTTGGCCTTTTTGGTCTTATGGAGAGCTTCCGTGCCATGGAATATCGGGACATTCACAACGACACCGGCGCTGAAGCGCCCGCCCCATCTTTTCTCGAAACCGTCGTTGAATGAAGGATTGGAGGCCATATAGTTGGCCATGACGGCGATCTGGGGCAGCATGTCGGCACGGACTATATCCGCTTTTTTCTTGTAGATCTTTGCCGCCAGGTCGAGGCTCCTGGTCTCGGGGCGGTCCTCATAGATCTGCTCCATATCCTTCTGAGGCCCCACGACGGCGACAGGCACCTCGTCAAGCTCCTCATCGGCAAGGACGATGTCGCTGTCGAGAGGTAGCCCGATCTTCTTGCAAAGGAGCATTTTGGAAAGCGTGAGGCCGTTTTTGGCCTTTGTCAGCATGAGCCTCGCATCGCCGGCCCTGACCTTGACCTGGAGTTCGTCGGATTTTGTGGAGATGCCGGCTGCGACGGACTTCTCGACATCAGTTTCCATCTGCTCGAGCAGGTCGACGTAACTTTCAGCAAGGCGCTTCTTGGCGGCAATCGTGATAATCTGCCAGTAGGCTTTGTCGATGTCGGTCAGGGTCTCCACGTACTTCATCTCGTACTGGCTCATTGCGAGCTGCTCCGCCATCTTGGCTACCTGGTTGGAATAGATGATCTTTCCGCCCATGAAAACAGGCTGCCGGACCGATATCACGACACCGAGGACATTCTTTACCTCCAGCGTCAGGTCTTCCTCAAGACTATTGACAAGAGTGCTTATCGGGGTAGCTATGTCCAGACCAGAGCCTGCGTTTATGGCCGCTTCCATCGCCTGAAACATCCCCTGCCACATAGCCGAGTTGTTGTACTCCGCAGCCATAGCAGGGTTGGACGCTATCACATCTTTCAGCTGCTGAATGAATTCAGAGGCCTTCTCGCCGGCCTGCTGCTGTGCTGCAGTAGCATCGGCTGCCGCATTGTGGAGCTTCTCCGAGGAATCCTTGGACAACAACTTGACATCCCTGTTGTTCCACATATAGGCCCCCGTGACGTTTATGGACGGGAAATAATTGGCGAGAGCTATCTTCCTGTCGTAGCCTGCCATCTTGAGCTTGGTCTGCTCCTGCCTCAGCTCACGGCTGGAAGAGACGGCCATCTCGCGGCAGTCTTCAAGAGTAAGCCTCTGCTGGGCGGAAACCGTAAAAACGGACAGCGCCGCGGCAGAGGCTATGGCCAGGATATAAAGGGACTTACCGATAAGCTAGATTGACGCGATGTTCTTTTCGTTGAGAAGAAGCTTGCCTTCCGCGGTGTAGGCGTACGCAATGCGGTCGGCGTAGTGCTCCTCAACCTTGCCGCGGACTATCTTCGCGGTGGAGTTGACCATCTTGTTCTGGAGGGTGAATGCCTCGTCACAGATGACGACCGCAGTGGGCAGCCAGCGATCGGGGAACATCCCCTCGTGGGCTCCGCCCTTGCGGTAGGAGTCGATCTCAGCCTGGATCTTCTCAAGCATGGCAACCTTGCCCTCGCGGCTCTCGGGATCGAGGCGCTTGCCCTTGACGAATTCCTTCAAGGCATCCTTCTCGGGGACGATAAGGACGATGGTGTAGGGCTTCTGGTTGTTGTAGAGGATCACCTGGGAGATGAACTTCGACCCGTCGGTAAGGCTGTCCTCGAAGCCTTCGGGGGAATATTTCTCTCCGTCGGAGGAGATCAGAAGCGATTTGAATCGGCCCACGACATAGAGGAAATCCTTGTCGAAGGGGCAGATGTAGCCCATATCGCCGGTGTGGAGCCAGCCGTCGACGATCGTGTCGGCAGTGGCCTTGGGGTTCTTCCAGTAGCCGGCCATGACGTTCTCGCCGCGGATGACGATCTCGCCCTTGGTCCCGTCCGGCACCTCGTTGCCTTCGGCGTCGCAGATCTTGCAGTCCATAGGCCTCACAATGCGGCCAGAAGAGCCGAATATGGCGTGGCCGGGGGCGTTGGAACAGATGATGGGGGTCGCCTCGGAGAGGCCGTAGCCCTGGAACATCGGCATACCCACCGCGCAGAAGAAGCGCTGGAGCTCGATGTCGAGAAGGGCGCCGCCGCCCACGAAGAACTGCATCCTGCCGCCGAAATTCTCACGCACAGCCTTGAAGATGAGCTTGTCGAAAAGGGCGACGAGGGGCTTGCGCCACCAGGTCCCGCCTGTGCCGCGGTTGTAGTACTCTTTATTGTACTTTATGGCGTTGTCAAGGGCGAAGTTGAAAAGCTTCTCGACTCTCGGGCCCTTGGCCTTGATACCGGCCTCGATGTTCTTGCGGAAGTTGCGGGCGAGGGCCGGGACGGAGAGCATCGCCGCGGGGCGGGTCTCCTTGATGGCGGAAGGGATGTTGCGGAGGGTCGCCTGAGGGGTCTTGCCGATGGGAACCGTCGCAATCGAGCCGCCGTAGGACATCATCGTGTACATACCGGCCACATGGGCGAAGCAGTGGTCGAGGGGGAGGATGATGAGCATCACTGCTCCCGCATCGATACCGATGACCGAACGGGCCTGCTCGACGTTGGCGGTGTAGTTGCGGTGGGTCAGGAGGATGCCCTTAGGGTCGGCGGTCGTGCCGGAGGTGTAGCTGATGTTGGCGTAGTCGTCCGGACCGACGGATTTGTAGCGGGCCACGAACTCCTCTTTGTGGGCCTGGAGGAACTCCTCACCAGCCTTCTCAATTGCGGAAATGCGGATTTCCGTAGGCTGGAGCTCAGTGAGGTCGAATGCAGTGTCGTCGAAAATGATCACCTTCTTCACCTCGGGGCACTCAGGGAGTATCTTGCGGATCTTCGGAAGCTGGTTCTGCGAAACGAGTATCCATTTAGCCTCAGAGTGGACGATGCGGAACACCAGGTCGGAGCCGTCGCCGAGGTTGACTGAAAGCGGCACATCGACCGCACCGGCATAAAGGGCGCCCATCTCGGCCAGCATCCACATAGAACGGCTTTCGGAAAGAAGGGCCACCTTGTCGCCCTTGGCGACGCCGAGGGACATGAGTCCCGCGCCTATCCTGTGGACTCTTTCGCGGGTCTGCGCGAAGGAGATCTCTTTCCACTCCCCGTCCATCTTCTCACGAAGATACGTCATCGGGGCAAACTCAGCCGTATACTTCTCAATGAAATCAATGATTGTAATTCTCTCGCTCATATCGTTGTTTTAGTGTTATTTTCTGTCAGGCTCTCCCACAACTTAACCGTTGTCGGAAGGGAAAAGGCCGAAGAGCTCGGCGTCGATGCGGTCGGTGATCTTCTGGAAATCCTCGGGGCGGTTCTCGAACTTGATATTGTCGACGTCGATGATGAGGAGACGGCTCGTGTAGGTCTCGATCCAGTCCTCATAGCGGCGGTTGAGGCCGGTGATGTAGTCGATACGGATGCTCTTCTCGTACTCACGGCCCCTCTTCTGGATCTGGGCGATGAGGTTGGGAATGGAAGAACGGAGGTAGATCATCAGATCCGGCGGATTGACCAGGGACATCATGAGGTCGAACAGATCCGAGTAGTTCTCGAAATCGCGGCTCGACATGAGGCCCATTGCGTGGAGGTTGGGGGCGAAGATGCGCGCATCCTCATAGATGGTCCTGTCCTGGATGATGACTTCCTTCTGTTTGGAGATGTCGACGACATCCTTGAAGCGCTTGTTGAGAAAGTAGACCTGGAGGTTGAACGACCAGCGCTCCATGTCCTCATAGAAGTCTGCGAGGTAGGGGTTGAAATCGACCGATTCGAATTTCGGTGTCCAGCCATAGTGGGCTGCGAGCATCTTGGTGAGCGTCGTTTTGCCGCTGCCGATGTTTCCTGCTATCGCGATGTGCATATCTTGTGATTTTTAGAATAATCCGTAAAGTTGTGCGTCGATGCGGTCCGTGATCTTCTGGAAATCCTCCGGACGGGCCTTGAAGTCGAGCTCGTCGGCTTCGATGGTGAGAAGGGGGCCCTTGTAGCGGGAGATCCAGTCGTCGTAGCGGTCGTTGAGACCCTTGAGGTACTCGATGCTGATGGACTGCTCGTACTCCCTTCCCCTTTTCTGGATCTGGCCCACGAGGTGAGGAATGCTGCACTTGAGGTAGATCAGAAGATCCGGCGGACGGACCATCTCCATCATGAGGTGGAACAGGTCCATGAAGGTGTCGTAGTCACGCCTTGTGAGATTGCCGAGTGCGTAGTTGTTGGCGACGAAAATTTCGACGCCCTCCGCAAGGGTGCGGTCCTGGATAATGACTTTGTCGGAAGATGCTATCTCGAGGACGTCGCGGAATCTCTGGGTAAGGAAATAGGTCTCAAGGGCGAACGACCAGCGCGGGATGTCTTTGTAGTAGTCTTCGAGGTAGGGGTTGAAGGTGACGGACTCGAACTTCGGAGTCCATCCATAGTGGTTTGAGAGCATCCCCGTGAGGGTCGTCTTGCCGCTGCCGATATTTCCAGCTACGCCGATGTGCATAAATATTCCCCTTGTAACCAACAAATATAACGATAAATATTCGTTTTTCAAGAGGTGGAAACACAAAAAAGAGACCGGAGTCAGACATAAAGTCTTCTTCCGGTCTCTCCCCTCCTGTGAGGACTAGCAGACTTGAACTGCTGACCTCCTGCCTGTCAAGCAGGCGCTCTAAACCAACTGAGCTAAGCCCTCATTGACTGTCCTCGTGGGAACGGGGATGCAAAGGTAGACAACTTTTTTTAATTTCCAAAAATAATTTAAGGGTTATACCCCGGGGGTGAATTTATAAGCCTCGTTGATATGCTCCAGCGTAAAATCATCTATCCCGAGGAAGATAACCGGAATACTGGGATCTGCAGGAAGAGAACCCATCATATCCTTTGTGTACAACTGGCCGCCCTGAACGAAGAGAATTATCGCCGCAGCACCTTTCGAGGCAGCTGTCGAGCACTTGTCGGCGATACTGACCAAACCGGTGTTATGCTTCAATACGACAAAATGATTATGAACGTCCTTGCCCTCGTAGTCAGCAGCGACTCCTTCGCCGCTTATTACAGTAGCCAGGAAGCTCGTGCTATACCCCTTCAACGCTTTCAATTTGGCAAGACCCAAATCATTCGTCAGAGCCATATAACCTACGCTGCTGTTGTGCTCATCTTGCTGATCGAGACTAAAGAGATTGGAGGTATACTCCGTTGTAAAGGCAACCCTTTTCAATTTAAACTGAAAACCTCCGGCATTTTCCAGGATGCCGGAATTCGGAGTCATATTTTTGAAGCTGTATATCTCCTCGAAATCATCCTGAAACAAAACCATCTTCCAATAGTCTTCCTTCTGCTCTATAGTATAGGGATGGACACCTTCCTTATTGTATAAATAGGTCTTGCCTGCCTCAATATGGCCGAAAGTGGGGTCTGTCCATATCAGGTTTTTTCCGCTACCCAATGACAAATCGAATGCATATTCAAAGTACGCTCCTTCATTTTCATAAATCAAAGCCCAAGTTTTCCCGTCAGGATCCTTTGTCTCGGCGGTCTTCTTGCAGGAGAAGTTCAAAACTGCCGTCAGCACGGCAAGGGAAAGGAGAAATGTCTTTTTCATATAAAACTTGTCTTGGTTTATGCAATAATAGTGATTTTACGGCAATTGGGCAAAAAATATTATCTTTGTAAAATTGCATTTATAATGAGAATTTTATGAAGAGATTTTTGTATCTGATAGCTCTGGCGGCCGTCGCGGTCGCCTGTTCCGAGGCGGGATATTCCGGAAAAAGGGCGGAGGCCCTCGATGATTCCGCATGGGAAGTGTCTGAGTGGATTTCAGCGGCCGATGCGCCGGTCGTGGAAGGAGCGGTCCATTCAAAGAAGAACTGCCGCGCCGCCGACGGAGCGAGCTGGTTCCTGGCCGATTTCAAGAATGACAAGCAGGTTGAGAAGGCGCTGTGGATGACCGCAGGCCTCGGCGTGTACGACATCTATGTCAATGGAAAACTCATCGGCGAGGAAGTCCTCAAGCCCGGCTTCACCCACTTCGAGTACACGAAACTTTCATATACCTACGACATCACTGACGCATTCAAGTGCGGCTCCGGTGCGGTCAACTCCCTTTCCGCCCAGGTCACTCCCGGATGGTGGGCCGACAAGATCATCACCCCTGGAGGCCACGAGGGAATGATCGGCAAGCGCTGCGCATTCAGAGCTGTCCTTGAGGTGACCTATAAGGACGGCTCGACCGCCCTCTTCGGCACCGACACCGAAGCCTGGAAGGCCGGCATCGCCGGTCCCGTCAAGCACGCGGCCATCTTCGACGGCGAAGAGTACGACGCCCGCGAGCTCCCCGGCTTCCTTACACCTGAAAAGCTCTCAACCCCTATCGTCAACGACGAGTTCCCCGGCAAGATATTCCCCTGCGACGGTGCGGAGATCTATCAGCGTAAGGACATTGCGCTGAAGCCCGTGCGCGCTTATGTGTGGAAAGAGATTGCCGATTCCACGGAAGAAGCCTACGGCAAAGTGGTCATCCTCAGGGAATATGCTCCCGGCGCTCCCATGAAGATCGCCGAGGGAGAGACCCTCGTTGTGGACTTCGGCCAGAACGCCTCTGCAGTGCCCGCATTTGAATTCTCCGCAGCGGAAGGCACTAAACTGACCTTCCTCGGCGGCGAGCTCCTCAACGACGGCAACGGCGCCAAGAGCCGCGGCATGGACGGTCCTGAAGGCACAGTCCACAGGCTCAACCTCCGTATCCCGGAAGAAGGCTTTATCCTCGACTACACCTTCGGTGCAAAGAAGGGCTTTGTCTCCTTCACTCCCCGCTGCACCTTCTTCGGCTACAGGTTCGCCTCCATCACGGCGACCGGCGACGTTACAATCCGCAGCATCGAGTCCATCCCCGTCACCTCCATCGCCCGGAATCTTGAGATCGGAAAGATCAAGACCGGCGACGAAAGCATCAATAAACTCATATCCAACACCCCGTGGGGCCAGCGCTCCAACTACCTTTCGGTCCCGACCGACTGCCCTCAGCGCAACGAGCGCCTCGGCTGGACGGCCGACACCCAGGTCTTCACCGAGACCGGCACCTTCTTCGCCAACACCGATCCCTTCTTCCATAAATGGATGAGGGACATGCGCGACTCAAGGTCCGAGACAGGTTCCTTCCCCGGCGTCGCCCCCACGGCGCAGTACGGCGAGAACATGATGCGTCTCGGCTGGTCCGATGCCGGCATCATCGTCCCCTGGGTCGTCTGGAAACAGTTTGGCGACAATTCCCTGGTCGAGGAGAACTGGGAAGCGATGGACAAGTTCATGAAGCACATAGACGAGACCCAGTACAAGAACGAGAACATCAAGAACGAGAACTACAGCTACCAGTGGGCCGACTGGCTCAGCTACGAGCCTCTCGAGAGCTGCAGCCACAGAGCGCACTACAAGGATGCCAACGGCAACTGGCAGGCCCTCGAGGAGTCTATCCACTACTGGGACTTCCTCGCCGGATGCTACTGGGCGATGGACGCCGCGATGATGGCCGACATGGCCGCCGCAACGGGCCGCGATTTCGCCCCTTATCTGATCATGTCGGAGAATGCAAAGTCTTATCTGAAGGAAAACTTCCTCAACGAGGACGGCAGCTTCAAGCTTGATATTCTCAACACGATGCAGACTCCCGCCATCTTCGCCCTCAAGAACAATCTTGTCGAAGGCGAGGCCCGCGATGCGATGATTGCACGCCTGAGGGAGAACTTCGCCGAGCATGAGGGCTGCCTCCAGACCGGCTTCCTCGGCACCTCGATCCTTATGTCCACCCTCACCGAGAACGGCATGGTCGACATCGCATGGGATCTTCTCTTCCAGCGCAAGAATCCGAGCTGGCTCTACTCCGTCGACAACGGCGCCACCACCATCTGGGAGCGCTGGAACAGCTACACGATCGACGAAGGCATGGGTCCGAAGGGCATGAACAGCTTCAACCACTACGCCTACGGCTGCGTCTGTGAGTGGATCTGGGAGACCGCAGCAGGTATCGCTTCCGATCCTGCTGAGCCCGGCTTCAAGCACATCATCATGAAGCCCATCCCCGACAAGCGTCTCGGCAGCCTCGAGGCTTCATACGATTCCGCCGCCGGCCTCATCAAGAGCTCCTGGAAGTTCGAAGGCGACACCTGGACCTGGAATTTCTCCATCCCCGAAGGTGCCAGGGCCTCCGTCACCCTCCCCGGCGAGGACTCCCCCACCGAGTACGAGCCCGGCTCCTACAGCGTCTCTTGCAAGTTGTCATGATATGTTAACTTGGAGCACATAGTGCGATAGCAAGTCCCTTTCCTTGGGGAAAGGGATTTAGAGAAAGGGGTAGAAAAACAAAAAATTGTGCGGGGGCCATTGCACTGACAGTGGAAACTTGATAATGTGGGAATGAAAAACTGAAGCTGAAATTATGGTAATAGGAATTATAGGTCTCGGCCTCATTGGAGGGTCGATGGCGATCGACCTGAAGAGGCGCGGGTTCTGCGACAAGGTGCTTGGGGTCGAGGATGACCCCGTAAGCGCCGAGGCGGCGGCAAAGATGGGGCTCGCGGATGAGGTAGTGAGCTACGAGCGCTGCATCGACGAGAGCGATATCGTCGTAGTAGCGGTTCCCGTGGGCACGGCCTCGAAGATGGTCCCCGACATACTCGACCGCTTCAAGGTGGCCGGCGCGGCGGAGAAGATCGTCATCGACGTGTGCTCCACCAAGGAGCGCATAGGCCTCGAGACGAAGTATCACCCCTGCCGCAAGCAGTTCGTGTCGACTCACCCGATGGCCGGCACGGAGTACTCCGGCCCCTGGGCGGCGATGCCGAACCTCTTCGACGGGCGCGCCTGCATCATTGCCGATGCGGCTGAGTCCGCTCCCGCGGCTCTCAAAAAGGTCGAGGATCTGTATGATGTCCTCAATATGAGGATGCTCTATATGGACTCCGCCGCCCACGACGTCCACACCGCCTATGTCTCGCACATCTCCCACATCACTTCTTTCGCCCTGGCGCTGACGGTCCTCGACAAGGAAAAGGATGAAAAGCACATCTTCGACCTTGCTTCCGGAGGTTTCTCCTCCACCGTGCGCCTCGCGAAGTCCAACGCCGACATGTGGGTCCCCATCCTCACCCAGAACCGCGAGAACATCCTCCGTGTGGTCGACACCTATATCCAGAAGATGAACCTCTTCCGCGACGCCATCGACTCCTTCGACGAAGAAGCCGTACGCGACCTCATCGCCGAAGCCAACCGGATCAAGAAGATCATTCGCTAATGGCATCACGCAAACTGAATATAACGCCAGTCAACGACTGGGGCCTGTTCCACCTGCCCCCGCGCCCCTGCGTCATCGCAGGCCCCTGCAGCGCAGAGACGGAAGAGCAGATGCTCGCCACGGCACGAGGCCTCAGGGCCTTCGGCATCAACGTGTTCCGCGCCGGCATATGGAAGCCGCGGACCCACCCGGGCTCTTTCGAAGGCCTCGGCTCCGCCGGCCTCAAACTCCTGAAAAAAGTGAAGGAGGAAACCGGTATGAAGACCTGCACCGAGGTCGCCGGCGCCAAGCACGTCTACGAATGCCTTAAATACGGTGTCGACCTCCTCTGGGTCGGTGCCCGCACGACCGCCAACCCCTTCCTCATGCAGGAGATTGCCGATGCCCTCCAGGACACCGACATCCCGGTCCTCGTCAAGAATCCAGTCAATCCCGATATCGACCTCTGGATCGGCGCACTCGAGCGCCTCAACCGCGCGGGCGTAACGAAGCTCGGAGTCATCCACCGCGGCTTCTCCACCTCCGAGCCGAGCCTCTACCGCAACGACCCGGGCTGGCGGCTCGCAATCGAGCTCAGGACCCTGTATCCCGAGCTGGCTTTCTTCGCCGACCCTTCCCACATGGCCGGTGACAGGAAATACCTCCGCGAACTCTCCCAAAGGGCCATGGACCTCGGCCTGGAGGGCCTTATGATAGAGTCCCACTGCGACCCGTCGTGCGCCCTGTCAGACGCCAAGCAGCAGCTCACTCCGGCCGACCTGAAAAAACTCCTCGAAGAAGAGATCACGGTAAGGGACAGCCAGTCCGACGACGCCTCCTACAACGAAGGCCTCCACCAGCTGCGCGCCCAGATCGACCTTATCGACGAGAATCTCATCACCACTTTCGCCTCACGCATGAAGGTGAGCCGCGACATCGGGCTCTATAAAAAAGAGCACAACGTGGCCATCCTCCAGACTTCGCGCTGGGATGCCATACTTGAGAAAATGAAAGAGGAAGGGAAGAAATACGGGCTTTCGGACGAGTTCATCGTGACGGTCTTCAACGCCATCCACGAGGAGTCGGTCCGCTCTCAGAACGAAATCCTATCCAAGGAATCCTAAAAGAGTCTTGTCGAAGACTTCCTTTTCGAGATCCGAGAGGAACTTCACCTCGATCGGAATCTTGAAAAGGCGTTCCTTAAACTCCTTCGGGACCGACGGCACATCCACTATCCTTTGCGCATCCTTTTCGGTCGTAATCACCACGGCCGTAGGGTTGGCTTTTATGGCTCCGACTATGGATGCCACATCGCCCTTGCCGTAGCGATGGTGATCCGGGAAGCAGAAGCGGCGGACTATCTTGTAATTATCTGAGATATAGTCTCTTAAGGGAGTGTCCTTGGCAATGCCGGAGAACAGGATGGCCCTCGGAGCATAGGTGAAGCGCTGGTCGGCCTCCTCATAGACCGGCATCATCTCGGAATAGGCGATGGTGGAGAAGAGCAGGGTCTGCTCCTTTCCTCGTGCTGAACGGGCGCGGCAGGTCGCCGTGCTGTAATTCTCCATGCCGAAATAGCCGGCCCATTTGCCCTTTTCCCATTCATCCAGATATGTCGGACACTTGGTCACGATGACTATGTCCGCGTCCGCGATGCGGGACGGAAGGTCGCGCAGGCCTCCGAAAGGGAGAAGTTTGTCCTTATGGACAGGGCGGGAATAGTCCACAAGCACTATCGATACCGTCGGCCTTAGCTTGCGATACTGGAAAGCATCGTCAAGGATAATGATATCGGTAGGCAGAATCTCGGCCGTCTCCTTGCACTTTTTCGAGGCGGCCATCTCTTCAGGATGCTCGAGGAAGCGGCAGCCCTCGACCCTGTCCTTATCCACCGCCACCGTCACGTGGGGGAACTTCTTTGCCATCTGGAGAGGCTCGTCGCCGAACTGGGCCGCCGTGCCATCCCAGAGGACTTTACGGAACCCTTTCGTCTTCCTTTTGTATCCCCTCGAAAGGACAGCGATATTGCTGTAGCCCCACTTGTCGGAGTCGAGAAGGAGGCGGAGAATCATCTCGGTGTGGGGAGTCTTGCCGGTGCCGCCCACGGTGACATTGCCGACGGAAATGGTCGGAACGCCCGCGACGGAGGACTTGAGAGTGCCGTCGCGATAAAGCTTGTCGCGAAGGGCAAGCGTCAGGGTGTAGGGGAAAAGGATTATCCGGTCAAGCATCGTGCGAAGATACGAAAATTATCGGCAGAGTGCGTCAATTTTTTCAAGCGCTTTTTCGAGCGTAGGGACATCTGCACAGAGCGAGGTGCGGATATAGTCACGGCCGTTGCGGCCGAAGACTATGCCGGGGGCCATAAAGACGCCCGCATCGTAGAGCAGCCTGTCCGAGAGGCGCTCTCCGAGGGATTTCTCCACGGAATAGCCCTTTATTAAAGGGTTATCCTCCAATATGCGCCCCCAGACGAAAAGCCCGCCGCTGCCCTTGTCGTAGCGCACTCCGAGACGGTCGAACAGAGCCTCCGCGGCCGCCCTTCTGCGGCGATATTCCGCATTGAGAGCCTCAAACCACTCCGGCCCGGCAGCCAGGGCCTCAACCGCCGCCATCTGCAGCGGCTTGAACATACCCGAGTCCATCTGGCTCTTGACCTTCAGGACCTCAGCAATCAGCGAGGCGTCGCCGGCTATCATTCCGATACGCCATCCGGCCATATTGTGGGCCTTGGAGAGCGAGTTGAGCTCCAGGCAGCACTCGCGCGAGCCCTCGATCGAGAGTATCGAGAGAGGCTGCTCGTTGAGGATGAATGAATATGGATTATCGTTGACTACCAGGATATTATGCTTCAACGCAAAGGCAACTATCCTTTGATACAGCTCCACCGTCGGCTTCGCCCCGGTCGGCATGTTGGGGTAGTTGACCCACATCATCTTGATGCTGTCGGGATCCAGCGCCTCAAGCGCCTCGAAATCCGGCAGCCAGCCGTTCTCCTCGGTGAGGTCGTAGGTCACTATCTCCGCCTCAACAAGGCGCGAGGCCGAGGAATAGGTCGGATAGCCCGGATCCGGTACAAGCACGCGGTCGCCGGCGTTGAGGAACGCCATGCTGGTCAGGAGTATCCCCTCCTTCGACCCCACGAGCGGCTGAATCTCCACCGCCGGGTCCAGCGCCACGCCATAGTAGCGTGCATACCAGGCCGCGAAGGCAGCCCGGAGCTCCGGATTGCCCGTGTAGCTCTGGTAGGCGTGCTGACCGGGAAGCGGCGCTGTCGCGACCAGCTTCTCAATCGCCGGTATCGGGGGCATCCCGTTGGGCGACCCTATGCCGAGATTGATTATCCGGTCCTCACCGCGGCTTTCCCTCTCCGCGTTGAGCCGGGCCATCTCCTTATTCTTTATCGAGAAGTAATATTCCCTGACCCCTTCCGTCCGACGGGCCGGTTTGATGTCTATCATATTGCAGATTTATATTCGCCAAGTATCTTAAGGCCTTCGACCAGCGGCATTATTGCGCTGAGGGCCTGGGAGTAGCGGTCGTAGCTGCCGAACTTGATGTCCACGTAGAAGAAATACTGCCACTGCTTGCCGGGGATCGGGAGTGACTGGATCCTCGTGAGGTTCATCCCGTAGAATGACAGGATGGTGAGAATCGCCGACAGCGAGCCCACCTCATGAGCCAGGGTAAAGCATATCGAGGCCTTGTCGATGCCGGCGGGCTCGATCTCGAGAGCCGGATCGAGTATCACGAACCGCGTGAAATTCTCCTTGTAGGTCTCAATCCCGGGGCGGAGGATCTCCAGTCCGTAAAGCTCGGCCGCCAATGCCGAAGCCACGGCGCCGACTCCCTTAAGCCCTTCCCGGGCCACCTCGGCGGCACTTTTCGCCGTGTCTTCCGACTCCACCACCTTGATCCACGGGCACTCCTTCTCGAAGAAATCGCGCGTCTGGTTGATCGCCATATAGTGGGTGCGGACCTCACGGATGTCCTCCAGCTTCTGCCCCGGAAGAGCCATCAGGTTCTGCTCAATGCGAAGGTAGACTTCGCCCTTGATCTTCGCCTCATGGCTCCTCAGCAGCTCAAAATTGCGGATAAGACCGCCGGAGACGGTGTTCTCTATGGCCATCACCATAGCATCCGCCTTCCCGCCGTCCATTGCACGATACAGGTCCTCGAAGGTGTCGCACTCCACTATCTCCGGCTCCTCAGCCCCTCGCGAGGCATAGAACAGCCTCGCCGCCTCCTCGTGGAAGCAGCCCCTGTAACCCTGTATCGCAAGTCTTTTCATACGAGCCCTAAACTATTTATTCAACGCGTCGGCGTCGGCAATGAAGCGGGCGATGTCCTCGTCGGAGACAGTGTAGTCCTGGAGGTTGCCCTCGAGGTACTGGTCGTAGGCGGACATGTCGACGAAGCCGTGGCCGGAAAGGTTGAAGAGGATGGTCTTGGCCTCGCCGGTCTCCTTGCACTTGAGAGCCTCGCGGACGGTCGCCGCGATGGCGTGGCAGGACTCCGGAGCGGGGATGATGCCTTCGGTCTGCGCGAAGAGGACACCGGCCTTGAACGACTCGGTCTGCTGGATGTCGACAGCCTCCATGAAGCCGTCCTTCATCAGCTGGGACATAATGACGCCGGCACCGTGATAACGGAGGCCGCCGGCGTGGATGTTGGCCGGCTTGAATCCGTGGCCGAGAGTGTACATGGGGAGGAGCGGAGTGAGGCCGGCCTCGTCGCCGAAGTCGTACTCGAACTTGCCCCTGGTGAGCTTCGGGCAGGACGCAGGCTCTGCGGCGATGAAGTGGGTGTTCTTCTTGCCGGCGATGTTGTGGCGCATAAACGGATAGGCGATGC
>JAGCDT010000057.1 GCA_017651045.1 Bacteroidales bacterium | reverse complement strand
GACATCTCCGAGATCGGTCACGCTCTCGGCCTCGACATAGCTGAGGGCGCCGTCTCCGTCGGTGTCGAACGCTGCGACGCAGACTCTCTCCGCTTCTTCATCCTCGAAGACGATGGTGTCGTTGTACCACAACACTCTGGCCTTTGCGGTAGTATTGTGCGAGAGTGCGAAATCGCGGCCGGAGAGATCCACATCGACGGAGTAGCGCCTTGTAGCCGCGCCGGAATCCAGGTTGAACGCTTCCCAACCAATATGCAGCGTTGCTCCGGGCGGCGCTGTGAAAGGAACAGAGTAGAAGGATACTGCCGTCACCTCTTCTCGGCCTCTTGCGATGACCGAAACCTCGCGGGAAGCAGGACATAGCTCCCCTTTCGAAGTCCAGCTGTCCTCCAAAACATCGTAGGTGCCCTCGCGTATGCAATGGGTCAGGGATAAGGATGTGATCCTGGCCCCCTTGCCGGAAGGGATATCGACACTGAGCGGGCTGAAGGAGAAACTGACGGATATGCTGGTCAGCGGATGCTGAAACAGCAGCATGACCGGCGAGGAATGGATCCTTCGGAGCGGCCCGGCGAGAAGGACATCGTCCGAAAGCGACTCTGGCAGCGAGAACTCGAGTGTCGTCGGCAGAGCGGCCCCTTCGGGAAACGACACCGAGGAGCATCCGTACGGGGCATAGGCCATGATGTCGATCCCCTCGTCGGGGAAATATTTGGGTGGAGAATAGGTGTAGCCGCCCATGGCCTTGCGGACCATCTGGTCGTACATTATCTCGTTCCCGGTCGAGCTTCCAACTGCGAAAACGCCGAATGAGAACAGATCAATCGTAAACGGTCCGCGGGACTCGTCTCCCGTGGAGAAGGAGATGAGCTGCCCGGAAGCAGTGCCCGCCTCCCCTTCCGGGAGCACTACACTCTCAACGAGTTCGTGCTCCCGGTTGCAGGAAAGGAGGATGGCGGCCGGGACAGCCGCCAGTAGAACGATACTACGCATCTTCCCATTCACTTACAGTCGGCACGCCGAAGGTCACCGCCTCGGGAGAGATGTTGAGTACGATGGTGTGGGTCTTCCCGGAGGTGGCGTCGATTCTGGTGGAGAGCTCTACAGTGTTGACTATCACCGACTTGCCGGAAGCAAGCGCAGGGTCGGGAGTGACGAGGGTATAGGTCACGGTGAGCCCGAGAGCAAGGTCGTCAGAAGGGATGCACATCACGAAATCGTCACCCGAGAAAACGGGATACTCGGAGGTGCCGACGGCAAGGCCCGACTCGGTGCTGCCGAGATCCCGAAGGTAAGTCCTGTGGGCTCCGGCCTGCACGTTGCTCCAGGAGCCGTCGCCGAGGGAAAGCACGCCCGAGGAAGGGAATCCGGCCTCTATCGAGACGGAGTTGAGATAGATCGCACTGCCGCCGGATAGCACCGAGGCATCCGTCTTCACGCTCACGCCTATCCTGGAAAGCACATGCGAGAAGGAGAAGCTCACCTGGCCGTCGAACGCAGTCCTGGCGAGGGCGGGAGCGGCGCAGAGAAGATCCACCTGCGAGGCTTCGTCGTCAGGAAGGGAGTAGCTGATCTGAGGGGCACCGGCCGAGGAAGGGAGGCTTTGCTCCGAGATGCCGTTGGAATCGCTCTTATAGGGAGCGTAGGCGAAGAATGAGATGGTCTCCCCTTCGTTTTTCGGCCAGTACTTGATCGGAGCATAACTGAAACCGGCCGCCGCGCTTCCCTCGACCTTCTGGTCGAACATAAAGTCGGGGATGAGCCCGTCATTCCAGCCTCCAGAAGGGCTGTAGAAGGCATAGACGCCGAAATCGGCGATGTTGGCGCTCGTAATCGCAGCCGTGCGGGTGTAGGGAACATAGGTCCCGAAGTTCACCGCCTCGGGGAGCTCGGGAGCGGAAGTGCCTGCAAGATTGGACTTGCAGGAGATGATGCTTGCGGCCGCAGCCGCGACAAGAAGGATGCTTCTTTTCATGGTTTTTTGTGTTATACGTTGATGATGATGGTGTCGGACTGGGTCCAATCCCCCACCTCGGCTTCGAAAAAGCCGCCGGCGGAGACCTCCGGAAGGGAGATTTCAGGGACTGGGAACATCCCGGGCGGGCCGCTGGGAAAGCTCGTGCGGAAGACGGTCCTGCCGTCCCGCAGCAGTATCTTCACGGAGACGCTCCCTACGCACTCTCTGTCGAAAAGGCAGCACGAGGACCTTACCTCATCGCCCGAGAAACTCCAGTTGCGAAGTGGCACGGAAGTCTTCTCGCGGAGCAGACCTCCGCGAAGGAAGGCTCCTGCAGGGACTTCCGACACCGCTCCGGAGATCGAGGCGATAAGGGCCGGATCGTTGACTTTGAGGCATATATCCCTATTGAATAGAAACTCATGTGCGAAGATTCGCGACTCCCTACCCCTTATGAGCGAGCAGCCGGCGCAGAAGCGGGTCCACGGCCCATAGCCGGAGCCATACGAGACCGAGGCCAGAGGAAGGACGGACAGGCGCGACAGACTGAGCGAGCGCCACTCGCTTTCCGTGTAAGGGAAGGCTATGACCTCGCAGGCCCGCGAGGAGCAGAGGAACCTGACGGAGTCGGCCCCCGTCACGGTCCTCCGCCCCAACTCCCGCAGCGCAGGGCCGTAGGCGACCACCGTCATCGACGACGGCGCCTCCGACGGCCAGCTCACCCTCACAGTCAGCTCCACCGGCTGCTCTGGCACGTAATAAGAGCAGCCGGACAGGGCGAAAACGATAAGGAAAGCAAGTCTGCGCATAGCGGGTCGGGATTGACTTATAACCGCTGCAAAGGTACGGCGGACCGAATCCGTCAAACAAGGCAGAGACTGCTCCAGGGAAACGATATTTATGTTTTTTATACACTTTAAGCGTTTTTTTTAGCCCATTTTTATCTACCCCAAAATAAAACCTTCGTACCCCTATGTTTTTCTTTGGTGAAAATTTGTATTTTTGTCTCAAACATTCCGGTTATGACAACGTTCAAGAAAATTCTCACCTGGATCATCGTTATCCTCATCCTCGGCCTTACGGCATTCTGCTACTTCCGCTTCTTCTACGTCTTCAGCGAAGGCGTCAAGACCGGAGAGCTCAACCAGATCTCCCGCAAGGGCTATGTCTTCAAGACCTATGAAGGCGTGATGATCCTCACCGGCTACGGCACCGGCAACAAAGACGCCCAGGGCGTCCAGTCCAAAGAATTCAGCTTCTCCGTCTCTGACAAGGAGGTCGCCGAGCAGCTCTCCGCCCTCACCGGCCAGAGAGTCACCCTCCACTATAAGAAATACTTCGGCACACTCCCCTGGAGAGGCTACCAGAGCAGCATAGTCGACTCGATCGAGAACGCCAAGCCCATTGAAGAAGGCCACCACTCCCTCGACGACGACATCTTCATCTAATCAGAAATGAGAAAATTCCTTTCAGCCGCCATCGCCCTGGCGGCTTTTCTTCCTTTTATATCCAGCGCCGAAGTACTGAAGACCAGGCCGGCCGGAGACCCCGATGGAAAACTGTTCACGATGGAGGATGTCGTCCTCTCAAGGACGATCTACCCCAAGAGATCCTATTGCAGGTGGACGGGCGACAACTGCTTCAGATACTATGAAAACGGAGCCTGGCAGAAAGACTCCGTGGGCCTTTCGCTGAAGCGGCCCCGCCCCAGCGCATTTTCGAAGGACGGCAGTTTCTACGTCGTCGAAGGCAATGACACGACCCTTGTCGCGCAAGGCACCCCAGATGCCTTCACCTTCGGCGAGACCGTGAGCCGCAACGAGTTCGGCATCGACAACGGCTGGTTCTTCTCCCCTTCCGGCCGCGCCGTCGCCTTCTACATGAAGGACGAGAGGCTCGTCACCAGCTTCCCCCTCCTCGACATCACCTCGAGGACAGGGACCCTCAAGCAGATAAAGTATCCGATGGCCGGAATGGATTCAGAGAAGGTCAAACTGCTTGTGTATCATCTGGATAGCAAAAAGACCACGGTGCTCGACGTGCAGGGCTACACCCCCGAGCGCTATATCACCAGCGTCAGCTGGTCGCCCGACGATAAGGACATCTACGCCGTCATCATCGACCGCAGCCAGCATCACGCCCGCCTCGACCGCTACGACGCTGTGACCGGCAGCTTCAAGCGCACCCTCCTCACCGAGGACAACGACGCCTGGGTGGAGCCGCTCGACCCTCTATATTTCATCAAGGGACGCACCGACCTCTTCCTCTACAGGACCGACAACAGGGACGGCTGGCGCAACCTCTACCTGGTCGACACCCTTGGCCATGTGCGCAGGCTGACAGGGATCGATGCCGACGTAAGATATGTCGCCAACAACGGAAAGTCCGTCTGGTACACCTCCGCCGAGGTCTCCCCCGTCGAAAATCACCTTTTCCGCATAGATCTCACCATCCCCAAGAAGAAGGCGACCCTCGAGAAGATCCGCTTTGGAAAGCCCGTAAGGCTCACCTTCGAGGAGGGCTGGCACGACATCTCAATGAATGCGGCCTGCACCTGGTTCTTCGACAGCTGGACCTCCTTCAATTTCCCCGGGAAGACGCTTCTGCGCTCCACCGACGGGAAAAATGAGCGCATCATCAGCACCGCCACCGACCCTCTCGAAGACTACGCCTCGGTCGAGATGGAGTTCGGCACTGTCAAGAGCGCCGACGGCCGCTTCGACAACTACTACCGCCTCTACAAGCCTCTAGGCTTCGATCCTTCGAAGAAATATCCCGTCATAGTCTACGTCTATGGCGGCCCCCACTCCCAGATGGTCACCGACAAATGGCTCGGCAACACCCGTATGTGGGAGATGCTCATGGCCCAGAAGGGCTATGTGGTCCATGTCCAGGACAACAGGGGCACCGAGAACCGCGGCGCCGCCTTCGAGAAGGCCATCAACCGCCGCTGCGGCGAGGCCGAGGCTGCCGACCAGATGGAAGGCATCAAGATGCTCTGCCAGTACCCGTGGGTCGATGCCGACAGGATCGGCGTCCACGGCTGGAGCTACGGCGGCTTCATGACCATCACCCTCATGACCCGCTATCCCGAGACCTTCAAGGTCGGCGTGGCGGGCGGCCCCGTCATCGACTGGAAATGGTACGAGGTGATGTACGGAGAGCGCTACATGGACACCCCTCAGACCAATCCGGAGGGCTTCGAAGCCACCGCCCTGGTCTCAAAGGCCGCCAACCTGAAGGGCCGCCTGCTCATCTGCCAGGGCGCGGTGGACAAGACCGTCGTCTGGGAGCACAGCCTGAGCTTCGCGCAGGAGTGCGTGCGCCTCGGCATTCCTCTCGACTACTTCCCCTATCCGGTGGCCGAGCACAACGTAATGGGGCGTGACCGAGTCCACCTCATGGACAAGGTCACGCGCTACTTCGAAGATTTTCTTTAGGAAAGTTTCTCGCGGGCGTATGAGGCCGTGACATGGAAGGTCGCCGACTTTGTCGAAGGGGCCTCATACATCGCGTCCGTCATGATCTTCTCGCAGATAGAACGGAGGCCGCGCGCGCCGAGCTTGTTCTCGATCGAGGTGTCGACTATGATGTCGAGCACCTCAGGGTCGATGACGAGCTTCTTGCCGTCGAGCTCGAAGAGCTTCTCGTACTGACGAAGGACTGCGTTCTTCGGCTCCGTGAGTATCCTTTTGAGGGCATCCCTGTCGAGGTGATCCAGATAGGTCACGACGGGGAGACGGCCGACTATCTCAGGGATAAGGCCATAGGTCCTAAGGTCCTGAGCCTCAACATACTGAAGGAGGTCATCGGAAGAAATCCTCTGCTTCTCCTCGGCACCGAAACCGATGACCTGAGTGTTGAGCCTCTGGGCGATACGGCGCTCTATCCCCTCAAACGCGCCGCCGCAGATGAAAAGGATATTCTGGGTGTTGACGTGGACGAACTCCTGCTCGGGGTGCTTGCGCCCGCCCTTCGGGGGGACGTTGATCACATTGCCCTCAAGGAGCTTGAGCATGGCCTGCTGCACTCCCTCGCCGGAGACGTCGCGGGTGATTGACGGATTGTCGCTCTTGCGGGCTATCTTGTCGATCTCATCGATAAAGACTATGCCCATTTCGGCCTTCTCGACATTGTAGTCGGCTTCCTGAAGAAGCCTCGTAAGAAGGCTCTCCACATCCTCGCCGACATAGCCGGCTTCCGTAAGGACGGTGGCGTCCACTATCGTGAACGGCACGTCGAGAAGCCGGGCTATAGTCCTTGCAAGGAGGGTCTTGCCGGTGCCGGTGGGGCCGACGAGCAGGATGTTGGATTTCTCCAGCTCCACATCGCCGGCGTCCTGGCCGCCGAGATTGTGCGCGAGGCGCTTGTAGTGGTTGTAGACCGCTACGGAAAGGATCTTCTTGGCCCTGTCCTGACCGATGACATACTGGTCGAGGACGGCAGTTATCTCCTTGGGCTTCAATATCTTAGTCGGAAGGGCAGCCTTCTTTTTGCTGCGCCCTCCGGGGATATTCTCCTTGAGATACTCATCGATCATCCCTACGCAGTCGGTGCATATGCATCCGGACAGGCCCTCGACAAGGATCACATCCTTCTCGGACCTGCCGCAGAAAAAGCACTTCCTGCCCGCAGCGGACATTTTCTTACCTGCCATCGGCTATTTCTTCTTTCCCTTGAGGATTTCGTCTATCATTCCATAGGCGAGAGCCTCTTCGGAGGTCATCCAGTAGTCCCTGTCGCCGTCGGCCGCTACTTTCTCGTAGGGCTGACCGGTGTGGGAGGAGATGATGCGGAAGAGCTCCTCGCGGGTCTTCTCAATCTCCTTGGCTGCAATCAGTATGTCGGACGCCTGGCCCTTGGCACCGCCGAGGGGCTGATGGATCAGCACCCTTGAATGAGGCAGGGCCGAGCGCTTGCCGGGAGCACCGGCGCAAAGAAGGACCGCGCCCATCGAAGCCGCCATGCCGGTGCAGATGGTCGCAACATCGGGGCTTACTATCTGCATGGTGTCGTAGATGGCGAGGCCGGAAGTGACCTGGCCGCCCGGAGTGTTGAGATAGAGCATGATGTCGGCGTTGCTGTCCGTGGAGGCGAGGAACAGAAGCTGGGCCTGGATGATGTTGGCGACATCATCGTCGATGGGGACACCGAGGAAGATGATCCTGTCCATCATCAGACGGCTGAAGACGTCCATCGAGGCGACATTCATCTTGCGTTCTTCGATGATTGTCGGGTTGATGTAGGCGTCGACCGCGCTTTCGTAGCGATGGAGGGTCATCGAGGATATTCCGAGCGACGACGAGGCGAAACGGTTGAATTCTTTGGATGACATACCTATTTGAGAGCTTTGAATTTGGCTTCGGTGATCTTCTTGTCTTCGAGGGTGATCATCTCACGGACGGCGGCGATGGTCTTGTTGTCCTCGACCTGCTCTTCCAGCTGACGGGCCTGGCGCTCGTCGGAGAGAATGCGCTTCGCGTAGTCTTCAACCATCTCCTTGGGAGCGTTGGCGAAGCCGTACATGGCGTACTGGTAGGCGGCATAGGAGAACGCGGCCTGCTTGACCTCCTCGCTCTCGACCTTGATGGAGAGCTTCTTCATGATGGAACCCTTGACCATCTGCCAGCGGAAATCCTCGAGGAATGCAGGGAAATCGTGCTCGATCTGCTCCTTGGTGAACTTGCCTTCATTGATCTCGAAGAGCCACCTCTTGAGGAAGTCCTCGGGAAGCTCGACGGCGGCCTTGGCCACGAGATAGTCGCGAAGATCCTTCGCGAGGCGTCCGTCGGCCATCTGGTCGTATTCGGAGCGAAGCCTCTCGTCGATCTTGGCGTCAAACTCCTCGGCGGACTTGACGACGCCCTCGCCGTAGATCTTATCCCAGGTCTCCTGGCCTTCCTTGGCGGGGACGAAGGTCTTGACATTGACCACGGTGAGCTTGAAAGCAGGATCCATGGCGGCGAGCTCTTCCTTCTTGACTTTGAGAAGGGCAGCCCTGTCGGTCTCGTTCTCGAAAACTTCGGAGACATTGACGTCGAGGGTGTCGCCGGCCTTGATGCCGATGAAGGCAGGCTGGACGGCCTCGGCCACATTCCTCAGGGAGATGTAGGCGCCTTCGACCTTATGGGAGCCGTTGTCGAGATCGGCGATGATGTAGTCCTCAGGGCCGGCCTTCTTGGCTTCCTCGGTCGTGCCGTAGCTGCCTAGAATGTTCTTCTTGAGGTTCTCGCGGGCTTCCTTGGTCACATTGATCTTATAATAAGGGACCTTGTCGGCCTTGCCGAGCTCGACGGAGATTTCCGGAGTCGTGGCGAGGTCGAAAGAGAAGGCGAAATTCTCGCCGTCGACCCACTTGTTCTCGGGCTGGTCCTCGCTGGGGAGGGGCTCACCGACAATGCGGAGCTGCTTGTCCTGGATATGCTTGTTGAGAGCTTCGGAGACTACTTTGTTGACAGCTTCGTAAAGGGCCTGATCTCCATAGAGCCTTGCTACAAGAGACGCGGGGGCCATTCCTTTACGGAAGCCCTTGAGTTCGACGGTGCGCCTGCGCTCGGCAAGTCTTTTCCTCACCGCCTCCTGATAGTCCTCAGGAGCGACGGTGATCTTGACTGTCGAATTGAGCGCATCTTTCTGTTTGGATTCGATCTTCATTTCTTTATTGTTTTATTTCGGATATTCGATTCTTTCGTGGTAGATCTGGCGGAGGTAATCTTTCATCACCCCTTTAACTATACCGACCTCGCGGACGGATATGTCGGCATCCTTGAACTGACCTTCCTTCATCTTGCCGTCCACAATCCTTTCGACGAATTCGGAATATGCCTCGGGAGTGTTCTCCTTGAGGGTCCTGGAGGCCGCTTCAAGGGAGTCACAGAGCATAAGGACGGTCTGCTCCTTGGTCACTGGATCCGGACCGGGATACCTGAATGCGGCGTCGTTTTCCGGGTCGCCGCCCTCCTGGAGGTAGCGGCTGTAGAAATAGCCGGTCCTGGAGGTACCGTGGTGGGTCCGTATGAAATCCTTGATGACATCCGGCAGGCCGTTCTTGCTTGCGATCTCGAGGCCGTCGGTGACATGACGGATAATCTGCTTGGCGCTCTCCTCGGGAGTCAGGGACTCGTGGAATTTGGCGCCGCCGGGAACGAGGTTCTCGTTCTCGATGAAACACAGAGGGTTGGCCATCTTTCCGATGTCGTGATAGAGGGCGCCGGCCCTGACAAGGGCCACGTCAGCATCTATCGAACGCGCGGCGGCATCGGCCATGCTCATCACCTGGAGGCAATGCTGGAAGGTGCCGGGGGCCTTCTGTGAGAGCTCGCGAAGTAGCTTGTTGTTGGTGTCGGCCAGCTCGTTGAGACGGTTGGTGGACACGAGGTTGAATATCTTCTCAAAGAGATAGATAAGCTGATACAGTCCGACGGCGATGAACGAGCCGAGGGCCAGATACATCGCGGTGCGGAAGAAATTGCTGTTGCCGACCGTGTCGGTCAGGCGGAAGGCAAGGTGAGAGACGAGAAGCACCAGGAAGACGGTGATAGCGAGTATGAACTGCCTCCACCCCTTGCCGAAATATCTCGCCATATAGACCACCACTACCCCGGCTGCAAGATGCATGATGAAAAGCTCGACGCCGCTTGCGGAGAAAATAAGAAGCGGGAACAGCGAGACCACATAGACCGGGAGCACCACCCTCGTCGAGAAGAACGACTGGAGGAAGAGCGCGAAGATATAGAACGGCACCAGGTAGACAAGCGTCGGAGGAAGCTTGTCGGCGAGGAACGCCGCCACCGAAGCAAGCAGGAACACCATCAGCAGATAGTAGTACTTGTTGCGGTCGGTGAAGATTTTAGGGTTGGTGTAATATATTGAGAAATAGAGTATTACAATAAGGATTATGGCAAGCAGGAAGTTGCCCATCCAGAGGAGCACGCGCGGCTTGCCATAGCCGTAGGTCTTGTTGTACTCGGCCTTGTAGGAGTCGAGCATCTGCGCGATCTCGGCGGTGACGATCTCGCCCTGCGAGACAATCTTGCGGTCCTTGGCTACATAACCGATGGTCGGCGAGATGTAGTCGGAGGAGCCGGCGTGGACGAGCTCGGTCGTGGTGCGGTCGTAGACGAGGTTGGGAGAGAGAAGCCCGTAGACCCCGCCCTTGGAAAGGAGGGAGTCGATATTGACCGACGGATGCTTCTTCGAAAGGTCCGCGAGAAGCTTGTTCTCCGCGGAAGAGACCTTGTAGACCTCGCTCACGGGCACTTTTTCAGCCCTTTTGCCCTTCTGGATGAATATGATGTCCTTGGAGACATCGGCCGCTCCCCTGTCGACCTTGATCTTGGCGTCGGAGATGATGCCCTTGCCGTAGATGTCGCCGAGAAGGACGATGATCTCGCCCTTGAGGGAGGAATACTTCCCGAAATCCAGGGCCTCGACGCCTTTTACCGTCTCGCCGAGGGTCTCCTCGGAGTAGCGGTAGTAAGGAATGATGACCGAGCCGGCGTTCTCCTTTTCCTCAAGAATCTGGTCCTCGGTCTTCAGGATGGGGAAATCGAACTGGGCTATGAGGGTCTCATAGGGCCAGGGCGAACCTTTCCTGTAGTCGTAGCCAAACTTCGCCGTCCTCGGCATGATGGCGAGGAGGATGAGCGTGAGAAGGATAAGCGGCAGGAAACGGCGCGGTATCTTCGGGATATTCATTCTATTTGAACGGACTGTCAGCTTCACGCGCGATGAAGCTGTAGGTGAGACGGTCGGTGAGTCTGGGGAAAAGCCTGTGGGCGGCCACGGTCGCCTTGCCGAGGCCGGTGAGGATGACCTCCGACTTGCGGCGGGCAAGAGCCTTCGCAAGGTGGACGGCGCACTCCTCGGCGCTCATCAGCTTGCCCTCCTCCAGGGGCGTCTTGCCCTGGGCGGAGCCGTCGGCCGTGAGGGCCGCGTTGCGCACGTTGGAAGAGGTGTAGCCGGGGGCGAACACGAGCACGCCGAGGCCGTCCTTGAGGTGCTCGATACGGAGGGTGTCGAGGAAACCGCGGACGGCGTACTTCGACGCCGAGTAGCCGCTTCGGGCCGGAAGGGCGGAATAGCCGGCGATGGATATGACGCCGACCACCTGGCCCTTGGCCTCGAGAAGGTAAGGGAGGGCGTATTTCGTGCAGTAGACCGTGCCCCAGAAGTTGACGTCCATGAGAGTCTTGAGGACCTTGAGGTCGAGATCTCCGAACATCGCCCTCATCGAGAGGCCGGCGTTGTTGACAAGGATGTCGATGCGTCCGAAACGCTCGACGGTCTGCTCCACGAGAGCCTTGCAGTCTTCCTCGACGGACACGTCGGCCTTGACACATAGCACTTTAGCGGGATCGGCCGAGACGCTTCCCGAAAGCTCCTGCATCTTTTCGAGGGACCTTGCGGCCATGACGACCTTCGCTCCCAGGGAGCCGAAAAGACGCGCCGCGGCGAGTCCGAGAACCGAACTCGCCCCGGTCACGATGACTACCTTGTCTGCAAAATACTTTTTCATCCTACTGCATGACGGTCATTGCCGCGATGTCGTCGCCGTCGTAGGCGCCGGCATCGAGCTTGGCCTTGATCTCCTTGAAGGCGTTGAGGGTGTACTCGACGTCCTCCATGGTGTGGGCCGCGGTGCAGACGATGCGGAAGATGATCATGCCCTTCGGGATGACGGGATAGATGACCATCGAGCAGAAGATCTTGTAGTTCTCACGGAGGTCCTTGGCCATTTTGGTCGCCTGGGCGACACCGCCCTTGATGTGGACCGGGGTGACGCAGGCCTCTGCCTCGCCGATGTCGAAGCCTTCCTTGCGGAAGCCGTCCTGGATGGCGTGGGTGATGGCCCAGCACTTCTTGCGGAGCTCGTCGCCCTCAGGGGAATCGATGATCTCCATCCTCTTGATGTTGCCGATGACGAGCGGCATGGGAAGGCTCTTCGCGTACATCTGCGAACGCATGTTCATGCGCAGATAGTTGATGATGGCGTGGGGGCCGGCGATGAAACCGCCGATCGAAGCCATGCTCTTGGCGAAAGCGCCGATGTAGAGGTCGACCTCGTCCATCACGCCGAAGTGCTCGGAGGTGCCGCGGCCGTGCTCGCCGAGAAGGCCGAAGCCGTGGGCGTCGTCGATGAGGATGCGGAACTGATATTTCTTCTTGAGAGCGCAGATCTTGTCGAGCTTGCCGAGGGCGCCGGTCATGCCGTAGACGCCTTCAGTGATGAGCAGGACGCCGCCACCGTTCTCATCGGCTTCGGCGCAGGCCCTTGCAAGGACCTTCTCGCAGTCTTCGATGTTGTTGTGGCGGTATTTGTATTTGCTCCCGATGTGGAGACGGATGCCGTCGAGGAGGCAGGCGTGGCACTCGGCGTCGTAGACGATGACGTCGTGGCGCGCAGTGAGAGCGTCGATGGCGGAGACGATGCCCTGGTAGCCGAAGTTGAAGAGGAAAGCGTCTTCCTTCTTCTCGAAATCGGCGAACATCTTCTCGAGCTTCTCATGATAGCGGGTGTGGCCCGACATCATGCGGGCGCCCATAGGATAGGCAAGACCCCAGTCGGCCGCGCCCTGGGCGTCGGCCTTGCGGACCTCGGGATGATTGGCCAGGCCGAGGTAGTTGTTGAGGCTCCAGTTGAGCACCGGAATGCCGTTGAAAATCATATGGGGGCCGAGCTCGCCCTCAAGACGGGGATACATATAATATCCGAATCCCTGCTCGAAATACTGGCCGATGGGGCCTCCTGAATCGCGGGATATCCTGTCAAAAATGTCTAACATGCTAGGTTTGGTTTAGTGTTTCAGTATTAAGCGTCGATGTTGGCGTAGTGGGCGTTCTCCTCGATGAACTGCCTGCGCGGCGGGACGTCCTCTCCCATGAGCATGGAGAAGGTCCTTTCGGCCTGGGCGGCGTTCTCGATGGTGATCTGGCGGAGGAGACGGCGGGAAGGATCCATGGTGGTCTCCCAGAGCTGAGCCTCGGTCATCTCACCGAGACCTTTGTAGCGCTGGATGTAGACGCCCTTCTCCGAGCCCTTGCCGAGACGGAGCGCAGCCTCGTCCCTCTGGCCTTCGGTCCAGCAGTAGACCTCTTCCTTGCCCTTCTTGACGAGATAGAGCGGAGGGGTTGCGAGGTAGACGTAGCCGTTCTTGATAAGGTCGCACATGTAGCGGAAGAAGAAGGTGAGGATGAGGCAGGCGATGTGGCTGCCGTCGACATCGGCATCGGTCATGATGATGACCTTGTGATAACGGAGCTTGGAAAGGTCCATCTTCTTTTCGCCGGTCTCGTCTTCCTGAGCGACGGAGACACCGAGGGCG
>JAGCDT010000056.1 GCA_017651045.1 Bacteroidales bacterium | reverse complement strand
CTGATGCCGTCGCTCCGGAGCTGTCCGACCGTGAAAAGGAGATACTCGATCTCCTGTCCAAAGGCTACACGACGCCCCAGATTGCGGAGTGTCTGAGCCTTAGTCCTGAGACTATAAAGTGGTACCGCAAGAAGCTCCTGGTCAAGTTTGACGTGGCCAATGTGGCCGAGCTCGTGCTGAAAGCGCGAGATGCAGGTATTCTTTATTGAAAGAAAATTTTTATTTTTGTGTGAAACATAAATCTCTGATTATGAAAAAGGTAATTTTACTTTCTTTTGCGGTGCTCGCTCTCTTCGCGGGCTGCAAGAAGGCCAACACTGGCGGTAACGGCGGCAACGGCGAAGAGCCCGAGAATTACATACCCGCTACTGCCGCCGTAATGAGCGGATCCGCCCCTCTCACGGTGACTCAAAACGGCACCATCGAACTTACCGTGACCCTCACTCCTCCGGACGCTACCCCCTCCATCGTGTGGGACCCGGAGTATAACACCTCAACCGTTTGGATCGATAATGCGACCAGTAAGACGGCCACCGTCCACGGCTTGGTCAATGGTGTCACCAGCATCAGATGCACTATCACCAACAAGGAGGGAGATCCGATTGTCCTCACTAAAAAATTATTTATTCTCCCGGAGGCCGTTGATTTAGGTTTTTCAAGCGGTGTCAAATGGGCGTCGGCCAATTTCGGCGCACTGGATGAAAATGCGTTTGGCGATTATTACGCCTGGGGAGAGACTGCAACGAAGGAAGATTATCGCCTCTTTACCAACAGTGATACCCATTATAAGTGGTACGACGGCGTTCGCTTTACCAAGTACACCAGCCCCGTCAACCTCGACTCCGAAGATGACGCCGTCCTGAAGTTTTACGGCGAGGTCGGCGCGAAGTGGAAGATACCTATCGCGGCTGATTTCCAGGAGCTTATCGACAACTCCACTGTCGTGAAAATCTGGGATCCGGACAACACAAGCCGCCTTAAGGCTCTTAAATTCATAAGCTCCGTTCCCGGCTATACAGACAGGTTCATAGTGATTCCTTGTGCAGGGCCCATCGAGACCACCGTCTCGGCCGCAGCCAGTGTCCAGCGTGCCGGCCTCTACTGTTGGAGCGCCACGGTTGACAACTCGGACTATTCCAAGGCTAAGATTCTCACCTTGAATGGAGACAACAACCCCGTAGTCGGCTCCTGGGCCCGCTGCAACGGCCTTGTTATCCGCCCTGTCCTCAAGCCTTAATGCGGATGCTCAGTAAAATAATCCCGCCGATGGTTCTTGCATTGGCGGGATTTGTATTCCTCGCCTGCGCGCATCCTGCGTTCACGGCGGAGGAGAGGCGGATCATAGAGGAGTCCGATTCGCTGATGTATGTGACAGTGATGCCCGTCGACAGCGCGGTGCTGCTGGCCCAGTCGGTCGATTTCGGCGAGGAGGAGTTGCGCTCGCCGCTGCTTCGGACGCTGCTGGATAAGATGCTGTTTACGGTGCAGGACCCTTCGCAGGACGGCGTCGGTATCGCCGCTCCGCAGGTGGGGCTTAACCGCCGCGCCATCTGCGTCCAGCGCTTCGACAAGGCCGGCGAGCCGTTCGAGTGCTACGTCAACATCCGCATCGACAGCCTTTCCGGGCCAATCGTCCGCGGCCCCGAAGGCTGCCTCTCCGTGCCCGGCATGAGGGGGATCGTGCCCCGCAGTTCCGTGGCGCACATCTCCTACCTGCCCCTGGACGGCCACACCTGCCCTCGCCCTGACAAGGGCGGCTGCAGCGGGCGCGTCCACGAGCGCATCGAGGGCTTCACCGCCGTCATCTTCCAGCACGAGTGCGACCACCTCGACGGCATCCTCTACACCTCCCGCGCCGACAGCCTCTTCGTGGCCGAATAGAGAAGCCTGGGGCTAGGGATTTTGGCGTGGAGTATATGCCGTTGATTATCAGCATTTTACATAAAACCGCTTATGCCAAAACGCATAAGCGGTTTTATGTAATGCTTTATCTTGCAAATAGTTATACTCCACGGCCGCTTATCGTCCGTTTCCTTCTCGCTTCAGCGGGATGCGAAGAAAGGATGATATCTGCTCCGGCGTTGCGTCAGTGCGTTTGAGCAGAAGGGGGAATAGTCCGGATTTATCGATGTCGGGCAATGCCAGGACGTCGTGGATGTCTTCATAGCCTAGTTCTCTCATCAGGATTGCTGCCATTTTGGCAAAGCACACGTCCGAGCGCCCGGTGAAGACTTCGTTTATGTCGTATTCGCTACCCGTGGTCGCGTGCATCGCGATCAACATTTCCTCATAACTCCCAAAATAGTGTATGGCTGTCTGGTAATCAATAATGTTGTAAGCATTGACAATGATATCGATCAACTGCTTTCGCTCCTCGCTCCCGAGCGGTAGGAAGAGCCGCTGGAGTTGATTGTATGTCATCGGGGCGTATCTTTTTGCGGTCGCCTTTACTTCGCGTATGGCGTTGCGCAGCGGATAGGAGGCTTCACTCATAACCAGTTTGTTTGAGAATGGGAACCGATTATTTGCATATGCAAGGAAATTCCACCGATACTCCTCGGCCTGCCTCACCAAGTGCCTTTCTACTGGATTGTTGCCGACATATATCAGGTTCGTCCTAATCTTCTTATCGCCAAATTTCGGTGCGCTGCCAAAAGGATGCTCCAAAAGAGGACCGGAGCAATGACAGATACAGTTATGGCGGAAAGAGAATAACGAACTGCACTCTCTGAAGAAACCGGCCAATTCATCCCCGTCCTCGGCGATGACCGAGGAGTGGATATGGTCCGGCATCTGGCAAAGGGACAGAACGCGAATCCGGTATTTCTTCGCCGTAGTGCAGAAAATCGTGAAATGCACCAGGTGGTCGCTGACGCTATAGAAAAGGACGACGCCCTTTCTGGTCCGCTGGTAACAATGATTCAGAACACCTTTGACTACGACTCGTTCTCCTCGTTTCATCCTTCAAAGGTTCAAGACATTGCAATTTCGGAATGTGCGGTGTAATTTCCAAATTTTTCTTCATT
>JAGCDT010000055.1 GCA_017651045.1 Bacteroidales bacterium | reverse complement strand
TGTTACACAACTCTCGGTACTTGCTTGTACTTTTCCTTTCAGTCTTTCAAAGATCTCTTTAAAATCGGCCTCCGGGTCAACCGGCTGGCCGCAAAAATCCCGCTCGTTCAAAGCGGGACTGCAAAGGTAGAAATCTTTTTTTATTCTACAAAAATATTTGCAAAAATTTTTACGATTTTTTTCGATGGAGACGGGCGCGGAGCTCGACGGTACGGAGCCAGTCCTTGTAGAAATTGTTGCTATTTACCTTATCTACAGAGAGATCCGCGTCGGAATTGTCCGACCAGCGACGGCAGTTGTAGACCACTTCCCAGATACGGCCGATGCGCCATGAACGGCAGATTCGGATGCCGAGCGCGTAATCTTCGCCGTATTTTGTCGTGGGAAAACCGCCGAGGGAGCGGAGGACCGGGGTGTAGAAACCGCGGGGAGCGCCGAGGCCATTGACGCGGAGAACGTTGTTGCGGCCGTTCTCCTCTGTCCATTCCTTATGATCGATGACTCCGGGAGGGAGAGGGTTCATGTCGATGTCGGTCATCTGGTAGGTACCTACGACCATAGCGCAGCCTTCTCTGCGGAAGGTCTCGACGAACTTCTGGAGGGTGTCCGGGCCGCTGTAGAGGTCGTCGGAGTCGAGCTGGACGGCGAAACGGCCGCAGCGCGGATCGAAGAGAGCGGCGTTCCAGTTGCCGCCGATGGCGTGCCAGGTCTTGTCCTGGGCGATGTAGATGAGGCGGGGATCGTCGAATGACTTAATGACATCGACGGTGCCGTCGGTGGAGTTGTCGTCAACCACAAAGACGTTGAAGGGGAAATCCGCCTTCTGCGACAGGGCGGAACGGATGGCGTCGGCGATGGTCCTGACCCTGTTCTTGCAAGGGATCACGACGGAGACCTCCACCGGGAAGTCGCCTTCGGAGACATCGATAACGGAGACTTCGGAAGGGGCGATGTAGGCGCCGATGGCCTTCAGGTGGGCCGTGACGACCTTTTCCATTTCCACCTGGACGGCCCTGTTGCGGGGATCGACATAGTCGAAGAGCTTCTCGCCGGAGGTGCGCAGGTCGGTCTCGACCTCGTAGTAGAGGAACTCCCCTATCCTGACCAGCGAGCCAAGGCGCTGAGCCCTCAGACGGAGATCGTAGAGGGCGGCGAAGGAGTAGTCGCAGTCCATTGCGGCTACGGCCTCCTTGAAAACGGAAGTCCTGTAGAGCAGCACCGAGCCGAAGTCGAAATCGTCTCTCAGCGCGCCCTCCTGGCAGTCGATGACAGGAGCATTGGAGACCACGCCTTCCTTTTTGAAGAAATGGTCGGCATAGACCATCGCGGCGCCGGTGTCCTCGGCGACCGAGAGCATGCGGCGAAGGGCGTTGCTGACAAACGAAAGCCCGGTGAGCTTAATATATAATAGGACATATGGAGCATTGAGCTCGCCGGCAAGGGATTTTAAAGTCGCAGTCGCCCCCAGGGGGCCTACGGCTTCGATAACATTGTCGATGAGCGGCTCGCTCCGAAGCGCTTCAAGCGTCCCGGCATCTGCAGGACGTGCTACTATACAGTCAATCATTGATGGGCGGGACGGAGAAGGTCGAGAACGGTCTTGACCGGGTTGAACGTGTCGGAGGGGACTTCGACGAAGAGGGTGTTCCAGTCGCTCATGGAGCCGTTCCAGAGGCCCGGGAGCTCAAGAGCCTTGAGCTCTCTGCCCTCGAAGCTCTTGGAAGAAATGAAGCCAGCCTGCTCGTCGACATATTTCAGGAGGTCGAACTTGCGGCCGCGGTAGTCGCGCAGGCAGCATACGAGGTCGACCGGATTGAAATGGGTCGCGCGGGAAAGGACTTCGGAAGCCTCGGGATTGATCTGGACGCTCTCGAGGATCTGGAGGGAGGTGGAGCCGTCGCGGCCGGCGATGATGAAGGGGCCGCCGCCGGGCTCGCCCTCGTTGCGGACCATGCCGCAGACGCGGATCGGGCGGTCGAGCTTGGAGCGGAGGATCTCAGCGCGCTCGGCTTCACTGCGGGCCAGCGGAACCTGGACGCAGAGCACCTTGTCGAGGAAATCCTCAACCTCGTTGCAGAGCATGTGGAAAGCGTCGGTGCCGGGCTCCAGAGAGTCGAAGCGGCGCAGATAGCCGAAAATGCGGTCGCGAAGCTCCAGGGCCTTGCCCATGAGGACCTTTTTATATAGAGAGGTCACGGGAAGGAGACGCTCGCAGGCGACGTTGTCGATATTCTTGATGGAGACGAGCTCCTGCTCGACCGCATTGAGATTATAGATGAGGGCGCCATGGCCGGCGGGGCGGAAAAGGAGCTTGCCTTCAGAAGTGCGGAAAGGCTTGCCGGAAGGGTCGGCAGCGACGGTGTCGGTGGCCTTGTCCTGGAAGGTAAAAGCTATGCTGTAGTGCACTCCATAACGTTTTTCATAAGCTTCCTTCACATCGGCGAGAGCCTTCTCGAAAAGAGGCTTGTGCTCGGGAGAGATGGTCACCATGAGATTGCAGGAGCCGTCCTGGTTGCGCATGTACTCCTGGGCCTCGACAAGGTGCTCGGCAAAGGCCGTGCGAACCTCGGAAGGATAGCGGTGGAAAAGTATCACGCCCTTGGGCTTGCTGCCGTAGCCGAGACCAGGCTCGCCGAGGACCTTTGAAAGGACGTCCTTGCGCCAGGCCGGGCTGTCGGCAGGTGCTCCGAAGAGCGCCTCCGAATAGAAGGCGAATTTCTCAATGGAAGAGCACAGGCGCGCGGCCGGCGAATCGGGAGCGATGTCACTGCCGCCCTCGAGGACGGACAGGCCGGCGAAGATGTCCTTGAACATCCTGGACGCGGCGCCGGAAGCGGGGACGAACTTGCAGCGCCCGGCAACGGAGGCGATGTCGTAGTACTTGCAGGCGGCCTGAGCTTCTGCATCCGAGAGCACCTGGATGCCTCTCTCGGGGGTGGCGGGGCCGACTATCTTCATCCAGGGGAATCCCTTCCTGAAAGATTCGAGCTGCTTGGCGACGACAGCTTTCGAGGAGCCTCTCTCCTCTATCTGACGCAAATCGGAATTGGTTAGCATGGTGTTATGTAGTTAAATGTAAAATTCTCTGCGGTATTTATATTCGGAACGCATCCTTTCGAAGTTGCCCGGGGTCATGCGGAACATAAAGTCGTCCGTGAATATCGGGTAGTTGTACTGGAAAATGGCGGCTATCTCGCCCTGGGTGCGGCCCGCGACGTCGATAGTGATGGCATTGAGGTCCTCACGTTCGGCCTCGGGGTAGAAATCGGCGAGAGCGTCGATCCCGAACTCGGCAGCGACCGAGCGCACTGCAGCAGCGGTGCCGTTCTGCTTACCCTGGTAGGAGTAGCCGGCGATGTGAGGCGTCGCAATCTCGACGGCGTCCATCAGGACCGGATTGACATTGGGCTCGTTGCACCAGGTGTCGATGATGACGGGGCCGAGCTTGGGGAGGTGATGAAGCAGGGCGGCCTCATCCACCACCTCGCCTCTTGAAGCGTTGATAAAGAACGCGCCGGGCTGCATGGCTGAGAAGAACGCCTCTCCGGCCATCCCCCTTGTCGTTTCGTCAAGGGGCGTGTGGAGGGTCACGATCCGCGAGTGCTCCAGGAGGTACTCCATTGAGCAGAAGCCTTCCGGCCCCTCGACTGCGGCCCTCGGAGGATCGCACAGAAGGACATTGAAGCCGAGCTTGCGGGCGGTGTACTCCACCTTGCGGCCGACGTGGCCGACACCGATGATGCCGAAGGTGTCGCCGTCGAATTTGACGGAATGGCGGGACGCAGTGCCATAGAGGGCGGAAAACACGTAGTCCATCACGCCTCCGGAGTTGCAGCCTTCGGCGTTGGTGACCTTGATCCCACGCGAGGTGCAGTAAGGGATGTCGATGTTGTCGGTGCCGATCGTGGCGGTCGCGATTATCCTGACGCGGCTGCCATCGAGAAGGGCGGCATTGCATCTTGTGCGGGTGCGGATGATGAGCGCATCGGCATCCGCAACGTCGGCGGGACCGATCGACGGACCGTCGAGGTAGACGACTTCCGCATATGGTTCGAAAACCCCTTTCAAGAAGGGTATTGCACTGTCACAGACTATCTTCATTTGAGGACTATCTTTTCCACCATCCCTACATATTGGTCGCTCTTTGTAAACAGAGGGTCTTTACGAAGGATCTCATTGATTTTTTCCACCAGGACGTCGGTCTCATAGGCAAGGCGGCTGCGAAGCACCGACGAGCTGAGCGTCACATAGAGCGTCCCCTTGCGGTAAAACTGCTTAAGGGTCCACTTCCCCGCCCCGGAAGCCTCGTCCCAGGCCTTGAAGATACGGCGGGTGTTCATGCCGGAGGTCAGCTTCATGGCCCTGAGGTAGACAGGGATGATAGTCTCGACGGGGTCGGGACGTTTCTTTTCCATTCTGGCGGCGCTCTTGTCTTTTATGAACATGTCATGCTTTGGTAAAAACGCCGGCGCAGGTGTCGAAATAAGCACTCTCATCGGTGATGGAGTCGACTATCGAGCGGAGGCGGACCTTGTTGCAGTCGGTGATGAATATCTGGCCGAAATCCTTGCCGGCGACCATCCCTATGAGGTTGGCCGTACGCTCGGGATCCAGCTTGTCGAAGACATCGTCGAGAAGGAGCATAGGGGCGTAGCCGTAGCTTTTTCTCATGATGTCGTACTGGGCGAATTTGAGGGCGACGAGGAAGGACTTCTGCTGGCCCTGGGAGCCAGCGCGGCGGATCGGGTGAGAATCCAGGGAGAAAACGAGCTCGTCTCGCTGGAGACCAGCCCCGGTGTAGCCGAGGGCGAGGTCCTTTTCAAGCCTTTCGCGGAACATCTCCTTAAGCGAGCCCTTGTCGAGATCGGTCTTGTAGTCGATCGCGACTTTCTCGGCGCCGCCCGAGATAAGGCGGTAGTACTCAGCCACTATAGGGGAAAGGTCCTGCACGAAAAGCCGGCGGCTCTGAGCCAGAGGCACGGCGCAGGCATCCATGCGCTCGTCGATGACGGAGAGGAGCCCTTCGTCGGCAGTGCCCTCCCGGAGGAGGCGGTTGCGCTGGAGGAGAAGGCGGTTGTACTGCTGGAGGGTCCGGAGATACTCCCTGTCCATCTGGGAAAGGACGGCATTAGTGAAACGACGCCTTTCTTCGCCGGAATCGCTGACAAGGGATATGTCGCCCGGAGATATCATGACTATCGGCAGAAGGCCTATGTGATCGGATATCCTTTCATAGGGTTTGTCGTCGCGGAGGAACTTTTTCTCTCCCTGAGAGACCTTCACGGAGAAGCGCGACTCCACGCCTGAAGGCATGGAATAGGTGCCTGCGAGGACGAAGCCGGAGGCTCCGTAGCGGACATTGTAGCGGTCCTGCACCGGGAAGGCGCTCTTGGTCATCGAGAGGTAGTGGATCGCGTCGAGGAGGTTGGTCTTGCCCTCGCCGTTGGAACCGCTGATGCAGTTGACGTTGGGGGAGAATTCGATCTCCTGGAAGGCGATATTGCGGAAGTCCTGGACGACTATTTTCCTTAGGGTTGGCATAACTTTACAAAATTAAGAATTTTTTTTGTACTTTTGCAGGCTTAAGAATATAAACGCAACATAATATGGCAACTAAAAAAGTAAACGAACAGGTAAACGCTCAGCAGAATGTCGCCGAGGCCGTTTCCAAGACTGAAGAATTTCTCGAAGCCAACAAAAAGTGGATCTATGGCTGTCTCTTTGCCCTTCTGGCAGTAGCCGCCGTGATCGTTCTCTGGACCAAATTCTATGTCCAGCCCCGCAAGGCCGAAGCCGCCGAGCAGATGTTCCACGCCGAGTGGAATTTCGTCGATGGCAACTATGACCTCGCTCTCAAGGGCGACGACAACTACCCCGGATTTGAGGAGATCGCTTCCAAATATGGCGACAAGGCCGGCAAAGCCATCTGGCTCTATGCAGGTATCTGCTCCCTCCACACCGACGCTTACGAGGACGCTATCGTCTATCTCAAGAAATACGACAGCAAGGACAAGATCATGCTCGGACGCGCCCAGGCCGCGATCGGCGACGCCTACATCGGACTCGAGGACTACGCAGAGGCTCTGAAGTGGTTCCTCAAGGCCGCCAAGACCTCCGACAACCTCTATTCCGCAGGCTACCTTCTCAAGGCCGGCATCACCGCTGAACAGCTTGGCGACAACGCCGCCGCCCTCGGCTACTACAACCAGATCAAGGATTCATATCCCCAGGCTCCCGAAGCCCGCGACATCGACAAGTACATCACCCGCCTCGAAATAGCAGAATAAACTATGGGAAGAGCATTTGAATTCCGCAAGGAAAGAAAACTCAAAAGGTGGGGCCACATGGCCAAGACCTTTACCAAGCTCGGTAAGGAAATCACCATCGCCGTCAAGCAGGGCGGCCCCGAGGTAACGGGCAACCCGCGCCTCCGCGCCCTCATCGCCGAGGCGAAGTCCGAGCAGATGCCCAAGGAGAACATCGAGCGCGCCATCAAGAAGGCCACCGAAGCCAAGAGCGGCGACTTCAAGGAGCTCATCTACGAAGGCTTCGGCCCCTTCGGCATCGCCTATCTCGTGGAGGCCGCGACCGACAACAACACCCGCACCGTCGCCA
>JAGCDT010000054.1 GCA_017651045.1 Bacteroidales bacterium | reverse complement strand
GTGAATTGCCGAAGACTGCGGAAGTGTTCGCAAACAGGGTGCCTGTCAGTTGCATCCCGTCGCCGGAGTCTCCGGCGAAACGTATTACAACGTCTTCAGCATCGATTACTTTATGCTGCATATCTTAGAAATTGAATTTCACCATGGTGAGTATGCGGTGGTTGCCGATCCAGTGGAGGTTCTCGGTGGGGATGACCCTCTTGTTGGTTATGGTGCCGTACTGGACCATGGTGTAGTTGTATTCGAGAGCGAACTGGAGCTTGCCAAGGTTGTAGATGAATCCGGGGGTGATGCGGACGATCTGGTTGAGGTTGGCAAAGCCGTTGCCGCTGAAATAGACTTTATCTTCGATAACATCCTTGAATGTGCCGAGATTCTTGTGGTAGCCGACCATCAGGAGGCCCTGAGCTTTCTTTCCGACCATGAAGGAAAGGAAGTTGACTGAGGCGTTGACAGGAGTGTATTCATAAGAAATCCCGTCGTCCTTGAGCTTGGTTGCGGCGTAGCCGTTGTTGAGCTGCATGTATTCTCCGCTCTGGGCGAAGACGCTCTTGGCCTTGATCTGGAAGATCCCCTTTGTGTACTGCAGGTAGATGAACGGGCTGAACGAGGTCATCCATTCATTGTATTTCTTGCCGTTGTTGGGGTCCGTCGGGTCCTCAGTGTTGTTGTAGAAGCCATACTGGGGCTTGAGGTTCATGATGGAAAGACCAGCCCTGCCGAGGAATCCGCCGCCCTTGACGCTGATCCCGGCGTAGAACTCGGGAAGGGAATGGCGCATGTACTTGTTGGTCACGCCCTGGGGGCCGTTGGATTTGTACTGCATGTGGGACAGTGCAGCGGCAGTGAGGGTCACGTGCTCTCCAAGATTGGCGTTGAACTGGACCTGGGCCGAACGGTTGAACGGAGAGAACGGAGCACCGGTCTCAAGGTTGATGCCGTGGGCCATGTCGGCAGCCATGGGATGCCAAGTCTGGCCGACGAGGAGGCTGAGGCTCGACTTGCCTGAACGTCCGAGCTCTGCCCAGCCGAGTTTGACGTAGGCCTGGCGCATACGGAAGCTCGCTGCGGCGCCTTCCTTCGCAAGGAAGTAGAAGTCGCCCTCGATCTTGCCTTCTATGCTGGTGCCACCGACTTGATAGTCCTTTATGTCGAGTCCGAGACGGGTCGTGATGGCCTGGAAGTTCCAGGATGTGACGGCGTTGATGTCCTGGTCATTGACCATTTTCTGGTCGAGGGGGAGGAAGAAGAACATGTCCTCCGAAAGGGACTTTGTCGCCCTGGTGTCTACGAATATATAGCTGCGGATAAAGCCGTAGGGCTTGAAATGCATCTCGAGGTGATCCTTGAAGCGTTCCTTGCGCTCCTGCTTCGAAAGACGATGTGCACTCTGTGCGGGCTCTCCGTCGTCGGCAAAAAGGCTAAGTGCAGCGCAGGCTGCGATAAGGCTTAGTACTATTTTTTTCATCATTTTCTAATGTTCATTATAAGTTCAGCAAAGTTAGTGTTTTTTCCGGAATAATATGTAAATTTGCGGCCGCTTTTAATGACAATCTTAAACCTTAAAAATATGTCTTCTGCAAAAGGCAAATTCAATCTGAAGTATTGTGTCTTTCTGCCCATAGTGCTCATAGTCACAATCTTCCTCTGGGCAGTACCGACGTCATTCTTCGGCATCGACGCCCTTACCGTAGTGCAGCAGAGGGTTATAGCCCTTTTCGTGTTCGCCGCCCTGATGTGGATTTTCGAGATTATTCCCAACTGGACGACCTCCCTGCTCGTCATAGTCATATCGCTCCTTACCGTATCCAACAAGGGTATCGGCTTCTTCTGCAAAGAGGAGTTCGGCCAGCTCGTCAGCTACAAGGACCTGATGGCCGCCTTCGCCGACCCTGTCGTGATGCTGTTCCTCGGCGGATTCGTTCTCGCCATCATGGCTGAGAAATATGGCCTCGACGTCACTCTGGCAAGGGTTCTGCTGAAGCCTTTCGGCACAAAGCCCCGCATGGTTCTTCTCGGATTCCTCATCGTGATATCCATCTTCTCGATGTTCATGTCCAACACGGCGACCGCCGCGATGATGCTCGCCTTCCTGGCTCCTGTCCTTGCCATCCTTCCTAAGGACGACAAGGGCCGCATCGCCCTCGCCCTGTCGATTCCGGTCGCTGCCAACCTCGGTGGCATCGGTACCCCCATCGGCACGCCCCCCAACGCCACGGCCGTCAAGTTCCTCGCAGAGTCGGGCTACGACGTCACCTTCGGCGAGTGGGCTTTCCGAATGATCCCGTATGTCATCATCATGATCCTCATCGCGTGGATCCTCCTCCAGCTTCTCTTCCCCTTCAAGAGCAAGGAGATCAAGCTCGAGATTCCTGAGAATAAGCGCAAGGCCGACTGGAAGACCTATGTCGTCTGGATTACCTTTATCGGCACGATCCTCCTCTGGGCGACCGAGCAGTGGACCAAGATCAACTCCAACGTCGTCGCCCTCATCCCGCTTGGCGTTTTCACTGCCACGGGCATCTTCGGCAAAGAAGACATCAAGGAGATCAACTGGAGCGTTCTCTGGTTGGTAGCGGGAGGTTTCGCCCTCGGCACCTGTCTCCAGGGCACCGGTCTCGCCAAGGTCCTCATCAACGCGATTCCTTTCGGCTCGATGAGCGTCGTCCTCGTGCTCATCATCGCGGGCCTCGTGTGCTACTTCCTTTCCAATTTCATCTCCAACAGCGCCACCGCTGCCCTGCTTATTCCGATCCTCATCGTGGTCGCAGGCGGCATGGCAGATCCTGCGGCAGCCAACAACGCCCAGTTCGTCGCTCTCGGCGGCACCAAGGCAATGATCAGCTTCATCGCCGTGTGCGCCTCCATCGCGATGCTCTTCCCGATTTCGACTCCTCCGAATGCCATCGCCTCGTCCACCGGTCTCGTAGAGACCAAGGATATGGCCAAGGTCGGCATCATCGTCGGCGTCATCGGCTTCGCCCTCGGCTACTTCTGGCTCACCAAGATCTTCCCGTTCGAGATGCTTTAATGGGAATCCGCCAACAAAAAATCCCGGCCTGGTCGGGATTTTTTTATTTTCCGGAGTAGACGCCCTCGAAGAGGATTGTGCCTGATGTGCTTTCGCCGATGGCAAAGACGAAGGGGTGGTCGGCGTAGAAGTAGACCCTCTTTGGTTCTTCGACGGGATCGCTTTCCGCGTACATCTGTACGACAGTCACGGCGGCCGCTTCGGTGCCCCATTCCGCTACGGAGATCCTTGCCTTCTGGATCACTTGCCCTATCCGGAACAAATACTCTCCGTCGTTAGGGGCGAACATCCTGTCAAACTGTGCGGCGCCTCGCTGGAAAGCGCGTTTAACTCCCATCGCATTGAGAGCGTCATTGAGGTTGAACTTGTTCTCGATGTCGAATTTGGGGAGTTTTACGTGGACTTCGGCGTCACGTTTGAGATTCTGATGAATATTCTCCCAGGAAATGGTCTGCAGTTTAGTCAGAAGGCCTGGCAGATTATTCTCGTCGGGAAGGAGGATATACATGAAGAACTTCCCGTTGGCATAGGGCAGTGCGAGCACTTTGAAGCCGTCCATCTCGGCATACCGGTGATCGCGTTCGTTGTGCATCATCTTCATGGTCTTCACAGTGCCGTCGGACAGGGTAAAACTCTCGTCGTAGGTCCCTTCCTCGCTGAACATCGGGTCATAGTCGCTGCCGGCCCATTTTGCCTTAAAATAAAGGGCATTCATAAGGAATGCGGCTGCGCTTTCTGAGATTTCATCGCTGTCGAGAACCTTGTCGATGAAGCCGTTGGTGTTGCGGCTGGCCCAGTCGTTGATGCGGGCGGCCACCTTCTCCGGGTCGGAGAAGTCCATATTCTCCGCCGGGGCGTAGTAGAAATCTTCAACCGTTTTCTTGAAAGAGGGGAGTAAAGGGAAATCCTTGTTGACCAGCAGGGCATCCGTAACTTTAAGCGTTACGCTCAAATCCACCGCCGGAAGCTGCTCCAGGAGGATTTTGCTGTAGGCGTTGAGTGCATCGATCCCGTCGGAGCCGTAGCCCAGGAAGTCGATGATCTCCTGAAGGGTCTCTCCGCTTGCGCCGTTGGCAGTCATCGCAAGAGCGTACTGGAGGCTGAGCGGCGAGCAGATCAGATTCTCTCCTTGGTAGATCTGCTTGAGAAAGCGCAGCGCCATGGCGTTGCCTGCCTTCACGTAGCCCTGCTGCGTCTCGCTGAGGGAGACTTTGGTAATCTGCTCTGTCGGCGTCGGCGAGGATAACGTAATGGGATCTTTTATCCCATCCGACTTCGAGCATGCCAACAGTGCGATAAGGCCTGTGGCCAGAAGAATGACGGTCTTTTTCATAAGCGCAAATATAATAAAAAATTGGTGCACGGACGGAAAAAAGACCAAAAATCCGTCCGCAGGCCCTAAAAATGAGCTTACGGACGGAAAATCGGCCGTTTTTCCGGCGGAGCCGCTACTTGCTGAAGGGCAGACTCTCGAGGAAGCGTTTGTATTGCTGGAGGGTCGCTCTCTTGGCGCTCTGGTAGAGGGCGCCGGTGGCGTCGCGTATGCCTTTTTCAAGGGAGTCGATCTCGGTCTGGAGCTGCTTGATGGACTCGGTCTCCTCCTCGGTGGGGGTGTAGATGATGCCGAATGACTGAAGCAGGCAGCGGCCGAGCTTCCTGGCGGCGTTTTCGAATCCGTCGCCGGCGAGGTTGGAGAGGCTTCCGACCTTGCCGCCTTTGCCGATGATGTTCTCAATTACGGCGACCTCTTTGCCCTTGGCATCAAGGATGGAGGCTATGCCAAGGACATCGCCCGTCTTTGAGACTTCCATTACAGAGAAAAGGAGGGTATACTTCGCGTCTTTGAACGGAGCGGCTTCGATAGCGGCCCTGCGTAGGGAAGAATTGAGCTCGACGATGAAACGCCTTTCAGCTTCAGCCTTTCCTTCTTCCCAGGCTTTGTCGGTGAGGGTGTAGGCCTCATCGCTCATGCCAGCGATGGTGGCGCCTTCCCAGGCGAATTTGACGCTTATACGGTTGACTTCCGAGACTTCATTGAGACTTCCGGAAGCGACCACGGGAACGTTCTGCGCCGCAAGGGCCATGGGCGCTGCGGCGAGGAGAATAAGAAGCAATTTTTTCATATTCTTTACGTAAGTTGATTTCCGCGGCCCACTTTTGCAATTATCACGCCATCTTTTTATATTTGCAGGACACGAAAAGAATAATTCCTGGCAATGGCAATATTTAAGAAGGAAATCTTCTCCAACTGGATAGTCCGCAATCTCATTTTTGCGGTGATATTCATCGTGGTGCTTCTCATCACCGCATCCGTTGCTCTCAACATAGCGACCCGCCACGGCAAGACCGTCGAAGTCCCCGACTTCATCAACATGACTCCGGCCGAGGCAGAAGTGCTTGCGCGCAAGAGCGGCGTGGAGATTAAGGTGGCCGACTCTGTGTTCGTCAGGCGTCTTGCCTCAGGAGTCGTCTTCCGCCAGCGCCCCAAGTCCGGCGAGTCCGTCAAGAAGGGCCGCATGATCTTCCTTACGATCAATTCGGTGGTCCCGCGCACCACGACGATGCCCAATCTCGTCGGGTATTCCTTCGTCCAGGCCAAGGCTGAAATCGTCAATCACGGCCTCGCTCTCGGCCGTCTTGAATATGTCTCCGACATGGCCACCAACAATGTCCTCGGACAAAAGTGCGGCGGCAGGGTCATAGCTCCCGGCAAGAAGGTCGTCGCCGGCTCGGAGATCGATCTTACCCTCGGTCTCAACCCCTCCGACAACAGGACAAAGATCCCTTATCTGTCCGGCATGAAGTACATCAGTGCGATGGACGCCATCCACGACAGCTTCCTCAATGTCGGCCGCGTGCGTTTCGACGAGGGCATCAGGACCTATGCCGACTCTCTCGACGCCGTTGTCTATAAGCAGGACGGCCCCGCCAGAGCATCGCGCGTGATGGGCACCCCCGTCGCCATCTGGCTCACCAACGACCTCTCAAAGGTCCCTGCAAAATGATTTCCCCGGAAGACCTCCTTCCCGAAGACGAGCAGCAGGAAATGTTCGAGCATTTCCGCCTTGTCGTCGACAAGGGGCAGGAGCCGGACAGGATCGACCGCTACATAGCAACCCACCAGGAAGACACTTCCCGCCACAGAGTACAGCTTGCCATCAAGGCCGGCTTCGTGCTTGTCAACGACGTCCCGGCCAAGGCTAGCCTTATCGTGCGCCCGGGCGATGTGATCCGCTTCGTCATGCCTTACCGGAGAAGGGGAGTGGAGGTGCTTCCGGAGGATATACCTCTTGATATAGTATATGAGGACGACGCACTTCTCGTCGTCAACAAGCCGGCCGGCATGGTGGTCCATCCGGGCCACGGCCATTTCTCCGGCACCCTCGTCAACGCCCTGGCCTTCCACCTCGGCCTGGAGGGCGGAGTCGACGAGCGGATGGGCATACTCGTCCACCGCATCGATAAGGACACCTCCGGCCTCCTTGTCGTCGCCAAGACCGACGAGGCCCAGATGTCTCTGGCGAAGCAGTTCTTCGACCATTCGATAGACAGGCTCTATACTGCCGTCGTGTGGGGTAATATAAAGGAAGACGAGGGCACGATCGAAAGCTATATCGGGCGCAATCCCAACGACCGCCTCTGCTTCCGCAACGTGGATGATCCCGAAAAGGGCAAGCACGCCGTGACCCACTACCGCGTCCTCGAGCGCTTCGGCTTCATCACGGTGGTCGAGTGCCGCCTGGAGACAGGCAGGACCCACCAGATCAGAGTCCATATGAGCTCGATCGGCCATCCGCTGTTCAACGACGCCCGTTATGGCGGCAGCGAGATCCGCAGCGGCACCATCTACGCAAAATACCGCCAGTTTATCACTAATTGTTTTGCAATCTGCCCGCGCCAGGCGCTTCACGCCCGGACGCTCGGATTTACGCACCCCGGCAGCCGCGAGCGCCTGTTTTTCTCTTCCCCTGTCCCTTCCGACATGACTTCCCTCATCGAGAAATGGAGGGTCTATGTCGCCTCGATGAAAGAAAATTTATAACCCCCGGCATTAACTTTGCCCTCCGGACGGTTTCTTAGAAGCAGAGTGTTTTTGAAAATGAACATTTTCTTGCATAAAGCCGCCGCTGCCATCTCGTTTGAAGATGTCATCAAGGAGTTCGAGCAGCCCCTCTACTGGCACATCCGCAGGATGGTTGTCGATCACGACGACGCCTCTGATGTCCTGCAGGAAACGTTCATACGCATATATAAGGGCCTTGGCACCCTCCGCTCTCGCGAAGCGCTCCGCGGCTGGGTGTACAAGATAGCCACCAACGAAAGCCTGCGTCATCTCTCCCACAAAAGAGAGATGACTCTTTCGGAGGGATCGGCGGTCCTTCTCGACAGGCTCGAGAGCTCGCCCGGAGTGGATCTTTCCGACGGGGCCGCCCTTCGCTTCCAGAAGGCTCTCCTTTCACTCAGCCCTCAGCAACGTATGGTTTTCAGTATGCGCTACTATGACGACCTGAGTTATGAAGAAATAGCAGAAGTGACCGGTAGCACTGTCAACACCCTGAAAGTCGCCTATCACAATGCCAAGGAAAAAATAAAGAACGCAATACTTGCCTGATATGGAAAACTCATTTGAAAAAATCGGCAAAAAGATGCCCTACACCGTCCCGGACGGATATTTCGAGCAGATGCACGAGCAGCTTTCGGCGATACCGCGCCGTCAAAGGAGAGTCGTTACCTTCCGCTGGCTCGCAATCGCCGCAGCTTTTGTCCTGGTAGCCTCGGTCGGCTTCTTCTCCCTCAGACAGAAGCCTCAGGTGAACACCATGGCCGACGTAGTGAAATCCCTTTCCGACGAGGAACTCGCCTCATGGATCGAATTCAACGACAACGACGTGTTCCTTGCCTTGATGGAAGAATAAAATAGTCAATAAACCCCTCTAAATGTGTAAAGTCATGAAAAAGTTAGTAGTTACGATTCTTGCGCTGCTCGCAGTTGCAGCCGGAAGTGAAGCCTTTGCCCAGAAAAATGCCGGTGGCCAGAAGCCCCAGGGCGAAAAAGTACGTCTCACCAGGGAGCAGATAGTCGATATCCAGTGCTCCAAACTTATCGAAGAGCTTGAGCTTGATGATGCGACAGCCGCGAAATTCTCTGTGATCTTCAAGGATTACAAGGATCAGCTCTTTGCAGTGAAGCAGAAATATCACCCCAAGAAGGAAGTCAAGGCTGATGCCGAAAGCGAGGAGCAGGCTTTTGCCCGCAAGACCGATGCGGAAATCGAGAAGGAAATACTCGACAAGTTTGCAGAAAGCCGTGAGATTATCGATGTCCGAGAATCCTTCTATCCCAAGTTCAAGAGCATTCTCAATCCCCGTCAGATTGTGAAGGTCTACCGTCAGGAGAAGAACAATCACGCCGGTATGAAGAATGAGCAGATGGCTCGTGGTGGAATGCCCGGCGGCCCTCGTCCCGGCTTTGGCGGCGGTCAGCGCCCCGGCTATGGTGGCCAGCGCCCCTGGTAAGTTTCTCGTCAGACACAAAAAAACCGACCCTTGAGGGCCGGTTTTTTTATGCCTTTGTCGCGATTAGAAGCGGAGGAAGAGGCCTGCTCCGTCGCGGCCTGCGCCGAGGGAGAAGGCGACCTGATTGCGCTGGTTGTAGCTGCTGGCAGCCCAGTTGAGGCGGCCGTTGCCGACGCAGAAGAGCGGGATACCGATGGTCATGAGCGTGCCGCCGACTCCCATAAGCGCTGCGCCTGAACACATAAAGGCAAAGGCAGTGTAGTCAAGGCCGTAGTAGGGGTCAGCAACGCTGTCATACCAGAAGATGGCTCCGGGTATGAAGAAGATCAATCCGGCTCCGAGGGTCGCGCCACCGGCAATCATAAGGCCCTTGCCTGCGCCTCTTTGGCGCATGGCGCTGTTGACGGTCTCGAACTCGTCGGCGTTGAAGTAGTTGCGGTACTCTCCTTCGTAGAGTTCCCTTCCGGCGACTTCGAATTCGCCGCGTGTGTATTCCATATAGCCGGCACGGGTGTTTGCGGCTGCACCGCTGTAGGCGGGAGTACGGTCAGCGGCCTGGAATGCCGAGGGAACATCGCTCTGCGGAGCCGGCTGAGGGGCGGCAAAAGCCTGCTCGGTGCCGTTGGAGAAACGGATCTTCTGGACTTTTGCGATCGCAATCTTATAATTGGGGCCTTGCTGATTGTCGAAGGCCTTGTAGACGATCTCGGCATCGTTGATTTCGGTAACGACGGCCATAATGAGTTCGCCTTCATGGGTCAGGATGATGTCCTGGGCTTGGGCTTTGCCAGCGCAGAGCAGCATCGCTACGGATGCGGTAAGGATTGCAATAAACTTTTTCATATTGTTTTAGAATCTAAAAGCAAGGCCGGGACCGTATTGGCCGACGGTGAGGTCAAGCGACATACGGTTGCGCTGGTTGTAGCTGTCGGCTGCCCAGTTGAGCCTGCCGTTGCCGATGCAGTAAAGCGGAATACCGACGGAGAGGAGGGTGCAACCGACGCCGAAGAATGCTGCTCCGGTGCAAAGGAGAGCATAGTAGGTATAGCTATAATCAAAGACGGCCAAACAGACTCCCGCAGGAATCATAAGACCCAGACCGAAGCCGGCACATCCGGCACCGGCCAGCGTGATGCCCTTACCGGCCCTTCTCTGCTTGAGGGCGCCGTTGATGGTCTCGAATTCGTCGTCGTTGAAGTAGTTGCGGTACTCTCCTTCATAGATAGTCCTGCCGCCAACGAGGAAGTCGCCGTTTTCGTGCTGCATATAGCCGGAACGGTTGACTTCGGCGGCGTTGTACGAAGGAGCCCGGTCGGCGGACTGGAATGCCGTGGGGACATCGCTCTGCGGAGCGGGCTGGGCGGTGGCAAAAGTCTGCTCGGTGCCGTTGACAAAACGGATCTTCTGAACCTTTGACGTGGCGATCTTGTAGTTGGGGCCTTCCTGGTTGTCGAAAGCCTTGTAGACGATCTCAGCGTCGCTGATCTCGGTTACGACGGCCATAATGATATCGCCGTCCTGGGTCAGGATGACATCCTGTGCGTGGGATGTGACTGCGCAAAAAAACATTGCGACGGATGCTGCAAGAACTGCAATGACTTTTTTCATAATTGTCCGGTTTAATAATGGCACACTTATTCGCAAAAATACCAAAAAAACCTGAATGTCAAAATATAACGATTTGGAAACCGTAAAATAATTGTATATATTTGGTCGGTATGCGTGTATGGCTTAAGATACTTGTCTTCCCGTTACTTCTGGCCTGCGCGTGTTCGCAGAAGAAGGCGTCTGAGCTGCCGCTTGGTGAGATGGCCGAGGGAGACCTCGCTTTCAGGTGCGGCCGCGGCCTGTTCAGTAGGGTCGTGACCACTGCGGAGGACAAGGGCGTCTACAGCCACATAGGCATAGTCGTCCGCGATGAAGGAAAGTGGAAAGTGGCCCATTCTGTCCCGGGAGAGAGCGAGTTCAAGGGCGACTTCGACAGGGTGAAGCTTGAGGACATAGAGACCTTCTTCGCCCCCGACAGGGCCTATAGAGGATGTCTCGTCCGGACAGGGATTAAGGACGCGGGGAGGATATGTGAAAGAGCGATTCAGGCAGCAAGGGACAGCGTAGCTTTCGACGGAGACTATGATCTTGCCGACTCGTCGAAGCTCTATTGCACGGAGTTCGTGTGGAGGCTGTTTTTAGGGGAAGGACTGGACCTGACCGAAGGGCGGAGGAGAAATGTAACCGTTTTCAGAATTGATGGAGAAGTGATTCTCCCCGAGCATATCCTGGACTATTCAGGCAATGAAAAATACTATCAATTTTAATCTTTTTTTATTATGAAACGTATCATTACCATCGTGCTCATCGCAGCATCCGCACTTTTCTTCTTCTCCTGCAAGTCTGCCGGCAATGGCCCTGAGGCCCTTGTGAAGCAGGCCATGGCCGCTATCGAGAAAGGCGATTACGACGCCTACGCCGCGACCTTCAATGTCGACCCCGACACCCAGAAGATGATCGCCGGCCTCATGGAGGAGAAGGCTTCCCAGGAGATTGAGAAGAAGGGTGGCTTCAAGGGCTATGACATCATCGACACCCAGATCGAAGGCGACAAGGCCTCCGTCAAGGTAAAGGTCCTCTACAAGGACGGCTCTGAAGATGATCAGACCATGAAGCTCATCAAGGTCGAAGACGGCTGGAAGCAGGAGCTCAACAAGTAATTATGCTCAAAAAGCTGTTTGCAATTTCCCTGGTGTCGGCAATTCTTCTTCCTGCGAGTGCGCAGGAGTTGAAAAAGTCCGTCACCTGGGGAAATTTTTGTGCCCATCCGGCTCCGCTGCACGTTATCGGAGAGCTGCAGAGCGTCAAGTCCTCCCTTGATGCTCCCTCCATCTGGTCCATCGGAGTGGAGACCATGGACAGGGACTATGCCGATTTCGAGCAGTTCCGCCAGTATGTGGGGCAGACCGGAGCAGGTTACGGCCGCCTTCAGAGCGGCTGGGCCAAGACCGAGCAGAAGAAAGGCAAATACGATTTCAAGTGGCTGGATGCCCATGTCGACGGGCTTATAGCGGAAGGCATCCGCCCGTGGATGTGTCTCTGCTATGGCAATCCGCTCTATTCCGAGCACGGCCACGACCTCAATGCAAAGCTCTTCCCTGACGGCCCGACCATGGATGCATGGCTCCGCTATGTTAAGGAGACTGTGAAGCATTTCAAAGGCAAGGTCGTCATGTGGGAAGTGTGGAATGAGCCCGACGGAAGGAAGAATCTCGATTCATATCCCCTGTACGCCAACCTCTTTGTCCGCACGGCCAAGATTATCCGTGAGATCGATCCGGATGCGAAGATCGCTGCATTCGGCAGTTGCAGTCCCGACAGGGAGTACATACGCCAGGCCCTCGCGCTGATAGACGAGGCGGGCGGCATCCCTTATATCGATTATATTACCTATCACGCATATTGGCCTGCTCCTGAGCGCGTTATCCCCGCGGTGAAAAAGCTCCGCGAGGATGTCGACAAGTACAGCAAGTCGATAGGACTGATCATGGGTGAGGCAGGATGTCCCGGCCAGCTGGAATATGGCCACGCGATGCCCAATATAGAATGGGACGAGTACAAGCAGGCAAAGTGGGATCTCCGCCAGGCCTGCGCCCATTTCGGCATCGGGATTCCGTACTCCTTCTTCACGATGGTCGATCTCAACTACGGCTGGATGCTCCAGTCGTTCGGACTTATCCGCATGAACGGCAACAAGGAGCCGGTCTATCTCAGGCCGAAATTCTATGCTGTCCAGCACGTCACGAGTTTCTTTACTCCGGACAAGAAGCCGACTGATGCGGTGAAGGTGACCACCGAATCTCCCGAGATACTGACTTCCTTCGGAATTGAAAAGGACGGCAAACCGGTCGGCTGCATGCTCTGGCTCAGCGGCGACGCTCCCACGCGCTCGCTCGAGCGCCGCATGATCAATCTCCGCATTGAAGGCCTCCAGTTCAAGGATCCGGTCTACATCGACCTCCTGACAGGCTACATCCATAAGATCGACCCCGCCTTCCGCTACCACAACCGCGAGGACGGCTCCACCTCCTTCAAGGATTTCCCCCTCTGGGACAGCCCGGTAGTCATTATTGAAAGAGAAGCAGTCTCATTTTAGCTGCTTTTTTATAAATAATTGCAATAGTCGGTAAGATTCCATATATTTGCAGTCCCTTTACATCCGGTGAGTTGTCCGAGTGGTTGAAGGAGCCTGCCTCGAAAACAGGTGTACTGCAAGGTACCGGGGGTTCGAATCCCTCACTCACCGCAAAGCGGAATAGAAAAGCACGACAAACTTGATCGTGCTTTTTTTATGCTTTAGCCCCACGAAATCCCAGGTGAGTTTCTACCTGAAGAACCTGTCGACGTCGCGGGCGGCGGAGGGGAGGGCGAAGACCACGACGCGGTCGTAGGGTTCGACGTGGGAGTCGCCGACGGCGATGAAGGACTCGCTGCCGCGGACTATGCCGCCGATGATGGCGTCGCGGGGGAAGTCGATGTCCTTGAGCTGGCCGGAGGTAATGCGGCTGCCGGGAGCGACGGTGTATTCGAAGACTTCAGCGTCGGTGCCGCTCATGTGCTTGACGAAGCGTACCTTGTCGGAAAGGGTGAACTTGACGATCCTGCCGGCGGTGATGAGCTTCTTGTTGACGACGGCGTCGACGCCCATCTCTTCGGCGAGGCGGACGTACTCGATGTTCTCAACCTTTGCTATGGCCCGTTCAACACCGAACTTCTTGGCGACCACGCAGCCGAGGATGTTGACCTCGTCGTTGCCGGTGACGGCGACAAAGGCATCGTAGTCCTTGATGGACTCCTCGAGGAGGAGGTCGGAGTTGCGGGCGTCACCGCAGACCACGCTGACGTTGTCGGGAAGCCTCTCTGAGAGCTCCTGGCAGCGTTTGCGGTCGATGTCGATAATCTTTACCGACCTTATCTGTGAGCTGAGCTGACGGGCGGTCATCTCGCCGATCGTGCTTCCTCCGAGGATCATCACGCTGTCGACATTGATCCTCTCCTTGCCGATGAATCGGATGAGGGTGTCGATGCTGTCGCGCTTGGAGATGATGTAGAGGTGATCCTGGTATTTGAAGCGGGTGTCGAATTTCGGGATGATGGTCTCTTCACCACGTGCTATGGCGATGATGCGGAATTTGACCTCGGAATCGGCGGCGGAGACGCTCTTTGTGAATTCGGCTACGTTCATCTCGAGAAGAGGGGAGTCCTCATCGAGCTTGAACACGGAAAGCTGGAGCTTGCCGCGGGCGAAGTCCATCGAGTCGGCGGTCGCAGTGTGTTTGAGCAGGTCGAGGATCTCGTCGGAGGCGATCTTCTCGGGGTAGAACATAAGGTCGATGCCCATGTCCTTGAACATCAGCTTGTTTTCCGAAGCGAGGTAGGACTCGTCCCTGACCCTCGCGATCACTTTCTTTGCGCCCAGGTGCTTGGCAAGCAGGGCGGTGACGATGTTGATCGACTGGTTGGCGTGGGGGTTGACGGCGATGAAAAGGTCGGCCTGGTCGACGCCGGCGTCCTTTAGGACCTCGATGGAGGAAGGGTCGCCACACATAGTGATGACGTCGGCAATCTGGGAAAGCTTGGTAAGCCTCTCCTGCTCCTCGTCAATGACGGTTATGTCGTTGGCCTCGTGGCTGAGCATCTTGGCGAGATGCGATCCAACCTCTCCGGCGCCTTCTATAACGATGTTCATATATTTTTCTTTCTACAAAATGCAAATATACGATTCTTTCGGAATATCCTGTCAATGAGGATACATCCGGGGTAAAGTCCTTCGACCTGACAGCCTTTCGAGGGGGTCGCCGCACCGCGCATCTGCCGGAATTCTTTGTGGGCTGTCCACACCGCGGGGAAGGACGACCACTGGCCCTTGAGCAGATAGACGAGCGCTGCAACGCCGTCGAGAAGCATCCTTGCCACAAGCCTTCTGCGCGCTTTGGCGGGACCGACGGTCGCCGGGAGGTTCTTCCATAGGGTTAGCAGGCTGTTGCGGTAGTTGAGGCGGAGTTTGAACGGGGAAGTCTGCGGAAGGGTGCCGCCGCCGATGTGATAGACCGCTGACGACGGGACGGCGGTCACTTTCCATCCGGTGAGCTGCATCCTCCAGCAAAGGTCTATCTCGTCGAAATGGGCGAAGAAATCTTCATCGAACCCTCCGAGGCCGTGGAATACTTCGCTTCTGACCATAAGGCAGGCGCCGCTGACCCAGTGGACATCCAGCGGGGCGTCGTACTGGCCTTCGTCCTTTTCCGTCATGGATAAAAGCCTGCCGCGGCAGAAGGGGTAGCCGTAGCGGTCGATAAATCCACCGGCGGCTCCGGCGTATTCGAAGCGTTCACGGTCGCTATATGACAGCAGCTTAGGGCCGCAGGCGCCACACTCCGGGTGGGAGTCCATATGCCCGACCAGGGGTTCGAGCCATCCTGAAGGGACTTCGACGTCAGTATTGAGAAGGACATACAGATCTGCGTCAATCTCCTTGAGAGCGCGGTTGTAGCCGCCCGTGAAGCCGTAATTCTTGTCGAGGGCTATCACCCTGATGGAAGGGAATTCGGAGGACATAACCTCAAGCGAGGAGTCGGTCGACGCGTTGTCGGCGACTACGACTTCCGCATCCAGGCCCTTGATGGAGTCAAGGAGCGGAGGCAGGAAACGGCTCAGGTAGACGGCTGTGTTGTAGTTCAATATTACGATTGAAGTTTTCATCCGCTTATCTTGACGTTTTTGAAGGCGAGGGAAGGTATAAGACGTGAGGCGCAAAGCCTGGCGTCGGAGCCTGCATGGGTAAGGTTGTTCCAGAGGGTCACGAGGTCGCCCGTCATGAGCATTTCCCTGACGGGATGGGCCCTGCGGCCATTTTTGATAAGAAATCCTTCTATGCCGTAGGAATATTCACCGGTGGAGGAGTTGTGGTTGCCTCCGTTGAAGGCAGTGATGAGTATGCCGTCCCGGACATCGGCGATGATCTCTTCGAGGTCGCGGCATCCGCCGGTGGGCGCGATGCAGGCTCTGGTGCAGTCTTCGATGGTCGGGGCCATCGAGAGTTTGGCGGCGGTCCATGTGGAAAGGAAGTACTCCTTCACGACTCCGTTTTCGATGACGGTGGTCTCCGCGGTGGCGACTCCTTCGCTGTCGAAGTATCTGGAGCCGGTCTCTCCCTTGGAGCGCGGCCTGTCGAAAATGGTCACATTGTCGCCGAGGACCTTTTGCCCGAGGGTGCCGTCCATGAAGGAATTTTTCTGCTGCAGGGCGAATCCGCCGAGGGCGTTGAGAACAGGCGTGACCAGCTTGGCGGCACATTCTTTATCCACTATGACGGACATCTCTCCTCCCTTGCAGGGAACGGGGCCTATCGACTCCGCAGCCCGCTTGAGAGCCTTTTCAGAGCAGCCTTCAAGGTCGAGATCCTTGAAGAAGGGGCAGGCATCCCACCAGAAACCGCTGTAGCGGGCGCCGGGGGGATCCTGTACGGTGAGCTCGCATCCGATTTCGAAGGAGGTCTCCGTGTGGCGGCATCTGGTGCCGTTTGAGTCGAGAAGGAGACTGTCGTAGAAACTGTCGGAATATTCCTCCTCTTCGGATATGAGGGTGAACCCGTCCTCAAGGGCGGCCTTGCGGGCCCAGAGGGTGGATTTTGCTGCAAGTTCGAGCCTCTGCGAGGCGTCCATCTTCTCGTAGGCGGGATCATAGAGCCCCGTCTCCAGTCCGGTCACGGCATCCTTTGCCGTCCTCTCCGGAGAGGGGAGTGAACGCAGCGGATCGGGCGCGAGGAGGCGGAGCGTCGCGAGAGCGCTCAGCGTGAACTCCTCGAGGGCCTTCCTGTCAAGACGGTTGATGGAGAATGAGCCGAAGCGGCCGTCGGCGAAAAGGCTGAGCTGGAGGCTGCGGTCGAGGGAGTGTGAGACCCTGTCGAGAACGCCGTCCCTCATTGCTACGAGGTCCGTGAGGCTCTTGTTGAGGGTAATCCTTGCGCTGTCCGCTCCGGAGGAGAGGGCGAAAGCAAGAGTCTCTTCGGCAAGACGTATTTCTTCCGGCGTTATCATATCAGTCTCCTCCGACCGTTAGTGATTTGATAAGGACCGTCGGAATGCCGCAGGACACGGGGACATTCTGCTCTTTGCCGCAGGTCCATGCGCTTTTATCCACGACGAGGTCGTTGCCGACGCCGATGATGTCAGCGAGGGCCTCCGGGCCGTTACCTATTATATTGATGTCTTTGACGGGGGAAGTCAGATGGCCGTTCTCGATGAGGAAGCCGCTCTTGACATAGAAGGTGAAGTCTCCCTCGCCTATTTTTACCTGCCCGTTGGAGAAATTGTCCACATAAATGCCTTTCCTGACCTCT
>JAGCDT010000053.1 GCA_017651045.1 Bacteroidales bacterium | reverse complement strand
GTGCGCAATGATGCAGAAGTTGCGAATATTCTTCATATCCTACAAATATACAAAGAATTTAGTATATTTGTCATATGGACAACGACTGGAAAAAACGCCTCGGAGTAGTCTACTCCACCAACCCCGACTTTCAGTATCAGGAAGCGGCCGAATCCGCGCAGGAGACCCTCCCGCCCGACAAGCAGAAGCTCATCGTCGGCATCGACCGCCGCAACCGCGGCGGCAAGCAGGTCACCCTCGTGACCGGATTTGTCGGGGCTGAAGAAGACCTCAAGGAGCTCGGCCGCGCCCTCAAGGTCAAATGTGGCGTCGGCGGCACCGCTAAAGACGGCGAGATCACCATCCAGGGCGACTTCCGCGACAAAGTCACTTCCCTGCTCAAAGAAATGGGCTACACCCGCGCCAAGCGTGGCAACTGAGCCTCAGAAACTGAACCGGTAGCCGATGCAGGGGGCGAGGCGGAAGGTCCGGTCGTAGGTTAGGGATTTGAGGCGGGTGCCGGAGGAGTTGGTGTCGATGTTCTTGTCGTAGCAGTAGTCGCCGAGGAGGTAGAAATCCAGCGAATGCTGCTTCGTGATGTTCCATTCGGTGCCGAGGCAGACGCGCACGCGGTTGATGTAGGCGTGCTTGTAACCCTTGAAGACATAATCCGTGTAGGCCAGGCTGGTGGTGCTCCAGGTGGCGGAGCAGGTGGGGTCGTTGAAGACGTTGCGCACCTCGACGTAACCATACGGCGTGGCACTGGCAAATCCCTTATAAGACACTCTGAAGCGGCTCTTGAGCTCAAGAAGGTTGGGGTTGCTCTGGTAGACGTTGCCGACTTCACGGTGGGTGTACTGGAAGCGCTCCTTTATGGAAAAGCGCCAGTCGCCGGCGCGGAAAAGCGCAGAGGCGTCGGCATAAACCCGGTGGCGCGGCTTCCACTCCGAAGAGGAATTCTTCTTCTCGATGAACTCATAGCCGACGCCCACCTTGAAATATTTATTGACCTTATAGGTGAGACCCAGGCCGAACTGGTATCTGCCAAGGTTGGTGAAATTGTCGCTCACGCGGAATTCACCGTCGGCAATGACGTGGAGGCCCTTTACGATCTTCTTGTTGACGGAAACGCCGACACGCGCGCCAAAATCCGTTTCCAGATCATTGACGGTGCCCTGGGCGAATCCTGCCAGGGGAAGAAGCATCAACAGAAGAGCCGTTAATCTTTTCATTGCTCAACAAAATCCTTTGCCCTTGTGAGGGAATCGATGGAGCCGCTCTGTCCGTCCTCAAGGTCGTAGAAAACCTTGATGAAGGCCGCGTCCTTCAGGAAATCAACGTGACCGATCTCCACATCCCGCACCTTCACGCCGATGCGCTTTTCAAGGTCGGCGATAAGTTCGGCGCGCCTTTCCGGGACAATCAGGTCGATCCTGTCATAGAGCACCAGTTTCGCGGAAGTGTGCTTGAGCAGCTTCCTGCTCTCGAGCACCCATATCAGGCATATCACCAAAGTATTGGCCAGCAGCATTATGGACACCGTGCCGACCGACAGTTCATAGTGCGGGTTGGCAGAGGTCGCTCCGACAAGGCGGTAGACCGGCGCCAGACCGTTCATCGCGGCAAGGGCGATTATGACGAACAGATACGTCATTTCCCGGATGGGGACAGTCTCCGTGCGATAGCGGATAATCCCGAATATGGCGAACAGGCCCAGTGTAAGGCCTACGCCCACCTCAACGTTGCCCATAATATACAGAAGCATCAGCATTGCCGACGAAAAGACCATAAATGTGAAATAATAGTCGCGCCGGCGGCTCTTGCGGTAATAGAAGAACTGGACGATAATCCAGCACACCACAAGATTGAGGAAGAAGCGGATTGCCAGTTCGGTAATGGACTGGCCGGTGGTCATCATCGCATCGGCTATGGTCTGTACATCCATAATGGAGTCATCGGCAAGAGTGTAGTCGCCAAAATCCTGGGCAGTAATCATATCACGTTGATTTTCTTGTTTATTGTCTTTTCTATGGTGCGCACCTTCACCTTGAAGCGGCCGCTCTTGGCCGAAGGGTCGGTCAGGGTGACGGCGATGCAGTATTTGCTCACGCGGACTGGCTTCACCCTGTGGCTGAGCAATATACCTTTCATCGGGCTTGACGAGTGGCCGCTCTGCTTGAGCTCGATTATCACGGCATCCTCCAGCGAGGCCTTCCGCCCCGTCCGGTAGTTGGTAAACAGGAGGGACGTGTCGATGGTCAGCCGCTCGGTCTTGTCCGGGTTGACCAGCGTTATCCGCCTAAAGGCAGTGGATAGCACAGGTCGGATGTCCCCTGCCGTAAACCACGAATGTCCGGCCAGGTAGTCGCAGGCGGCCGGATCGGCGGCGAAATCCATCATCTCGCCCGACTCGATCCCTATGCGCTTCTTCTTCGTCCGCCCGTGGTTGTTCTTGCGCTTGATCTCAAGGAAGGCGGCGCCGGAATTGACATACTCCCGCGTGCGCACCTTCTGGCGCACAAGCCTGCGATTGTGGTGATCAAGGAACATCCTCAACCCCGGAGTATCGAAATAGACGGAATTATAGGGACTTACCTTCTCGCCGTCGGCCTCGAGCGCGCGGTAGCCCGCCTCAAGAGCATCTGAAAGCACCTCCAGCAGAGTTGCCTCGTTGGTCAGGTACTTCGTGTCGATGCGGTTGAGCAGCTTCACGCCCTCCATTTCCCCGAGGGTAATGGAGGGAATAGGCGCCACGGCCGTATGGAGAGTCCGATCATTCATCGGAGGTGATGTATTCAAACAGTTTGGTCGAAAGGAGCCGGCCCTTCGGGTCGTAGGTGTATTGCGTCTTTTTCTTTCCGAATTCGTTGTAGTCGAATTTCTTGTAGTTGACAAGGCGGTTGCGCTCGTCATAGACGAGTTCGCGGGCCATCCTGCCATTAGCACCCCACTCGTAGCGCTTGCGCCACTTCTGCTTCCCGGCCGCGTCGTATTCGATTTCCTCTATTTTCTTCCCTTCGGGAGAATAGGTGGTCACGTGATCCAGGGTGCTGGCCACGCCTTTGGCGTTGGTGTTCCATTCCTTGACCACGAGGTTCTTCTTGTTGATCCTTGGTCCTGTATTCTCCGTCTGCGCAAAGGCAGTAAGGGCTGCAAGGGCCGGAAGAAATATGAGCAATGCTATCCTTTTCATCGCTTTTAAATTTTAATGGGGAGGCCAGCCGCCGCCACCCGGGCCGCCACCGCCGGACGTATAGGTGGAAAGCGTTACACTGCTTCCGCCGGAGATAGATCCCGGAATATAGGCATTGCCGTCAAAGATGGAAGTGCCGGAATATGCCACACCGGATTTGAGCGTCATACTGCTTCCATTGCTGTACAGCACCAGGGAGTTTCCTTTCGAAGGGGTCTTGAAAGCCACGACCGCGTTGGAAGAACTGTCCCAGAGGCCGTACCAGGTGTTTTTACTCCACGAATTCGTCTTGTAGGCGCTGCCTGTAATCTGCGCTCCGCCCTCAAGACCGCCTATGGCGATGAGGGTGCCGCCCTCGACATAAAGTTTCTTCTGGCTTTCGGTGTTGGCGTCGAAAGCTACATCGGGGGTCCCGTGCTCGCATATACCGTAGGCAATGCCACCCTTGACGTAAAGATTGCCATTGGAGTCGAATCCGTCGGCGCCGGTCCTGGTGCCGGCAGTCCAGGCGCAGACATAGCCACCGGTGATGGTTATGTCGTTCACGCAGTTGATGCCGTCGTCATAGGAAGAATAGCCGAAGATGTGGCCACCGCTGATCGTGAGGAATCCCTTCACCTCGATACCTTCTCCGCCGGAAGCCTTCACGTTGATATCGCCTCCGGAAATCACCAGGTTGCCGGCATATCCTGTGACGGTGGCGTGCTCGCTGCTGCTGCTCTTTGTGGCCCAGCCGATCTTGACGCCTTTGGCGCTCACGTCGTTGGTCTCGCTGCCGGCACAGGTGATACTGAGGGTGCCGCCACTTATGTAGCTGTCGGACAGGGTGTGCTTGGAACTGTCGAAATCATAACTTCCGGCGCTGATGCCCTTGCCTCCATTGCCCGTGTTGTTAATGGTGACCTTGCCGGCGGTCATACCGAAATAGTTGTCGGCCTTGATGCCGGCGCTTCCCTTGTATTCGGCCGCTTCGCTGTCGTAGGCCACTCCGCCGGAGACAGTTATATCGGTCGTGCCGCCCTCGATGAGGACGAAGTCATCGGAGGATATGCCCTTCTTCATAGCCGCAGAGGCGGATATGGTCAGCGAACCGTTCGAGATGCGTACATAATCATTGCCACGGACGCCGTGGCCGGCGCTGCTGCCCGCCGTGACATTGATAGTCGGGCTCTGCATCAGGCGGACATAGTCGTCGGACGTTATGGCGGACTTGCCCTGCTTGTTGTTGGCCGTGACCTTCAGCGTGCCGCTTCCCGAGAAACAGAGCTGCCCTTCAGAGAAGAACACCGCCTTCATATCCTCCTCGCCGGAGGAATAGGCCGCCGACGAACCGTCCGCAAAGGTGTTGGTCCCCTCCACCATCACGAAACAACGCTTGCCGCTCTGGATATTGACGGCCGCGCCGGAAGGGTTGGTGAGCGATACCCCGTCAAGCAGGAGCGCCATCTTCTTGGCGCTGTAGAGTTTGAAATAGCCGTCAGAAGCGGTGCCGGAGAGCTTATAGACGACGTTCTCGTCGCCGGAGTTGGTGATGGTGACGCCGTTGCCGCTGACGGAAACTGAAAGGTCGGCAGACGCCCTGTAGCCGCTTACGGTGGCGCCGGAGGAAGAATAGGTCACTGTGACCATTCGGGTGAACGTCGTGTTGACGATATCATCTTCCGAACCGCTGTCGCCGGTAGACGGATAATTCCAGATGCCGGCACCGTCGTCGGTGTTGGTCTTTACGCTGAGGGTGTAGCCGACCGATGCCGCCTTATAGTATTCGTCGCCCTCGAAGACGGCCGAAATGTTGGTCGATCCGGTCGCAACAAGGGTTACGACGCCATCACCCGATATGGTCGCCACCGCGGGATTGGAACTCTCGAACCTGACATTGGCAGAGACCGCCTCTGGATCGACAGTAAGCTCCGGATAGGCAGATATGTCCTCCTCTTCCAGCACCTGACTGCAGGAAGCGGCGCTCCACTCCAGAGTGACATTGTGCTTGACTACCTTGAGGGTGTAGGACGCGCTGCCGGCGGCATAAGTGTCGTCAGCCTCGGTCGTTGCGATGATGGACACCGTGCCGGCCGCGACGAGAATCACTTCTCCGTCGCCGTTCACGGTCGCGACTTCTACGTTGGACGAGGAATATGTTACGCTGAGATTATTGGGATTGTTCAATGTCGGGAACACGTTTCCCTCCGAAGCGAGAGTCGCCGTGTAGCTGTCGGCGCTCCATGAGATGCCGGCCTTCTCAAGGTGTCCCTCCACGGTCAGTGTGTAGGACACGCTGGCGCTCTCGTAGGCGTCGTTCGCCGCCGAGGTGGCCGTGATGGAAGTCTCGCCTTCGGCAAGGATGCAGACCTCCCCGCTTTGGGAGATGGTCGCCACGCTTTCGTTGCTGGAAGAATATTCTATCGTCTGACCTCCCGGATTCTTGAGGAAGGGGAAAGAATATGTGCTCTCGTCTCCGAAGGTCACTGTACAGGAGCCGGAGCTCCACGAGATGCCTTCACCCTTACGGACGATGAGAGCATAGGATGCGCTGGAAGCGGAATACTTGCCCGTAGCCGCCGAAGATGCCATTATTGAGGTGACTCCGGCAGAAACCAACGAGATACTGCCGTCCTCGGCAATCGTTGCGACTCCCGTGTCGGAAGAAGTATATGTAACGCTTACATTCCTGAGATTGGAGAGCGTGGGAAACTCATTTGTGATACTTCCTATGGTGACTTCACACGAAGAGGCGCTCCAACTCAGCGCGGGATCGGAAAGCTGCTCGCTTACAGGTTCGTCAGTGACACGTATTTCATCACGCCCGCATCCGCCCGAAAACGCCACAACCAATAGCAGAAGAGGAACAATCCTTAATTTCATATAAAGAGGTTTGTACCAATTTGCGCAAAAAACATTCCAAGTCTTTATTAAATAATAAGATTCGTAACGAAAATCACGATGACGGCGATGGGCGCGATGTAGCGGATGAGGAACCAGAGGACGGGGAAGAAGCGGTTGAAGTAGCGGCCGCCGCTGGTGAGCTCGTCACGGACGTCTTCCTTTGTAAGGCGCCATCCGACGAATATCGTAAACATCAGGCCTCCGAGGACCATCAGGAAGTTGGAGCAGAGCTTGTCGAAGAACTCGAAAATCGAGCAGTCGAGGATCTTGACTCCGGAAAGGACTCCGAATGAGAGCGAGCAGAGGACGCCAAGAGCCCAGATGACGGCGAAAACCACCGCTGTCGAGGCCTTGCGCGACATTTTCTTCTCTTCACAAAGGTAGGCGACGCCGACCTCCATCATCGAAATGGCGGAGGTGAGGGCCGCGACTAGAATAGACAGGAAGAATATGATCGCGATTATTGCGCTGAGGAAGGGGACCGAGCCGCCCATCTTGTTGAAGATGAACGGAAGGGTCTCGAACACGAGGCCGGGGCCGGCGCCGGGCTGGATGCCTGCGGCAAAGACAGCAGGCATTATCGCGAAGCCGGCGAGCAGCGCGAAAAGCAGGTCGGACACAGCTGTGCCTGCGGAAGAGGCTATGAGATTTTCGTCCTTACGGACATACGAGGCGTAGGTCAGGATGGAGCCGACGCCGAGGGACAGGGAGTAGAACGACTGCCCTATCGCGGCGGCGACCGCCTCGATGCTGAGTTTGCTCCAGTCGGGCTTGATCAGGTAGTTGACACCCTCCCGAGAGCCCGGAAGCGATATGGAATAAATCATTATCGCCACTATCAGGAAGAAAAGGATGGGCATCGTGATCTTGGAGAACCTTTCGATGCCTTTCTTGACGCCGGCGAGGATGATGACCGCCACCATCAGAAGGAAGATAGTGTGCATCACCACCGGAGCCCAGGTGGAAGAAATGAATTTACTGAAAACTCCTGAGACCTCTTCGGAAGGCACTCCCGTGAAATCAAATGCCAGCGACTTGAAAAGGTACTCTACGGACCATCCGCCGACAACACTGTAGTAAGACAGGAGGATTATCGGGGATATGACCGTGATGAGGCCCAGCCACTTCCATTTGGAGCCGGGCGCAAGGGCCTCCATCGCCCCGAAGGTGTTGGAGCGGCTGCGGCGGCCGATGATGGCCTCCGACATGAAGACCGGAAGCGAGAGAAGAACCGTCGAGATTATGTAGACGAGGATAAACGCGGCGCCGCCGTACTGGCCGACAACAAATGGGAAACGCCATATGTTGCCGAGCCCCACTGCGGAACCCGCCATCGCCATCACTACGGCAAATCTCGATGAGAAGTTCTCCCTTTTCATTTCAGGAGATACGCTCGCTGCCGCTCGGTATGACAGGCCTGCGCCTTAGTACGGTAAATTCATACGTAATGCCGGAGGCGGGATCGGTCTGGAGGGGGGAGCGGGATACTTCCTCGAAGATCTCCGGGGAGACCTCGGGGAAGAAGACGTCCGCGTCCTCGGGGGCGTCATGGACACGCGTGAGATAAAGCGTGTCGGCGGTCTCGAGGGCCTGAGCATAGGTGTAGGCGCCGCCAATGACGAAGCACTTTTCGGCATCCTCGGCGGCGGCGAAAGCCTCCGCGAGATTGGGGACCACCACGAC
>JAGCDT010000052.1 GCA_017651045.1 Bacteroidales bacterium | reverse complement strand
GATGGACGACGGCCGATTCACGAAGGTAGCCAACATCGTGGGCCAGGCCATGCAGTATCACCCCCACGGCGACGCCTCCATCCTCGGCGCACTCGTGCAGCTCGGACAGAAAGGCTTCGTGGTGGACTGCCAGGGCAACTGGGGTAACATCCTGACCGGCGACTCCAACGCCGCGCCCCGTTACATCGAGGCCCGTCTGTCGAAATTCGCGAAGGAAGTGGTGTTCAACCCCAAGGTCACCCCTTGGATGACCTCCTACGACGGCCGCAACCAGGAGCCTACTGAGCTCCCGGTCCGATTCCCCATCCTTCTCGCTCAGGGGACTGAGGGCATTGCCGTCGGTATGGCCTCCAAGATCCTTCCCCACAACTTCAATGAGCTCCTCGACGCTTCTATAGCCATTCTCAAGGGCAAGCCCTATGAGATCTATCCGGATTTCCCCACGGGCGGCTATGCCGACTGTTCGAAATACAATGCCGGCAAGCGTGGCGGCATGCTGAAGGTCAGGGCCAAGATTGAAAAGGTGGACAAGAACACCATCACGATCACCGAGCTCCCTTACGGCAAGACGACCCACACGCTCATCGATTCCATCCTCAAGGCTAAGGAGAAGGGCAAGATCAAGATCAGAAAGATCGAGGACATGACCACCGACAAGGTCGAGATCATCATCAACCTCCCCGGCGACGTGTCCCCGGACAAGACCATCGACGCTCTCTACGCCTTCACCGACTGCGAGACGACGATTGCTCCCAACGCCTGCGTCATCAAGGACAACAAGCCCCAGTTCCTCTCCGTCAACGACATCCTCGAATACGACACCTATCACACCCGCGAGATTCTCGGCCGCGAGCTTGAGATAAAGCTCGGCGAGCTGGAAGACGAGTGGCACTACACCTCCCTGGAGCGCATATTCTTCGAAAACCGCATCTACAAAGTCCTCGAGCAGGACCAGAAGACGTGGGAGGAGCAGCTGGAGGACGTGTTCGGCAGGATGAAGGAATTCCAGGATCTCCTCCAAAGGGAGATCACAATGGAGGACATCCTCAAGCTCGTCGAAAAGCCTGTCAGGAAGATTTCCAAGTTCGACACCAAGGCCCTTGACGAGAAGATCTATGCCATCGAGGATGAAATCCGCGGCATCAAGGACAATCTCGAGCACCTGACCGAGTTCACTATCGACTGGTTCTCTTCCCTCAAGAAAAAATACGGCAAGGATTTCCCCCGTCGCACAGAAATCACTTCGCTCGAGACCATCACGGCGACCCGCGTCGTCAACAACAATGCGAAGCTCTATGCCAACCTCCAGGAGGGATTCGTCGGCATCGGGCTCAAGAAAGACGACGAGGGCGAGTATATATGCGACTGCTCCGACCTTTCCGAGATCATTGTGATTGGGAAGGACGGCCGCTACCGTATCACGAAAGTCTCCGACAAGGCTTTCTTCGGAAAGGGACTGCTCTATGTCGGCCTGTTCAACAGGGGAGACGAGCGCACGATCTACAATGTCATCTATCGTGACGGCAAGACTTCGGTCTATTACGCCAAGCGTTTCCCCATCGTGTCCGTGACAAGGGACAAACAGTACGACATCACCCAGGGCAAGGACGGATCCACCGTGGTCTGGTTCACGGCCAACCACAACGGCGAGGCTGAGACCGTACGCATCTACCTGCGCCCGAAGCCGAAGCTCAAGAAGACTCAGCTCGACTACGACTTCTCCACCCTTGCGATCAAGGGTAAATCCACAAGGGGTAACCTCGTGACCAAGAATTCCATCCACAAGATCAACCTCAAGTCGAAGGGTGTTTCTACCATCGGCGGAAAGGACATCTGGTGGGATTCCGACATCCAGCGTCTCAACGAGGACGGTCACGGAGAGTATCTCGGCGAATTCACCGGCGACGACAAGGTGCTCGCCATCTTCAAGGACGGCACCTATTACACCACCTCGTGCGATGTCCTCAACAAATATCAGGGAGAGGTCATCATGATCGAGAAACTCGATACCCTCAAGACCTACACCCTTCTCTACTGGGACGGCGGCGCCAAGGCTTTCTACGTGAAGAGATTCTCCTTCACGGAAAGCGACAACACGCCGGTCTCCCTGATCTCCGACTCCAAGGGATCGCGCTTCGTGGACATTTCCGACGACCTCCATCCGCAGGTCATCCTCACCTTCGGCGGCAAATACGCCCACCGCGAGGAAGAGACCATCGATGCCGAGGAGTTCATCGCCAAGAAGGGTCTCACGGCCAAGGGCAAGAAGTGTCACTCCTACGACCTGAAGGCAGTCCGCTTCGGCGAGCCTCTCGTCAAGCCCGGCGATGAAGAGCCGGAGGACGAGGAGCCCGAGGAGGCTCCTGAGGATGCTCCGGAGGCCGTCGAGGAAGTTGCCGAGGAGGTCGTCGAGCAGGCCGTTGAGCAGGTGCCCGAACCGATAGCCGAGCCGGTTGTCGAGCCGATTGTCGAAGAGGCCCCTGCACCGGCAAAGCCGGAGGAGCCGGAGGAGCCGTTCGACCGCGAACCTACTCTGTTTTGATCACGGCGCTCTCAGGCTTCATGGGCTGCGGCAAGAGCAGCGTCGGGAGGGAGATTGCCTCCCGGCTCGGCTGCCCTTTCACCGATCTTGACGAATTCATAGAAAAGCAGCAGGGACGCACTGTAGCCTCGATTTTCTCGGCCGAGGGCGAGGCGGGATTCCGCGCCATCGAGCTGGAGGCCCTTGCGGATGTAATCTCCGAATATGAGGGAGGGACGATGTACATCTCCCTCGGCGGCGGCACCCTCACGATTCCTGAGGCCCGCACCATCATCGGTGCATGCACCCGCTGCGTCTACCTCCGCGCCTCCGTCGACACCCTCGTCGAGAACCTCACCATCACCGGCACCGCCACACGCCCTCTCCTCGAGGGCGCCGTCGACGAGGCTGCCCTCCGGGAGCGCGTCGAGGCGCTGATGGCGGAGCGCTCGTCCCTCTACGAGGAGACCGCCGACGCCATCATCGACATCGACGGCCTC
>JAGCDT010000051.1 GCA_017651045.1 Bacteroidales bacterium | reverse complement strand
GGGAAGAAGGTCTGGTCGTATCCGTACAGGGGCTCGGTCTGCCGGAAGTGCGCGGCGTAGCGCTCCAGCCAGCCCTGGGTGAGTTTGAGGGACTTGGCCGCGTAGGTGCGGTCTGCGTCTCCGGGGCAGCATTCGTCAAGGGCCATCATGATGTCGGCCCCGATGATGCGCTGGGTGTCGACGTTGTTCTCGGGGGTAAATGTGTGGCGGGAGCCGTCGATGTGGGAGGCGAAGGTGCAGCCTTCCTCTTTAAGCTTGCGTATGGGCGCGAGCGAGAAGACCTGGAAGCCGCCGCTGTCGGTCAGGATGGGGCGGTCCCAGCCTTCGAACTTGTGGAGGCCGCCCGCCTCGCGCAGCACGTCGAGGCCGGGGCGGAGATAGAGGTGATAGGTGTTGCCGAGGATAATCTCTGCGCCTATGTCCTCCTTGAGGTCCCTGTGATAGACGCCCTTGACCGAGCCCACAGTCCCGACAGGCATGAAGATGGGCGTGCGGATCTCGCCGTGATCGGTCTTGATGAGACCGGTCCTGGCGCTTGATGCGGCATCGGTGCCTGTGAGGGTGAAACTGAAGGGCATAGTCGTTTTTTAACCTCCAAAAATAGTAATTTTTCCCGTAAACTTGTTATCTTTGTTAGTTGTTCATGCAATCATATAACAAATCCACAATAAAGGTATGAAAAACAAACAGCTGATCTTCAAGCTCATCCTGATGAACTTCCTGGAGTTCGCAGTGTGGGGCGCCTATCTCATTTCCCTCGGCCGCTACCTTGGCAACATCGGGCTCGGTCCGCAGATCAAGTGGTTCTACGCGATGCAGGGCATCGTCTCCATCTTCATGCCGACCCTTATGGGCATCGTCGCCGACCGCAAGATCGAGGCCCAGAAGGTTCTCGCCCTCTGCCACGCCCTGGCCGGACTTTTCATGGCCGGAGCAGGCGTCTACTGCATGACGGCAGGTCAGAGCATCAGTTTCGCGCCGCTGTTCATCCTCTACAGCTTCTCCGTCGCATTCTTCATGCCGACGATCGCGATCTCCAACTCCGTCGCCTTCAACGCCCTCACCAAGGCTGAGATGGACCCGGTCAAGAACTTCCCCCCGATCCGTGTCTTCGGCACCGTCGGTTTCATCTGCTCGATGCTCCTGACCAACTTCCTTTCTATCGGAGGCGCGCGCATGCAGGACAGCTACACCCAGCTGATCTCATCCGGCATCATCTCCTTCATCCTGTGCGGCTACGCGCTCACTCTCCCTTCCTGCCCTGTCAAGAAGGACGAGAAGCCTGCCTCGCTCGCTGAAGCGTTCGGATTCAAGGCATTCGCCCTGTTCAAAGATCCGCAGTTTGCAATATTCTTCATATTCTCGATGCTCCTCGGAGCCTCCCTGCAGATCACCAACGGCTACGCCAACACCTTCCTCGATTCCTTCAAGGCGGATCCTTCCCTTGCCAGCACCTTCGCAGTCAAGAACTCCACCGCCCTCATCGCCATTTCCCAGGTCTCCGAGACCCTCTGCATCCTTCTCATCCCCTTCTTCATGAAGAAGTTCGGCATCAAGAAGGTCATGCTCATCGCGATGTTCGCATGGGTGTTCCGCTTCGGCTTCTTCGGCCTCGGCACCCCCGACTTCCCCGGAGTTCTCCTGTTCATCCTCAGCTGCATCGTCTACGGTGTCGCCTTCGATTTCTTCAACATCTCCGGCGCCCTCTACGTCGACCAGAACGCCGCTGAGAACATCCGTTCCAGCGCCCAGGGCATCTTCATGCTCATGACCAACGGCCTCGGCGCCACGATCGGCACCCTCGCCGCCGGCGCAGTCGTCGACGCGTTCCACGTGTTCGACACTCCCGCCAACTGGCCGACCGTATGGTACATCTTCGCGGGCTATGCCCTCGTCGTGGGTGTTCTCTTCATGATCCTGTTCAAGGATCCTCAGAAGGTCCAGAAAGCCAATGCGTAACGACGAAGCCCGGCGCTGCCTCCTCTGCAAGAAGCCCAAGTGCTCCCTTGCAGGATGCCCTGTCCACACTCCGGTCCCGGAGTGCGTGGCGCTCTATCGCGAGGACAGGCTCGAAGAGGCCGGCCGGCTTCTGTTCGACAACAACCCGCTGTCGGCAATCACCTCCCAGATCTGCGACTGGAAACGCTTCTGCCATGGACATTGCGTCCTCAACGTCAAGCTGATTCCCGTCCGCTGGTATGAGCTGGAGCAGGAGGTTTCCGCAGCCTACCTCAAGACCGTCTCTCTCTCCCGGAAGGCAGCGCCCTCCGGGAAGAGGGTCGCGGTCGTCGGTTCCGGCCCCGCAGGCATAGCCGGCGCCATTAAATTATATGAAGCGGGATTCGACCCGGTGGTCTTCTCCTCCGACGAAAGGCTCGGAGGCGTCCTCCGCTACGGGATTCCCCCCTTCAGGCTTGCAAAAGACGTCCTTGAGGAGTACGAAAGGCTCTTCTCCGAAGCCGGGATAGAGTTCCGCGGCGGGCAGAGGATTTCCTCCGTCAAGGAGCTTGCCTCGTCCTATCACGCGGTGCTTGTCGCGACCGGGGCTGAAAAGCCCGTCCGCCTCGGCATCCCGGGCGAGGACTCCCCTTCCGTGGTCGGAGCTCTCGAGTTCCTCCGCAATCCCGCCGATTTCAACCTCGGCCGCAAGGTAATAGTCATCGGAGGCGGCAACGTCGCCATGGACTGCTGCCGCACCGCCGTCCGCCTCGGCGTCGAGACATGGGTCTACTACCGCAAGACCTATGAAAACATGCCCGCCAACCCCTTCGAGGTCATGGAAGCCCAGCGCGACGGCGTCCGCGTCGAGGTCTTCAAGGCCCCAGTCGAGGTCCGTCCGGGCGGCATCGTTTTCCGCGACTGCGAAAACGTGACCGACCCCGATTCCGGCCGCGTAGTCACCCGCATCATCGACGGCACCGACAGCATCGTCGAGTGCGACAGCATTATCCCCGCGATCAGCGAGCGGCCCGATTTCAGCATCCTGGAAGGCCTTGAGGGCACTTCCGACTGGGGCTGGCCCGAGGCCGGCGAAGACGGGCGCTTAGGCTCTTCCAACGTTTTCCTCGCGGGCGACATCATCCTCGGCCCCTCGACCGTCGTCGAGGCCGTCGCCGGGGCCAAGAAAGCCGTCGAAGGCATCTGCTTGTTATGAATGCTCTGATTATCTATTCCGGAGGGCTCGATTCCACGACCCTCCTCCACGAGTATAAAGACTCCATAAAGCTCGCCGTATCCTTCGACTACGGCTCCAAGCACAACGCCCGTGAGATAGAGTTCGCCAAGGAAAACTGCGCCCGCCTCGGCATCCGCCACCTCGTGATTCCCCTTGAATTCATAGGGAAATACTTCAAGAGCGACCTCCTCATAAGCGGCAGCGACATCCCCGAAGGCAACTACGACGAGGACAACATGCGCTCCACGGTCGTCCCCTTCCGCAACGGCATCATGCTCGCCGTCGCGACGGGTCTCGCCGAAAGCCTCGACCTCGACACCGTCCTCATCGCCAACCACGCGGGCGACCACACCATCTATCCGGACTGCCGTCCCGGTTTCATCAAGGCTTTCGACGCAGCCGCGTCTGAAGGCACTTTCATCGGCGTCCGCGTCCTTTCTCCCTACTGCGACATAACAAAGCGCGAAATCGCGCTTAGAGGCCGGAGCCTGGGCGTCGATTTCGCGCTCACTTATTCTTGCTACAAAGGCGGGGAGAAGCACTGCGGCCTCTGCGGCACCTGCCGCGAAAGGAAAGAAGCCCTCGAAGGCTTCGACCCCACCCTCTACGCTTAACTACTGCATCAGAGCCTGACGAGCGGGGACAAGGTCCTCCTTGATGGATTCGAGCTGCTCACGGAACTGCTCGAGGTTGATCGCGTTGATCTTGTAGAGAGGCTTGAGGCTGTCGTTGAGCTTCACGTACTCAGCATTGACAGCTGCGAGCTTGTCGATGGCGTCGGTGAGAAGGATCACGTTGTAGGAGAAATCGGAAGCGCTCTTGTCGTCGAAGGCGACGATGAACTTGTCGATATTCCTGGAAGCGATGTAGGCCTGCTCGACGAGAGCGGTGGTAGCGGCTTCCCAGAAGAAGTACTCGCGGTGGTTGGCCTTGGAGGTCTCATAGCATTTCTCGATGGCGACCTGGAGGGTGTTGCTCTCGTTGAACTCCTTGATGGCGGAATCGTTGATGTCGGCATAGAGCTTCTTGAGGGCGGCGTCGTAGTCGGCGGTCGGCATCTCATAGAGCTTTGCTACTTCGGCGTCGACACCGAGGATAGCGACAGCGCGATACTTCTGGGAGAGGGTCTGGAGATCCTTGGCATAGGCGGGATCGGCGAGGTAGTCGGGCTTTGCGGCCTTCTCGCTGTCGGTAAGGATGACCTCACCGTTCCTGATGCACTTGACAACGCCAACGGGCTGGAGTTTGCCGAGTTCCTCAGCGATGGAGTCGAGCTGGATCTTCACCACGGCCTCAGCCATAAGTTCGGCCTCGGACTTGACGGGCTCGACGTTCTTGGATTTCTGCCTGTTGAAGCAGGAAGTGACTGCGAGGCAGATTGCAAGGGCAATAGCTAATTTTTTCATTTGAGTTTGATTTTGATTGTTTTTATGTTTACTAGTAATAATATCGTGAAAATCAGGCCCATGAGGATGAGGATACAGAGGTTGTAGAGCAGGGTCGGCACCTTTGCTCCTCCGAGGACCTTTATGCTGCTGTAGAACGGCGCACGGCCGTTTTTCGAGATCGGAGTCAGGAAGACCGTCCCAGTCTTCGGGACGAGGCATCCGTCAATAATGATGTACGGCTCCGGCTCGGAGGCTCCCGTGAGGAGCTCCTCGAGACGGATGTTGTAGTTGTCCCTCTTGCTCTTGACCATGGCATCCATGCCGCGCTTTTCGATGGCCGCGCAGACCATCCGGTCTTTTTCGAGGGTCGCGCTGTTGCAGACGTCGGAGAACGCCGCCCTGGCCGCATCGATGGCCGCTGCGGGCTCTCCGTCGTACGGGACTCCTGCCACATCGCAGATGTGAGGCAGAGCGCCCTTAACGAGCGCAAGATCCGCCTCCTGGCCGCCCTGGAACTTCTCTCCGAGGTCCTCGAGGACTATGTCCTTCCAGTAGAGTGCTTCATAGCGCTCCCTGTCGAGATCGAACCACTGCCTTTCGTAGCGGTTGTATTGGAAAGTGCCCACCGCGAGGGCCTCGAAGGCCCAGCGGGAAGGGATAATGTCGCCGATCACCGGCACATTGCCGGTCTTGCTGTCGCTGTCGAGGTCGGTGAAATCGACCACAAGTCCGCAGAGAAGGATCTGCGGGACAAGCAGCAGCGGTATGCTTATGTAGATGGACACTACCGAACTAAGGTTCTGCGAGAGCAGAAGCCCTATGAGATTGGACACCACCGCTATCGAGAACAGCACTACCCACCAGACGAAGAACATCCCATGGAGCCCAGCCACCGCATTGCCTACTATGATGAACAGGACGGTCTGCAGAAGGGAGACCATCGCGGTGTAGGCTATCTTGCTCCAGATGTAGCTGGAATAACTCAGGCTGAGGAATTTCTCGCGCTTGAGGATGGTCCTGTCGCGGATAATCTCTTCCGCGCTGGTACTCATGCCAAGGAACACGGCCACTATGACGGCCATGAAGATGTACTGCACGAGGTTCTTGTTGTCCATCAGGGTGTAGCCGGACGGAGGGGCATATCTGGTAAGCCATGCGCAGACAATCGCAAGGACGGGCGCCTCGAGAAGGGTTATCGCGACGTACTGGACGTTGGTCAGCTTGGTCTTTATGTTGCGCCACAGGTAGATGAAGAACTGCTTGAAGGCGCTGGGCTTCTTCTGGTTCGACTCCGGCAGGGCGGCTTTCTCCGTTGCGGAGGGGACCTCCTTCACGGCGCCGAGATACATCTCGTGCCACTGCTGAGGGGCGGTCTTGCGGACGGTGCTCAGGTGGCCGGTGGCGTCGATGGTCTTTTCATCGATGATGTTGAGGACTATCTCCGGGTTGACATTGCCGCAGACGGGGCAGGTGCTGGTCTCGGGGTCGGCGTAGTTGGCGGCGCGCTTGAACCAGGTGATGGCGTCGATGGGGTTGCCGTCATAGACAGGATAGCCGCCGGCATCGAGCACCCAGAGCCGGTCGAACATCTTGTAGATGTCGCTGGAGGGCTGGTGGATGTTGACTATAACGAGGCATCCGGCATTGGCCTGCTGCCTGAGAAGGCCCATCACACGCTCCGAGTCCGCCGATGAGAGACCGGAGGTGGGCTCGTCGAGGAAGAGGACGGAGGGCTTGCGGATGAGCTCGAGGGCTATGTTGAGGCGCTTGCGCTGGCCGCCGGAAATCGTCTTATTAAGCGGGGATCCGACTTTGAGGTCCCTCGCGAAATCAAGTTCGAGGTTGCGCAGGACGGCCATGACCTTTTCCTGAAGCTCCTCCTCCGAGAGGCCGTCAAAGCAGAATTTTGCGGTGAAATAGAGGTTCTCGTAGACGGTGAGGTCCTCGATCAGGAGGTCGTCCTGGGGGACGAAACCGAGGAGGGATTTTGCCTCCGGGCTGTCGATGGGCCAGCCGTTGATGTCGAGCGAACCGCTGTCGGGCTTCATCGAGCCGTTGAGGATCGACAGGAGGGTGGACTTACCCACGCCGCTGCCGCCCATGATCGCGACCAGTTCGCCTCCGCGGACGGAGAAGGTCATGTCGTGGAGGCCGTTCTCGCTGCCGGGGTAGCGGTATTCGAGGTTTCTTCCGCTGAAGACCACGCGGGTGGTCGTCACGTCCTCATAAGGGCGGTAGACGGTGGAGAAATGAAGCGGAGCGCCGCGGTGGCTCTTCATCACGCCGCTTTTCTCCCAAATCTGGTAGGAATCCTTAAGCAGGGGCACGTCGTTGAAGAGGACCTCGTCATCGCCCATGTAGGAGAAGACCAGGAATCCCCTGCCGGCGATGCAGAGCGTCTTGACGGCGCCTTCATAGCCCGGGAAATGCTGCAGGAGCACCCTCTCGGTCGCTTTGCCGTCCACGAAATCGCGGAAATCCTGCAGCGTGGAGGCAGGGATGCTGAAGTCTTCGGCCATCTGGGAGAAGATCTCCCGGTCGTCGACCCTGGCGAACTCCATAAGCCTAAGAAGAAGCAGCGAGAGCTCGCTGGCGGGGATGAGGCTGCGGATGTTCTCGCAGATGCCGGCGACGATCTTGGTCTTGTCGATGCTCTTGTCGATGCTGTAGACGCTGCGGAGGTCGAGGTAGAGCGAAACGTATTCCTCGGTGCCTCTGATGCCGGCCTGGATGGAGAGATACCTCCTCAGGATCTTCTCGGAGATCTGCTCGTCGACATCGTTGCGGGCGCCAACCAGAGCAAACAGGTTGACGAGTCCGGATATGATGGTGTCGTTGAGCATGCCTTCCGAAAGGACTATAATCCTACAAAAATAGGATTATTTTTCCGGAAAACAACACTTCGGAGCTATGAAAAGGGGCAAATTCAGCCTTTGGCTGCAGAAAGCAGGACCTCCGACAGGGTCGGATGGGCGTGGATGATAGACGCGAGGTCGTCGACTGTGGCATCCCTGTCAAGGAGCGCGGTGACCTCCTGGATGATGTCGGAGGAATGCGGCCCGAAGAGGTGACAGCCGAGGATCCTGCCGTCCTGCTCGGAGGCGACGATCTTGCAGAAGCCGTCGGTCTCCCCCATCGCAACGGCCTTACCGCTGGCCCTGAAGAAGGATTTGAGCACCTTGATGGGAAGGCCGTTGGCCTTGCATTCGTCTTCAGTGAGGCCGACGGTCGCCGCCTCGGGGCGGGTGAACACCGCCGCAGGGACTATGTCGAGCCTTATGGAGTCGACCGGCCCTTCCGACGGGCAGCCCGCGAGTATATGGTTGAGCGCCCTGCGGCCCTGGAAGGTCGCGGTGTGGGCGAGCATATAGCCGCCGGCAATGTCGCCAATGGCATAGATGCCGGGAACGGAGGTCTGCATGTAGGCATCGACGAGCACCCCCTTGGGAGTCACGGCTATGCCGGCCTGCTCGAAATTGAGCGAGCCGAGGGCCGGACGGCGACCTACCGCCATGAGCACTTTTTCAGCCGTCACGGAGGCCTCCTTTTCCTTGCGGACATAGCTGGTCACAAGGCCTTCCGGGGCGGCCTCGATGGACTTCACTTGTGCTGAAGTTTCTATTGAGATGCCGCGCTTTGAAAGACTCTGTTTCAGCCGCTTGGCGAGGTCGGTGTCGAAGCGCGGAAGGATGTCGGGGCAGTACTCCAGCACGGAGACTTCGCAGCCGAAGGAATTGAGCAGCGAAGCCATCTCCAGGCCTATCACTCCGGCCCCGATCACGCACACGCTCTTCGGCAGCGCCTCCAGCGAGAGCATCTCCTTCGAGCTTATCACGCCCGGCAGATCAGCCCCTGGAATCGGCAGCGACGCCGCCACCGACCCTGTCGCTATAATCACATAATCCGACTCGACAATCTCCTCCCCGCCCTCGTCAAGCGCCACTTTGACCTTATGCGGCGCCGTCTCCGCCTCACCGCCCCCCGGCTGCCCTCCGCAAAGCGAGGCTTTGCCGCGCAGCAGCGTAATGAGCTTGTGCTTCAGGAGGAACTCGACGCCGGAGCGGAGCTGCTCGACGACGGCGTCCTTGCGGGCCATCGCCCGGGCGAAATCGAGCCGGCATTCGCCCGCCTCAACGCCGTAGGAAGCCGCTTCTCTGACGGTCTCGAGCACCTCGGCGCTGCGAAGGAGCGCCTTGGTCGGGATGCAGCCCTCGTTGAGGCAGGTGCCCCCAACGGGCCCCGCACTCACGAGCGTCACCTCAATCCCCTTCCCCGCCGCCTCCAGCGCCGTCTCATACCCCCCGGGGCCTGCTCCGATTATCGTTATCTTCATATCGCAATTTTTCTTCAAAATTATCCTTTTTTATACGCATCTGCAAATTTTTCAAAGACCCTCAACGATCAGCCCTCGCGACGTGGAACGTAACCATCTGCATCCCAATAACTTACACAAAACCCCTTATACCAAATCGCACAAGGGGTTTTACGTAAATCCTTACAACACAGCGCCTTACGCTCCACGCCAAATGCGTCAAACATCGACCAGCGCAGGCAGCAGCTCAGGCCTAAATCACGGGCAGCAGGCAGCAGCTCATGCCTGGCTCGCCGGCGGGCACCAGCGAAGGATGGGGTTGCGGGCCGCGGCGGTCTCGTCGGGGCGCGAAACGGGAGTCGTGTGAGGGGCGTCGGCGAGGATCGTGGGATCCTCGGCGGCCTCGGCGGCGATCTTCCGCATCACGTCGATGAAGGCGTCGAGAGTCTCCTTCGACTCCGTTTCCGTGGGCTCGATCATGATGGCCTGGTGGAAAAGGAGGGGGAAGTAGATCGTCGGGGCGTGGAAGCCGAAGTCGAGCAGCCGCTTGGCGACATCGAGGGTCGTGGCGCCGTGGACCTCATCGTGGGCGCCGTCGTTAATGAGCCCGTCGAAGACGAATTCGTGCTTGCAGACGCCCTCGATGGGGAGTTTGTAGACGTCCTTGAGGGATTCCTTGATGTAGTTGGCGCCAAGAACGGCAAGGCGGCCGGCGCGGGCGATGCCTTCCTTCCCGAGGGAAAGGATGTAGGCGTAGGCCCTCAGCAGCACGCCGAAATTGCCCGTGAACGCCGAGACCTCGCCGGCGGAGAGCTTGCAGCGGCCACCGCAGCAGCAGTGGTGCCCACCCTCGCCTTCCTCATGGCGGCACTTGGGCTTGCCGGCGCGTCCCTTCACCTTGAGGATGCCCTCCTCGC
>JAGCDT010000050.1 GCA_017651045.1 Bacteroidales bacterium | reverse complement strand
CATCGGCCTCTCCCCCATCCCGTAGCAGAGCCAGTCGGCTCCTGAGGAGACAAGGATGGACGGCATCAGCTCGTCCTTCCAGTAGTCGTAATGGGTCAGACGCCTCAGTGAGGCTTCAATGCCGCCGATCACGACCGGAGTCTCAGGATAGAGTTCTTTTAGGATCTTGGTGTAGACAGTCACGGCATAGTCGGGCCGCGCGCCGGCCTTGCCTTCCGGAGTGTAGGCGTCATCGTGGCGCAGGCGCTTGCCGGCAGTGTAATGGTTGACCATCGAATCCATGGCCCCGGCATTGACGGCAAAATAGAGCCTCGGAGCGCCCAGCTTGCGGAAATCGCGCAAGTCGTCACGCCAGTTGGGCTGCGGGACCACCGCCACGCGGTAGCCCCACTTCTGCAGCCACCGTGCGATGACCGCCGAGCCGAATGAAGGGTGGTCGACGAAGGCGTCGCCGCTGATGAGAATGATGTCGATCCATTCCCATCCGAGCTTTTCAACTTCCTTGACGGAAGTAGGCGGCATATAGTTGTTATCTGTCATTTTTAAAGGAGTAATATTCGTGGACCAGGCTTCTGCAGCCGAGGGCTTTGAGATCTTCGTATGGGATGCGAGCAGTGGCGGAGTTATGCTTTCCAGTCCGTACCACTCGGATGCACTGCTGGAGATAATGGTCGATTTCGCGAAGGCCGTCGGTGGTGGTGATTACGGGAAAATACCAGCGGGCCCACGTCAGTGTCCTCCCCTCCGACTCGGGGTCGGAGTCGAAGAATTTCCGGTTGAAATAGGTAATCATCCGCTCCATGGCCCTTTCAGGGGATACATTCCTGCGCTTTTTCCAACGCAGAATCGCCCTCATCTTACGGCGTATCTTCCCCTTCATCTTCTGTATGCTGGAGGATCCGATATCGATAGTGTCGTCCATGCAGCTGAAGCCGAGAAATTCGTACGGCTCATCCGGAGTGAATATCCTTTCCTTAGAAGGATTGACGACGAGGCCGGACTCTTCCAGGAAAGCGCAGAGTCTGTCTTTATGATTGAGAAGGGTCGCTTCGTCTTCAGCAAATATTATTATGTCATCCGAATATCGCGCGTAGATAATGCCCTGATCCTCAAAATAATGGTCCACTTCACTCAGGTACACATCCGCCAGAAAAGGCGCCGTGGGGACGCCCGCCATCACTCCGTGCTGTTCGCGGATAATCTCACCGCCAAACTCCACGCGATCGTCGGAAAGCATCCTCTCGAAGAAATCGTAGAGAGCCGGATCGTCGGAAATAAGCGACCTCAGCCGCGGCAGCAGCAGCGGAATCGGAATCGAATTGAAATAGTCGTGAATGTCGGTCTTATAGGCCCACAGGTGGCGGCCACGGACAAGTTTGTGGACGCGAAGCACGGCATCGGAGGCTCTCAGGCCACGCCTGAAGGCGTAGCAGTTGGAGGCGAAAGAGCTGTCGTATTTATAAAGAAGGAACGACAGCACTTTCAGGAGAGACATCTCCTCGCTGCCGTAGGAATAGACCACCCGCTTCTTGTCGGAGCCCATCTTGTTGATGAGCTTTTTCTGCGGAGGGGCGAATCTTTCACCGGCGATAATCCTTTGAGCGACAGGAAGATACTCTTCCCTTTCAACGAAAAGGTCGGCCTCGTCGAAGCCGCGCCAGTTGTAGCGCCCCTTCGTGAGGCGATACGCCAAAAACTCCTCCCAAACCTGCTGCAGCGCAAGTTGTTCAATGGTTCCCATAAATTAAATACTTGAGCACATCGTGCGATAGAAAGTCCCTTTCATCGGGGAAAGGGATTTAGGGAATGGGGACATTAAACAAAAAGAATGTGCGGTGGCCATTGCACTGACAGCAGAACTATGATAGCAATGAACTGAAAAACTGCAAGCTCATTAAATGAAAGCAAAAATAGCAATAGAAAAAGGGGAGATTCTTTGAATCGGCAAAGTTGCCGATCACCAGATGGTACATAGCCAGGTCGCCTGCAAGACCGTGGTTCGGCTATGCTGCATCCGCCGCAGGCGCAGCCTTACGGCCGCATCCCCTTTTTCTTTATGCTACTTCTGCAGGAATTTGCGGATGCGCGAGATGACGTACTGCCTCTCGTTGGGCATCTGGGAGTAGAAGTTGATGTAGGGGATGTTCAACTTCTGGGCATACTTCCTGGCTATGAGGTATTTGACGTTGGCGCAGTGGCTGTGGCCGTCGCCGAGCATGACGATGCCCTTGGGACGGACGCCCTGGTAGAGGACGAAGGTGTAGGGCTTGCCCCATTCGGCCTTGTAGGCCTGGTAGGGACGGGTCTTGTAGAGCTGGAAGTTGTCGGTCGCGTCGCCGGCGAGATCGGTCACGGGGACATTCTCCCTCACGGTATACTGGGGGAATTCGCTCCTGAGGATGCTGCGGAAATGGCCGGGGACATCCCTGGGGGGCTCGGCGTCATAGATTGACTGACGGGGCTCCTGGCGCTTGTCTGAGAAAGGGTTCTGCTTGGGCTGGCCTGCAGCTTCTGAAATTTTGGAGGTAAGCTCCGAAAGGCCCTTTTGCAGGGCGTTTCCGAGAAGATTTCCTAAAAGGCTCATAATGATGTTGTTTATACTACTACAAAGTACGTAAAAATTTTATACTTTTGCAATGTATGAAAAAATCAGCCCTGTTTATTCTTCTGCTTCTTCTGGCCGGGACTTCCGTCTTTGCCAGAAAGAAAGACAGACTGGTGACCCTTGCCCCCGACAGCACCTCGACCAACATTTTCACCCTTAAAGGCGACTTCCTCTTCCGTGGCGAATACCGCGACGGCGGTGTCGCCCAGGAAGAAGGCGACAAGGACTACGCGGCCTTCCTCCTGAGCCGAATCATGCTCCAGCTCGAATACCAGCACAAATGGTTCTCGATGAGGGTCACGCCCCGTTTCTCCGGAATATGGGGCCAGTCCAACGGCGGCACCTTCAGCCTCTTCGAGGGCTGGGTCCAGGCAAAGAGCAACAAGGGCCTTTTCGCCAAAATCGGCCGTCAGGAGCTCAGCTACGACGACGAGCGTATCATCGGTTCCGATGACTGGACGATGATGGCGAGCTCCCACGATGTGATCAAGCTCGGCTACGACGGCGTTTGCCACCAGGTCCACGCAATAGTCGGCTTCAACCAGAACCCGCAGGGCATCGGCGGTGGCACCGTCTACATCGACGGCTACCAGCCCTACAAGACCGTCCAGGTCCTCTGGTACCACTACCAGCCTCGTAAATACCCCCTCGGGCTGTCGGCGCTCTTTATGAATGTTGGTATGCAGAGCGAGACGCAGGCGGGGCCCAACAACTGCTACCAGCAGCTCGTCGGCGGTTTCTTCAGCTTTCACGGCAATATATTCAGGACCGAACTCTCCGGCTACTACCAGTTTGGCCGCGAGGAGCACAATTTACCCATATCGGCCTGGATGGTCAGTAGCAAATTCAACATCATTCCAAATGAGCACTGGAATGTCGTCCTCGGCTACGACTACCTGAGCGGCGATAAATACTTCGCTGTCCCGGCCCACGGCAATTTAGGAATGACCCGCCACACGACAATCCGCGGCTTCTCTCCCCTTTTCGGATCCCACCACGAGTTCTACGGGGCCATGGATTTCTTCTATGTGTCCAATTACATAGGAGGCTTCACTCCCGGTCTGCAGAACGCCTACGCCGGACTGACCTACTCCCCCATCGAGGCTGTCAAGCTCAGCGCCACCTATCATTTCATGGCAACCGGCACGGACATGTCCACTCATAACCTCAAGATACCCCTGGGCCACGAACTCGAGGTCGAGGCGTCCTGGAAATTCGCCTCCTTCGGATCCCTTTCGGCCGGTTATTCCTACATGAACGGCACCGAGACGATGAAGCGTCTCAGAAGAGCCGAGAATGACAACCACCTCCACTGGGTGTGGCTCAATCTGCGCTTTACGCCGAGATTCCTCAATATAGGTTGGTAATCAGCCTTCAGTGACGGCACAATCGTGCCCAAGGGCAAACTTGTCGTAGGTCAGCTTGCCTATCGATCCGGCGTGGATCCTGCCGGAGACTGGATTTTTGATTTCTGTGATATGGCCCTTGATCTCGGCCTTGATGTTGCGGCTGTCCTCGAACGCGCGGTCGCATGCCGCATCGAAGGTGCAGTCCTCAAGCGTGACGCCGTCCATATAGCAGAGCGGCTGCTCGCCGGCGATGTGACAGCGGACAAGCCGGATGTCCTTAGAATGCCATCCAAGATACTCCCCGTCGATGACGGAGTCGTAGACGCTCACCCTCTCGCACTCCCAGAAGGAGTCCTTGGTCAGGATGTCGGCGTTGTGGATCTCCACATCTGAGCAATACTGGAATACATATTTCGAATCGCTCTTGAGGCCGTCGACAAAGACATTGCGGCAGTTCATGAAGGGATAAGTGCCTTCGTGGAGCACGACGTCCTTGATCCTTAGGCCGTCGACATTCCAGAACGTCTCGTCGGCGTCGTTGACGGTCACCCTCTCAAGGGTAAGGCCCTTCATTTCACGGAAAAATTTCGGCCCGTCGATCGTGCAGTCGCGCATCACCATATCGTTGCTATACCAGACAGCCGACCGCGATCCGACCGCAAAATAGCAATTGGTAATCAGACTCCCCTCCACATGCCAGAGCGGATACTTCCCGAAAAAGCGGCTGCCGTCCACCTCGATCCTCTTGCAGAACTTGATCCCGGACTCCCCGTCCGTGATCTCAATGTTCTCCAAACGGGCGTCGACAACCCCGAACAGCGGCCTCTCCCCGCCAAATGATTTATCCTTGATAATCAACATACTCCACAAATGTAATCAAATTCTCGGAAAGGCCGGCCCTCCAAATAAAAAAAAAACGTTGCGAATGCAACGCAGGGGTCTGGGGCAGAGGCATCAGTAATAAACCAGGGCCATCAGGCACCTCAAAACGAAAAAACGTTGCGAATGCAACGCAGGGGTCTGGGGGCAGAGCCACCAGTATAGAACCAGGGCCATCAGGCATCTAAAAACAAAAATGACAGCCCGAGTGGGGCTGTCATCGTTTTGAGGTGCCTAGCGGAATCGAACCGCTGTCCCAGGTTTTGCAGACCTGTGCCTAACCGCTCGGCCAAAGCACCGGATTGGGATTGCAAATGTAAAGAGTTTTTATAAAAAAACAAAATAGATTTCTCGACTTCGCTCGAAATGACATGAAGATACACTCTCATTCGTGCAACTCGTAGGCAAAAACAGGCTTTTTTGCATACGAACCGGGATTTTCGTGCGACTCGTAGGCAAATAGGGCCTGTTTTGCCTACGAACCGCTATTCGACGTAGAGAAGGAGGCCTTTGAGATACTCGCCCTCGGGGTGATAGATGTTGACGGCGTGATCGGAGGGCTGGCAGAGGCGGTCGAGGATGCGGACCTTGCGGCCGGTCTCGGCGGCAGCGCTGAAGACGGCGAGTGCGAAAGCCTCCTTGTCGACGACCTGGGAACAGCTGAACGTGAAGATGAAGCTGCCAGGAGCGGCCTTGGCGATTGCGGCGGCATTGAGCCGGCGATAAGCGCGCAGGGCGTTGCTAAGGGCGCCGCGATGCTTTGCGAATGCCGGCGGGTCGACGATAAGCAGGTCGTATTTGCCTTCAGGCGAAGCCTTCAGGAAGTCGATTGCATCGGCGCAGATGGAGGTGTGGCGATCAGGAGCGAAGCCGTTGAGCTCGACGTTGCGGTCGACGAGATCCATAGCCCTGGACGAGCTGTCGACGGAATCCACATGGAGGGCGCCGGCGGCAAGGGCGTAGATCGAAAAGCCGCCCGTGTAGCAGAACAGATTGAGGACATTGCGGCCCGCGGCGAGGCGGCCGACGGCTGCGCGGTTCTCCCTCTGGTCGAGGAAGAAGCCGGTCTTCTGGCCTTCACACCAGTTGACGATGAACTTGTTGCCGCCCTCAAGGACGACAGCCTCGTCGGAGGAGAAACCTTCCGCCTTGTAGAGATAGCCGTCGATAAGCTCCAGACCGGCCTTGAAGGGGGCGGTGCCGGAACTCTTGTCGTAAACGGCCTTCAGGGCGTCGCCATAGACAACCTTGAGTGCCTCCGTTATCTTCTTCTTTGCGCGGAACATGCCCACTGAATGGGCCTGGAGGACGGCCACGCCGTCGTACCAGTCGATGATCAGTCCGGGGAGGAAATCGCCTTCGCCGTGGACCAGGCGGTAGCAGGTCGTGCTCGCTGAGCCGGCAAGGCCGGCGGCTTCCCTAAGCTTATATGCGCTGCGTATCCTGTCTTCAAAGAAGGAAGGCTTGGACGCATCAGCGGAGAAGCTGAGTATGCGTACCGCAATCGAGCCTATCTGGAAATGGCCTTCCGCGAGAAACTCTCCGGAAGAGGAGAAAACGCCCACGAGGTCGCCCTCGGCCGGGTTGCCGACTATCTGTGCCACGGCACCGGAGAAGACCCAGGGATGGAAACGCAGGAGCGAGTCTTCCCTGCCCTTCTTCAAATATATCTTATCCATCGATTTTTTCCGGTTTACTGCTTTCCAGGAGTTTTCTGTACATCTCACGGCATATCCACGCATCGGTTGCGCCGTACATCTTCTGCGAATCGCTCAGATTCTCGGCTTCCCAGTTGGAAAGCTGCTGGGCCTTGGAAATACGTACGCCGAGGATAATTGCCGACATCTTCTTGACGCTCTTGTCGGTGATACCCCAGTCGGAGACCATCCTCTGCAGGTCGACGAACGACCCGGGATTGAAAGGACCGAGCTTCTGGAGACCATGGATATCGTCAGCGACCGCCGCACCCACCTTGATTATGTCGGGGTTGGACAAAATGCCGCGAAGCTTGCCCGGCATGCCGATCCTGCAGGTGCGGAAGAGGAAGGCCTTGTTGCCTCCCGAAAGCTGCAGGAGTGCAGTCCCGTGGTGGGGCTGTCCGGCGGAGAAAGAAGGACGGGTCTCGGTGTCGAAGCCTATCACCTTCTGGCTTTTGAGGTAGCGTATGGCCCTGTTGAAAGCCAGGCCCATGGAATCGATGAGAAAAATCTTCCCGGGGAATTCGGCAAGCGGCAGGGGTGCTATTTCTTCCGGCGTTATGCTAGTTTTGAACATACAGGGGCTTTGTGGATACGACGTTGGCGTCTATGAACTCAGCCGTCTCATCGGAGATGAAGCGGGAGCTCAGGCGGAGAAGGAGGTTGTCCGATCCGTCGGGGGCCGCAACGCTCTGATAGAGAGTGAGAGAAGGATATGAGATATTGTGGGTGAACAGGTTCTCCTTGCGAAGGATGTCATAGCAACGTCCGGTCAGGGTCTCCATCACGTCGATGAAACGGAAATCCTTGGAAAGAAGCCTCGCATAGGTCAGCTTCTGGAAGGAATCCTCCTTGCGGATATCGGCGAGCTCGGCCTCGAGAGAAGCGATATTGACACCGTAGTCGTCGATGAGAAGGGCATCCAGCTGGCGACCTCCGCAGATCTCGCTGTAGGCGTCGAGCCAGGAAAGGAGGCGCTCCCTGATGTCGCCCTCCCCTTCCGGGGAAAGCGGGAAGAGCACCGACGAGCCCTTGCCAGCCGCCTTGGACATGCGGCTGAACACATTCTGATAGGCAAGGGATGCGACAAGCGCGCTGTCTGCCCATACGCCGACGCAGATATCGTCCTTGTCGGTCGACAGAGCCTCTCCGATCATGCTCTCCACAGGAGAAACGACCGGAATACGCGTCCCGGCAAGTGAGAATAGTGTATCTACATCGAATAGTCCATATTCGCCCATAAGAGAGGACGAGAGCACGATAATCTTCGAGGTCGGCTTGGGGGCCGTGGCTTCAGGATTGAACGGGGTCACGCAGCAGAGCGTGTCGAGGGCGAAAATCGCCCCGCGGACGGCATTCTCCCTAAGCATCTCCTCCTCACCTCTTTCAATAAAGCCGGCATAGGGGGCCTCCGCCTCGTCGAGAATCACCGAGAGCACCTCTCCGGCGAAATCCGGAAGAAGGTCGCTGCTCCTGCGGCCGCTGATATTATCCCTGCGGTCGGCCGTGAGGAACATCTCGGAAAGCAGAAGGCTCTCCTCCCTCTCGCCGAAAATCGCGATCGCGCCCTCGCTCGAAGACGGATCATGGGACTTCACAAGTGAAAATGCGCTCCCCAGCGAGTCCGCCGCAAGAGAAATGACGTAATCAATCGTCGGCCTCGACGGCGCCGCAAACTCCCGGCACGATACCGCCATCACCGAAACCAATGATATAAAAACAACTATTCGCTTCATATCCTACAAATATAGTAATTCTT
>JAGCDT010000049.1 GCA_017651045.1 Bacteroidales bacterium | reverse complement strand
GAGCAGTGTCGCGATTATATAATATAGGAAAATGGCTCCTACCCAGAGCATGATCGCGCCGCGGGTCCCGTCGCCGGCGATGTCACCGAGGATGAGGGCGGGGGAGTAGACAAACACTGTCCCGACCAGCAGGAGCAGGACGACGGAGAACACGAGCACCGCAGCCCTGGTCCCTTTGCCGAGATATTTACCCACAAGCTCCGGGAGTCCTGCGCCGCCGTTGCGGACGGAGAGCATGCCCACGAGGAAGTCGTGGACCGCGCCGGCAAAGATGCATCCAAGTACTATCCACAGATACGACGCAGGGCCGAACTTCGCGCCCATGATGGCGCCGAAGATGGGCCCTGTCCCCGCAATGTTGAGGAACTGGATCATGAACACCTTCCAGGAAGGGAGCTTGATGAAGTCGACTCCGTCGGCTCTGGAAGCTGCCGGAGTCGGCCTCGAAGGGTCGGGGCCGAAGATCTTTTCAACAACGGCTCCGTAGAAGAAATAGCCGGCGACCAGCGCCAGCAGGGAGATGATGAATGAGAACAATTCTATTTATTCTTATTGTACTCCTTGACGGCTTTTTCCATCACCTCGTCGGTGAGGGTCTCGTTGAGGAGTTTTTCAGTGTCTTCCCAGCTCATCTGCATCCCCTTGTAGAAATCGAGGGAATAGCCGCACTTGACGTCGTCGCCGTTGACTTTCTTGCTGACTACGCCGACAGAGCATGTGCGGAAAGCGTCATCCTTGATGAAATCCCAGTTGTACATGCCTATGTAGAGCTCTATGCCGAAGAGGGACTGGGGCTTGCCGTCCTCGATCATTTTCTCGAGGTCGGGCTCTTTCATCGCTTCTTCCTTGGTCTTGGCGCTGCCGAAACCGACTACATTCTTGCCGGCCTCTGACACGGCTGCCGTCGCAGCATAGATCCTGCGGACATCGGCGACGTGATCTGCCGCGGTGTATTCGCCGTCCTTCTTGCGGAAGTAGATCTTCACGCCGGATTCGTCTGCATAATAAGTAGTAGACTCGTCGATTTCGAAGGTGGGGGCAATGTCCTTGAAGTCGATGCCATTGCTCTTTTTGAGCCAGTAGATGGCCGCTTCCTTGCTCTTTCTGTCTTCCGGAGCTTTGTCCATAAGATCCTTTGCGACCTCGATGGCGTCGAGTTTGCCGTCTTCGCCTTTGGCTTTCTTACCCTTGCCGAAGCAGGAGACAAGAAGGAGGGATGCTGCGATAAGCGCTGCTGCGATGATAACCTTTTTCATAGTCTTATAGGATTGATTACGCAAAAATATAAAAACAAATTCTGCAATACAATATCTTTTTCTTATCTTTCGCAACACAAAACTGATTACCGTTATGAACAAACATCTTTTGTCCTTTTTACTTGTTTCTTTTTCCGTTGCGGCTCTTCTTATAGTCGCTCCTTCCTGTAAAAAAGACTCTTCCTGGGACATCCGGACCGGAAAGGCATCGGATTTCACCAAGACCTCAGTAGTGCTTGAAGGTATTTTCAATGGCGAAGGCGATTATGCGTCCGCAAAGCACGGCATCGTCGTGCAAGGCAGATTAAGCGACGGAGACCCCGGCGGTACGAACTGGTTCTATACGGATAAAAAAGGCACATTTACAGTCACTGTCGAAGGTCTTATGGCTGGAGAAGGCTATGGCTGGTACGCTTTTGCCGAGATAGACCACGCCGTCGTGATCGATGATATCAAGTATTTCGGCGCCCCGACTGATAAGGGTTTATCTCTGATTGAAAATGCAGTGGACCTCGGTACCAGCGTGTTGTGGGCTCCGTATAACCTTGGCGCTTCCACCCCTGATGGCTATGGCTCGTACTTCGCCTGGGGAGAAGTTGCTGAGAAGGACGACTACACTGAATTTAATTACCAGACTTTTGCTGTTTTCGCGCTGGATGCGAGGACTGACGCGGCAGCTTGCAATTTGGGAGGCCCCTGGCGTATGCCGACATATGAAGAGTTCGACGAATTGCGTACGAAGTGTACTGTCCGCTCCTGGCAACAGTACAACGGTGTCTATGGACTCAAGATCTTCGGCGTCGGTGAAGGTGAGGGCAACTGGATTTTCCTGCCCGCCGCCGGGAAGAAATATCCTGAGCCCAATGGCCTTATGGGAGATGGGAGCGAATGTGAATACAGTTCTTCATCCTTGAAAGAAGGGGAAACTACGAATCCTGTCTGGGGATTGTTGTATCGCGATCTCCCTAGTCAGAGAATACTGACTCTCGGTCTTTATAACAGGATCTGGGGCTTGCCCATACGTCCTGTGATGGATAAATAATTATGAAAAAGAAATACATTCTTCTGGCATTGGTGCTGCTGCTTGTAGCGGCACCGGTCTATGCCGTTTTCAACGAGAAGGACTTCTCGCAGACCCTGTCGGTGCTCCGCTATGAGCTGAGGCAGGACTACGACAAGATGAACGCCAGCCGCGAGCGGATGAGGGGACGCAACAAGACCCGCCGCGGTGCTATGGTGGACCTTATGAAAAAGTGCAATGAGCTCAGCCTCATGCTCTATTCCCAGAATCAGGACTACACCTTCGACGTCACTTATGCCCTCAAGGAAGTCACCAAGGAGTATAAGAAGCTCAACGCCAGCAAGATGCCCTACGACGACATGGTCGCAAGGCTCAATCTGGAGATCGACCGCTACGAGCGTCTGGTGGAGTCCCTGGAAAAGCTGCCGACAAATTCGGAGCCGATGGCCGGGATGCCAGGCGTCCAGATGGATTCCTCGAGGAGGGCGCTCTACGACAGCCTGGGCATTGACCGCAGGGCGGCCAGAAGGCCCGAAGGCATGCCCCCCGGCCCTCCCGGAGCCGACACTCTCCGCCGTGAACGTCCGTTCGTGCTCGACGAGCAGGGCGTCGAGGACAGAGATTCTTGCCTCTTCTACGCCAAGGCTCTTTTGGAGATGTACACCAACATCCGCAACAAGATTGTCGTCGACAGCGACCATTATGAGGATGCCAGTGCCCGTCTCGAGGAGATCTACAACTATGCCCAGGATCGCTACAACCTGATTCAGAAGAACATCTTCATTAAGGGCCAGGACAACTATTTCAAGGTCCTGAAGCAGTTCAAGTTGTACTCCACCATGGCATTTGCCGAGGTCAAGGCCAAATACGGTTCCGCTTCCAACGCGAAGGACAAGAGGACTCTTCTCAAGAGCGAATGGCGTGGCCCCGTGGTGGTCGGCTTCTCGACGTTCGTCCTCTTCTTCATCATAGTTGCGACGTTCGTCTCTCTGCTGGCCATATTCCTTCTTAAACGTTGGGTTCCTCTTTTCCGGGATCCTGATTTCAAGAAGCGGATTCCGTGCATAACGCTCCTTTCGGGAGTTTTGATATTCTCGATAGCGATTGTGATAGGGTCCAACATAATCGACAACAACTTCTTCGTCGAAGCGTCCAATCTTATTATGGTCTTCGCGTGGCTCGTAGCCGCGATTCTCATATCCTTCCTTATCCGTCTGGATCCCGACGAGATGAAGCTTACCCTGTATGTGTACGCTCCAATCATTCTCCTCGGACTTATCGTCATTTCGTTCAGGATCATATTCATCCCCAACCGCTTCGTCAACCTCGTACTTCCGCCGGTGCTCGTGCTGTTCTTTATCTGGCAGCTCTTTGCCTGCCGCAGGGCAAGGGGGAAGATCCGCCGCAGCGATATGATATTTTCCTGGATAACCCTCTTTGTAGTGGGGGTGACGGCAGCGGTTTCGCTCGCGGGATATGTCCTTCTCGGTCTGCAGGGCTTCATCTGGTGGCTTTTCCAGCTGGCCTCCATAGTGTCCGTGATGGCTCTGTTCGACCTTCTCCACACCTACAACAAGAAAGTCCTGGAGCCCAGGAAGCAGAAGTTCGACGACAGCAT
>JAGCDT010000048.1 GCA_017651045.1 Bacteroidales bacterium | reverse complement strand
GGGGTGTCGAAGGCGGGAAGGCTTGCATCGGTGGAGACAACCTTCAGAATATAGCTTCCGGCACTCACCGGGAGCACCTCCGGAGAAGCGCCATAGGCTCCGCTATAGAGCGTGCTGCCGGAGGAGGAAGTGATTGTGAGGAGGAAATCGTTGGTGTCGGGCAGGTCGTAGAGGGCTTTCTGAAAAGAGGCCTGCGAAAAACGCCAGCGGAGCGAAGTGGCAGGGCCGGAGGCATTCTTGCCCGGGCCGAAGAAATCCTCGCACGAGGGGAGAAACAGGAGCACGGCCGCAGCCGCGAGGATGGGGAGGATGTTTTTCATGGCACGTTGTATTTTTGGCCAAAATATAGCGCGCCGCTTCGGATTCGAGTTTAAAAAACAAAAAATAAAATTTGGGGTACCCGAAATTCCGGGTACCCCTCAAAATTGATATTTGACAATTTTAATAGCCGAAGATCTCTTCGAGGCTGACCTGCTTCACCGGTCCGAGGGAACGGAGATAGCCGAGATCAAGCTCAGACGGGTCTCCAAGGATGGCGTAGGTGTAGGAACGGCCCTTGATCCACTTCTGCTGGACAGCGACAAGGTCCTCCATACTCATATCGCCGATGCCTTCATAGACATACTTGTCGATAGGCGCGTCAAGCCCGAGGTCCTTGTTGCGCATATAGCTGGAGAGGACCTGGTAGCCGATGGTGCGCTCGGTGCGTATCCTCGACTCGATGCCGGCTTTCGCAATATCAAGGTTGTGCTGCGACTCGGGCATGTCGTTGATGATGCTGTCGAAGGCCTCGACGGCTTTGCAGAGCTTGTCGTTCTGCGAAGCGATGAAGGCGATGAAGCTGTAGGTGTCTTCCAAGAAGGAAGGAGTGGACATGTACGCGTAGGCGGAGTAGGCGAGTGCGCGCGACTCTCTCATCTCCTGGAAGACGATGGTGTTCATGCCGCCGCCGAAGTACTCGTTGAAGAGCTCGAGGCCGACGATGTCGTCCTTTGAGAAGCTCTCTCCGCGGTCGGAGTACTGGGTGTAATAGAACTGGGGCGCCTTGTAGGGAGCGATGATGACGCTGCTGCCCTCGTTGACGACCTTCCTGGCGTGCTTCTTCACGACAGGCTCCAGGTCGGGAGAGACGGGATGATGCTCTTTGAGAAGGGTCTCGACCTCGGCCTTGGAGGAGGGACCGTAGTAGAGCACATAGTGCTTCTTGCCGGTGAGGGAGCGGAGCGACTCGAGCACCTCGTCAGGGGTGAGCGCGAGCAGCTGCTCGTTACGGAGAGTGGTCTTTCTGATGTACTCCGGACCATAGGTAAAGTATTGTCTGAGAGCGCTATAGCAGGATCTCTGGTTGAGCTTGGCGTCGGCCCTTTCCTTGATCTTGTCCTCCACGAGGGTCTTGAGGATCTCCTCGTCGCCCTGGGCTCCGAGCATGAGGTCCCACACGGCGGAGATGGCGTCGCCGGTGTTCTCATCAAGGACATAGGTGAAGAGAGTCGTCAGGTTGGGGCTTGTGTAGATGTCGAATTCGGAAGCGAGGGAATACATCTCCATCGCAACTTCTTCGGCGGTCTTGTCGGCGGTGCCGAGGTAATCCAAATATTCGCCTGCCAGGCTGAGGAGCGGATTTTCTTCAGTGCCGGTCTCCCAGACAAAGCTGACATAGGCCATCGAGTTGCGCTCGTTTTTCTTGTAGAGAACATCAAGGCCTTCGCACTCGAACTTCTCCATGTCTTTCTCATAGTCGACGAAGACAGGCTCGATGGGTTCGGGGACTATCTCGGACTGATTGCTGAGGAAATCGCTCCTGAAGTCCCTGTTGGTCATGATAGGGGTGATCTTCGGGGCGTCGATCTTCTTGATGGACTTGTCCTCGCCGGTGTGCTTGAACACCACGGCCACGTCTTCGTCCTTGAGATACTTCTCTGCCCAGGCGGAGACATCTTCCTTGGTCAGTTTTCCGATCCTCTGGGTGCGGGCCACGGCTTCCTTCCATGAAATGCCGTCGACGAAGGCGTTGACGAATTTCATGGCCCTGGATCTGTTACTTTCGAGAGCAACCATCTCATATTTCTTGAGATTGTCGACGACGGCCTTCACGAGCTCGTCGGAGAACTCTCCCTTGCGCAGTTTGTCGACTTCGGCGAGAACGAGGTCACGCACCTCGTCGAGAGACTGGCCCTCCTTCGCGGTGGCGATGATGATAAACGTGCCGTAATCGGTCCTCCCATAGGGGAATACCTCCACCTCGAGCACCTTCTGCTGCTGCATAAGGTCGAAGTCGATGAGACCGGCCATGCCGTTGAAGAGCACGTTGCCCGCAAGGTCGGCAGGCAGGCATTCGGGCGAGTAGTCGCCTGGAGTCCTCCAACCCATCATCACGTATTCGCTCTCCTGGCCGTAGACGTCCTTGAACATAGGAGCCTCCGCGGGAGCTTCCTCCTCGAAGGAGAATTCAGGAATATTGGGATTGGGCTGCCAGTCGCCGAAGTATTTCTTTATGATCTCGATGGTGGCATCCGGATCGAAGTCGCCGGAGAGACAGATGGCCACGTTGTTGGGGACGTAGTAGGTGTCCTTATGGGAACGGATGGTCCTGAGGGACGGGTTCTTGAGGTGATCCTGGGTGCCGATGACCGTCTGGGTGCCATAGGGGTGTTTGCGATAGAGCATCGAATCCACAGCGTCGAGAGCCTTTTCGAAGTCGTCGGAGAGGCTCATGTTCTTCTCCTCATACACCGCCTCGAGCTCCGTGTGGAAACCGCGGAAGACGCAGTTCTTGAAACGGTCGGCCTCGATTTCGGCCCACTGCTCGATCCTGTTGGACGGGATGTCCTCGACATAGCAGGTGACGTCGTTGGAGGTGAAAGCGTTGGTGCCTTCGCTGCCGATGATGGTCATCAGCTTGTCGTATTCGTTGGGAATGGCGATTTTCGATGCCTCGTAGCTTATGGAGTCGATCTCATGGTAGAGAGCAAGCCTTTCCGCAGGGTCGGTCTTTGTCCTGTAGACCTCGAACAGGCTGTCGATGGCATCGAGCATGGGCTTCTCAGCCTCATAGTCGGTCGTGCCGAACTGCTGCGTGCCCTTGAACATCATGTGCTCGAGATAGTGGGCGAGACCGGTGTTGTCGGACGGGTCGTTCTTTCCGCCCACTCTAACCGCGATGTAGGTCTGAATGCGGGGCTCATCCTTGTTGACGGTCATGAACACTTTAAGACCGTTGTCGAGCGTGTAGATACGCGAATCCATCGGGTCTCCAAACACTTTCTCATAATTTCTGCAGGAGGGCATCAGGAAGGCCATCGCTGCAAGCAACACAATAAATTTTTTCATAACGTTTATTAATAAAGGTTAAGGTTTATTTTTCGTTTTTTAGCCAGCGGTCGAGCCATGAGAAATAGCTGCGATGCCAGTAGAGCGCGTTCTGGGGTTGGAGGATCCAGTGGTTCTCGTCGGGGAAGACGATAAGGCGGGAGGGGACTCCCATCATCTGGGCGGCGTTGAATGCCGCCATGGCCTCGTCGTAGGGCACGCGGAAATCGTTGCCGCCGTGGATGCAGAGGATAGGGGTGTGCCACTTGTCGACCAGCTTGTGGGGCGAGTTGGCGTAGTGGCGCACAGCCTCTTCCTTGCTGCTCCAGGGGGAGCCGGCCTGCTGGATGCCGCCGAAGGTGATGCCGTCGCCGCGCGGGCCGGTCTCGCCTTCAGCATAAGCGTATTCGTAGGGGATGCCGCCGTTGTCCCAGTTGGGGAACCACATCTCCTCGGTGGTCATGTACATGTGCTCCTCGTTGAATATGCCGGCGTGGGCGATGAAGCAGTCGTAGACATCGCCGTGGATGCCGGCGAGGTAGTAGACGCTGTAGCCGCCGTAGCTGGCGCCGCAGGCTGCCATCTTACCCACATAGGGCTCCTGCTTGAGCGCCTTTGCGGCAGAGAGGTAGTCCTGCATGTTGAGGCCGATGTAGTCGCCGCTGATCTCCTCGCACCACTCCTGGCCGAAGGCGGTCGTGCCGCGGCGGTTGGGGAGGATGACTATGTAGCCCTGGGATGCCATCAGGCGATAGTTCCACCTGTAGGACCAGTCTTCGGAAAGGGTCCCCTGGGGGCCTCCGAGGGTGATTTCGATGGCGGGATAGACTTTTGTGGAGTCGAACTCCGGCGGGTAGAGCACCCAGGTGAGCATGTCCTGGTCGTCAACTGTCTTGATCATGCGCTTTTCGTGGCGGATGGGGGACAGCTTGGAAAGGATGGCGTCGTTTTCATGGGTGATCTTGTCGATGAATCCGTCCTCGGGCATGAGGGCCGCGATCTCGGTCGGGAAGTCCATGGAGGAGAAGGTCGTAAGAAGCGTGCCGTCCTCGAGGAAGGCGAAGGGAGTGCCGAAATCGGCGGTCTCGCAGTAGTTGGTCAGGGGACCCTCAATGGTCTTGCCCTCAGTTGCTATACGGAATATGCCCTGTACACCTTCTTTATATAAAGCATTGAAATAGATCCATTTGCCGTCCGGGCTATAGACCGGGGACGCTGCGTTCCAGGGGAGCTCGGAGGTGAGGTTGTTGGGGTTGTAGCCAATGAGCTCGGGCTGGCCGTCCTCTTCGCACTCGTGGTCGCGCAGGATGCTGGCCTCGAAGATGTCGACCTTGTCGGCCTCATAGCCGTCACGCGCCATCGAAAGCCAGATGAGGCTCTCGCCGTCGGGACTCCAGACAGGATTGGTGTTGTAGCCGGCGGGGCAGAGGCCCTCGAGAGAGGAGGTGTGGCCCGTCTGCAGGTCGTAGACGTAGATCTTGCTGCCGGTGGAGAATGCGTACTGCTTGCCTTCGAGCTTCTTGCAGGAATAGGCTATGTAGCGGCCGTCGGGGCTCCAGGCGAGCTCTTCGAGTCCGCCCCACGGGCCGTTGGGGAGCTGATACTTGACATCAGGACCGCCCAGAATGTCGATGGATTTGTCCGGGGTGATCTTCTTCCCGGCGGGAGCGATGAAACTGTGGTTGATTTCGGTCATCCAGTGGTCCCAGTGGCGGTACATGAGGTCTTCGGTGGCATAGGCCTTGGCCTTGGAGAGCAGAGGATCGCTCTCGGAGGGGATCTCCACGGCCGAGCGGACCTGGCTCACGTAGAGGATGTGCTCCTCGTCGGGAGAGAGGCAGAACTCCTCGATGCCGGCGGGCAAGGAGCTCATCTTGACAGCCTTGCCGAGTTCTTTGCCGAGGAAGGGCGCTTTCCATAGCTGCCCGCCCTTGAGGTACCATATATACTTGCCGTCCTTGCTCCAGCGGGCGCAGGAGATGCTCTGGCCGCTACGGGTGAGCTGGATCTTTTCTCCGCCGGTGGCCGGGATGATGAAAAGATTGCGGCAGGAACGGTTCTGCTCGATGGAGGTGTAGGAGACTCCGTAGAGGACGGTCTTCCCGTCGGGGGAGATCTGCGGATCGCTCAGCCTGCCCAGCGAGAGGAGGACTTCCGGGGTCATGTGGCCGTCTACGATTTCAGGAGACGCGGGTCCGATGTACTCAGGATTGTCTTTCATTTTTGAAAAATTACATCCTGCGGCTGCAAGGGCCGCAGCAAAAAAGAAAAATAATTTTTTCATCGCTATGGTTCGTAAATTTTTGATGCATTTTTAAGCTCCGTGGCCACGGCGCTGCGCACCGACTCCGGGGAGAGCACTTCTATGCGCGCACCACGCCTGCAAAGTTCCATGATGAAATCATCGTTGGGGATGAGGAATACCCGGAAGACGGAACTTCCGTCGGGGAGGGTCTCCGAGAGCTCCTGGGTCGGGTGGAGGGGGAGATCCATGAGGTAGCGTGTCTCCCTCGGGCTGGCCTTGAAGCGGATCAGCTCGGCTTTTTCTCCCTTGTCCGGGATATAGACTCCGTAGGAAACTCTGAACAGAGAGTCTACGTCGAAATCTTTCGGGATGGTGAAACCCTTACCTGTCTCGCTCAGGGAGCGGATACGGTCGAGGCCATAGACGCGAAGGGCGCCGCGCTCGCGGCAGAATGCCACCAGATACCAGCGGCGGGCCACCTCTTTGACCGCATAGGGGAGCACGGTGAGGGGCTCGGATTCGGATGCGGTGTATTTCTGGTAGCCGATGGAGAGCTCCCTGCCGTCGAGCATGGCTTTCATGATGGCAGTCAGGTGGCGGTGGCCGGACGGGACCTCGTCGACGGAGACGCGGCCGGTCAGCCTTTCCTTGCCGAGGGAGAGCATGTTGCCGACCGTGAAGGTGTCGATGAGCCAGCGCGTGGATGCAGCGGCATCGAGCGAGTCTTCTCCGCTTGGGATGAAGTAGCGCCTGGAGCTTCTGTCGCAGAGGATTTCTATGCCGAAAGCATCGAAGATGGCCGCCCGGTGGTTGTTGAACGAACGGCGGGGGTAGGAGCTTCCGTAGCGGCTTTCGTAGCGCGAGCATATCTGCTCGAGCGAAAGCCCGGACGGGCCCGCGTCGAGAATCGTCCCGAGCAGCCAGATATATTTGTCTATGAGCTCTCCTACCATCCTATGATATCTTCGAATAGTCTTTGACTGCGTATTTCTCGCGGCGGATCTCATTAAGGAGCGGGGCGTTGACCGGCTGCTCGAGGGAAGGGTCGCGGTCGAGGACGCTCGCGGCGTAGGCGCGTGCATCCGAAAGGATAAGGCTGTCTTTGGCCAGCGAGGCTATGTTGAGGTTGATCGGAAGGCCGCTTTGGGCGGTGCCTTCAAGGTCGCCGGGGCCTCTCATCTTCATGTCTTCCTCGGCGAGGACGAAGCCGTCTTCGGTCGAGCACATAAGCTTAAGACGCTTTTTTGATTCGTTGGAGACTTTCTGCCCGGTCATGAGGATGCAGAACGACTCGTCGGAGCCCCTGCCGACACGGCCGCGCAGCTGGTGGAGCTGGCTGAGACCGAAACGCTCGGCGCTTTCGATGACCATCACCGAGGCGTTGGGGACGTCGACCCCGACCTCGATGACTGTCGTCGAGACCAGGATGTTGGCCCTGCCTGCGACGAAGGCCGCCATGTTGAAATTCTTCTCCTCGAGAGGCTGCTTGCCATGGACGATGGCCACCTTATATTGCGGGAGGGGGAAATAGGTCACTATGTCTTCATAGCCGCGCTCGAGGTTCTGGTAGTCGATCTTCTCGCTTTCGAATATGAGAGGATAGACCACGAAAACCTGACGGCCAAGCGCTATCTGCTGCCTCATGAAATTGTAGAGGGCCATGCGCTTGTTCTCGGTCGTCTGGATAGTCTTTATTGGTTTGCGGCCAGGGGGCATCTCGTCGATGACGGAGACGTCGAGGTCGCCGTAGAGGGTCATGGCGAGGGTCCTGGGAATAGGGGTCGCCGTCATCACGAGGACGTGAGGCGGCGGGCCTCCCGGGTTCTTCGACCAGAGCTTTGCGCGCTGGTCGACCCCGAAGCGGTGCTGCTCGTCCACGATGGCGAGGCCGAGGGCCTTGAACTGGACGGTGTCCTCGATGAGGGCGTGGGTGCCGACGAGGATGCTCAGGGAGCCGTCTTGAAGGCCTGCGTGGATGTTGCGCCTTGCGACGACGCCGGTCGAGCCGGTGAGCAGCTCTACGCTGACGCCGGTCGGAGCGAGGTATTTGGATATATTGGCGAAATGCTGCTGTGCTAGCACTTCGGTCGGGGCCATGAGGCATGCCTGGTAGCCGTTGCCCACGGCGATGAGCATCGACAGCACGGCGACCATGGTCTTGCCGCTGCCGACATCGCCCTGGAGGAGGCGGTTCATCTGGGAGCCGCTGCGGAGGTCCTCGCGGATCTCGCGGATGACTTTCTTCTGGGCCCCGGTGAGGCTGAAGGGGAGGGCGTCGTAGCAGCGGTTGAAGGGCTCGCCGACCATAGGCATCGGAATGCCATAGGCGGCCCTGCTGCGCACGAATTTCTGCTTGAGCAGCGACAGCTGGAGCAGGAATAGCTCTTCGAATTTAAGCCTGTAGACGGCCTTGTTGAGGGCGTTGTTGTCGGAGGGGAAATGGATGTTGCGGAGTGCATATGAAAGGGGGACGAGTCCCTTTTCACGGATTACGTAGTCCGGAAGCGTCTCTTCAAGGCCGGGAAGCACTATCGAAAGGGCTTCGGCGACGAGTTTCTGGATGGTCCTGCCGGTGATGCCGGCGTTTTTGATCTTCTCTGTGGAGGAATAGACTCCGCTGATTGCGGACTTGCCGCTTTCGCCGGGGGGCGGGGGAGCGTCAATCTCCGGGTGGACTATGTTGATACGTCCCTTGAACACCACGGGCTTGCCGAAAAAGAGGAACACGCTGCCAGGAGTAAGCTTTTCGGCTATCCACTTGAAGCCTTTGAAAAAGACCAGCTCGAGCTCGCCGGTCGTGTCGGTCACGATCACGCTGAGGCGCTTGCCTCCCTTGCCTTCGCCGCCGCCCTGCATCTCGGAGCGCACAACCTGGCCGAGAATCTGTACGTCGGCCATCCCGGGCTCCAGGGTGCTGATCCGGTGGATGACGCCGCGGTCGATATAGCGGAAGGGGTAGAAACGGATGAGGTCGCCGACGGTGCTAAGGCCCAGCTCCGCCTTGAGGAGGGCCGCTCTTTTGGGCCCCACTCCGTGGAGGAACTGAATTTCCATCATCTGACGATCCTGTCCCATATCGTCACAAGATAAAAAAAATTCTTTAAATTTGCCACCGCTATGGAAAGTATTGTCATCAACAACGACGAATTTTTCGCCAGTGTGCTGGAATGCCTGAAGGAGGGCCGCGACGCGACCATCCCCGTCAAGGGTTTCAGCATGCTGCCCCTTATCCGTGGCGAGAAGGACTTGGCAGTGCTCAGGTCCTGCTCTGCCCCGCGCGAGAAGGACATCGTCCTTTTCCGCTTCAACGGGCGTTATGTGATGCACAGGATTATTTCCATCGACGGCGATGCCGTGGAGATCATGGGCGACGGCGTCCTCGAAAACAGGGAGAATGTCCACCTCGAGGACATCTGCGCAAGGGTTGAGACCATCCTGCGAGGCGGCAAGCGCCGCGTCAATCCCTACGGCCGCATTCCGCTCATGCTGTTTTCTCTGTGGTACAAGATGCTGCCGATCCGGCGCTATCTTCTTTTATGCTACAGGCTGCTGCCCTGGAATTTCTTCTGGGTCCGCCGCCAGGCGCGGGCCGCTTCGCTAAAGGGCTGAGCGAAGGTAATCCCTGAACCCTTCGATGTCGAGATCGTAACTCCTGACGGGAGCAATCTGCTCTCCGTCGGGGGAGAGAATTATGTAGGAGGGCTGTGAATTGACTCCGAAACGCTTCCTCGCTATTTCGGAATTGACCCTGCCGACGTCCTTGAGGACCTTGCCGCCGTCGGTGCGGACCCACTGATCCTCAGGGAGTTTGGCCTTGTCGTCGGTGTGGAGGGCGACGATCTCGAAGCGGTCGCGGAGCAGCCCGAGGACCTCGGGGTCGCTCCAGACCCTTTCTTCCATCTCGCGGCAGTTGACACAGCCGTAGCCGGTCACGTCGACAAACACCGGCTTGCCGCTCTCCGCGGCGGCTTCAAGGCCGCTCTCAACTGAAGGCCAGGCCTGGAGTCCATGGGCTATCGTGAGGGTCTTCGGCCCGTCCGGAGAGGCCTCGCGCGCCTCATTGCGGCCGAGGACGAAATCCTGGGTCTCAAGCGGCGGGAGATAGCCCGAGAGGGCCTTCAGAGGCGCTCCGAACATCCCGGGGATCATGTAGACCACGAAGGTGAACACGGCCCCGGCAAGGATGAATCTCAAAAGGGATATCTTCTCGGTCTTCTCCTCCTTCTTGAAGGTGATCTTGCCGAGGAGATAGAAGCCCAGAAGCGTGAAATCCACTATCCATATCGCCAGATAGACTTCGCGGTCGAGGATGCCCCAGTGGTAGGTCTGGTCGGCCACGGAGAGGAATTTGAGGCCGAGGGCCACCTCTATGAAACCGAGCACGACCTTGACGCTTCCAAGCCAGCTCCCGCTCTTGACCTTCTTGAGAAGGGAGGGGAACATAGCGAGAATCGTGAACGGAAGGGCGAAGGCGATCGAGAAGGCCAGCATAGTGGCCATCGGGACCCAGAACTCACCGCTGGTCGAGCGGATGAGCACCGAGCCTACTATCGGGCCGGTGCAGGAAAATGAGACCAGCACGAGGGTGAGTGCCATGAAAAACACTCCAGCAAGGCCTTTCCTGTCGCTTCCCTTGTCGGCCCTGTCGGTCCATTTGGCCGGAAGGGTAATCTCGAACGCACCGAAGAAGGATGCGGCGAAGACCATGAATATCACGAAGAACAGCAGGTTGGGGAGCCAGTGGGTCGAGAGCCAGTTGAAGATGTCGGCAGTGACCGCATCGCCTCCGAGCAGCCTCGTGAGGAGGATGATAATCGATATGGGAAGGGTGTAGAGAAGGACTATGAAAATGCCGTAAGCAAATGCCTTGCTCCTGCCGGCGGCAGGGGAGGAGCCGCTCTTGAGAAAGAACGACACCGTCATCGGCACCATGGGGAAGACGCACGGGGTCAGAAGCATCGCAAGGCCCCAGAGAATGGCTTCAAGAATGAGCTTCCAGAGCCCTCTGCCGCTCTTTTCATGCGCGGCCGGGACGCTCACGACGGCCTCTTCCGGGAAGCCGCAGTGGCCCTGCTCATCACATGCCGTGAACGAGAGCGTGGCCTCCGCATCTTCCTCGATCGCTGCGATGTTCTGAGTGAATATCACATCGCCGGCATAGACAGTCTCGCCTTTGAAATCGTAGCCTTTGCTTGCGACCTCGAAGGGGCCTGCGGGCTCTGCCGGAGCGGCCCACCGGACCGAGGTGGTGTTGAATCCGTCGCCGGGGCCATAGATGTGGAGCCCTTCCGGAACCGAGGCGGTGAAGGTCACTTTGACATGATCTCCCTCGCGCTCGGATGAGGCGCTCCACGAGACTCCCTGCGCCATCGCCGCGACGGCACAGAAAAGACTCAGGAATATGGCTGCGACGCGCTTCATCGCTTATTTTGCGAATGCTACAGAGCGGGTCTCGCGGATGACGGTGATCTTGACCTGGCCGGGATATGTCATCTCGTTCTGGATGCGGGTCGCGATCTCGCCGGAGAGGACTGCCGCCTGCTGGTCGGTCACTTCCTCGGCTCCAACGATGACGCGGAGCTCGCGGCCGGCCTGGATGGCGTAGGAATTGGTAACTCCGGGATAGGAAGCTGCAAGATCCTCCATGCCCTTGAGCCTCTTGATGTAGGACTCGATGACCTCGCGGCGGGCACCGGGACGGGCGCCGGAGATGGCGTCGCCGACAAGCACGATGGGGGCGATGAGAGAGGTCATCTCAACTTCCTCGTGGTGGGCGCCGATGGCGTTGCAGATCTCGGGGCGCTCCTTGTACTGCTCGGCGAGCTTCATACCGAGGATGGCGTGAGGAAGCTCGGGATCGTCATTGGAGACCTTGCCGATGTCGTGGAGAAGTCCGGCGCGCTTGGCGGCCTTGACATTGAGACCGAGCTCGGAAGCCATTATGGCGCAGATATTCGCAACTTCACGGGAGTGCTGGAGGAGGTTCTGTCCGTAGGATGAACGGTATTTCATACGGCCGATCAGGCGGACGAGCTCCATGCTCATGCCGTGGATGCCGAGGTCGATGCAGGTGCGCTTACCGGTCTCGAGAATCTCGTCCTCAAGCTGCTTGGAGACCTTCGCCACGACTTCTTCGATGCGGGCCGGGTGGATACGGCCGTCGATGACGAGCTGGTGGAGGGAAAGCCTCGCCACTTCGCGGCGCACCGGGTCGAAGC
>JAGCDT010000047.1 GCA_017651045.1 Bacteroidales bacterium | reverse complement strand
GGAGAAGGTGGATTCGGAAGCACAGGAAGAAAATAATGAGCACAGAGAAATTATACGAGATATTCCTCTCCTCGGAGGGGATTTGCACCGACAGCCGCAAACTCTTCAAAGGCTGTCTTTTCTTCGCCCTCAAGGGTGAGAATTTCGACGGCAACGCCTATGCTGCGGAGGCCCTCGAGAAGGGCGCCGTCGCCGCCGTCGTAAGCGCCGGTTCCGGCCCGGGGATGATCGTGGTTGAGGACACTCTCGTGGCCCTCAAGGAGCTCGCGGCGTGGCACCGCGCCCACGTGGGAGGCACTGGGCGCCTTCCCGTCGTGGGACTCACCGGCACCAACGGCAAGACCACGACCAAGGAGCTCGTGCGCACCGCCCTTGCCGCCGGCCTCAAAGTGTCGGCCACGGAGGGCAATCTCAACAACGAGATAGGCGTCCCTCTCAGCGTGCTTGCAATCAAGCCCGGGACCGAGGTCGCCGTGATCGAGATGGGCGCCAGCCACCCCGATGACCTCAAGCCGCTTCTTGCCGTCTCCGACCCTGATTTCGGCCTCATCACCAATGTCGGCAAGGCCCATCTCGAGGGCTTCGGCAGCTTCGAGGGTGTCAAGAGAGCCAAAGGCCTCCTCTATGACCACCTGGCCGCGAAAGGAGGCACCGTCCTTCTCAACGGCGACGACCCGATTCTTTCCGAGATGGCTGCGCAGCGCGGCCTGAAGCCCGTTCTCTACGGGGTGAAGACCCAGGGCTGCACCGTGCTCGCCCCTTCCCCCGAGCATCCTTATCTGAGGATCGACAAGGGCGGCAGGATTATCCACACTCATCTCGTGGGCAGCTACAACGCGCCCAACGTCCTCGCCGCCATTGCGACGGCCGTGCTCTTCGGAGTCCCCGAGGAGGACGCGATCAAGGCCATAGAAGCCTACGTCCCCTCCAACAACCGTTCGGAGATGGCCCGCACCGCGCGCAACACCGTCATCGAGGATTTCTACAACGCCAATCCGTCCAGTATGGCGGCAGCTCTCGAGAACTTCGCCTCGGTCGAGGCCCCGAAAAAGAGCGTACTTCTCGGCGATATGCGCGAGCTGGGCCCGGATTCGGTGCAGGAGCATATAGCAGTCGTCAAAAGGCTTATGGGGATGACTCTGAGCGGGGTTTTCCTCGTCGGGGAAGAATTCGGCAAAGCCATGGGTGAGATCGATGTGCCCGCGTCCTGGTGCTGGTTCAAGACATCGGACGGACTCGCGGACTACCTTTCAGGGAATCCGATCGACGGTGAGGTGCTCCTCGTGAAGGGATCGAGGGGTATCAGGATGGAGAAGGTCCTTCCACAGCTTTAATCAGCAGCCTTGCAAGCAGGGCCACGGCGATAGCCATAAGTGAGCCCGCGAGAGCCCCGACGAGCACATCGCCGAGGTAGTGCTTTCCTGCCATGATGCGGGATATGGCAACTAAGCCCGCCCAGGTGTAGACTCCCGCTATGAGACCGCGGTCGAAGCCGTTTTTCTTTACGAGCGACAGGGCCATCGCTACAACGGTCGCGAAGGCGAAACTGTTGGCCGCATGGCCGGAATAGAATCCGAAAAATCCGCCCCTGCCTTCACTCCAGTGGAGGCCGCCGTCGAGCATAAGACTCGTATAGCATGGCCTCAGACGGCAGACGCTGTTCTTGACCAGATTGGCCGTCTGGTCCACCATCCAGATCGTCAGGGCGGCCGACACTATGATAATCAGGCCTCTCTTCCAGCCAAGGCGGTAGATGATGTAGGCACCGATCAGGGCATATGCCAGAAACCAGACCTTTACATCCGAGAAGAGCAGCCACAGCTGGTCGAGCCCGGGAGTCCCGAGGTCGTTGATCCACAAGGTAAGAGTCTGGTCGATATGTTGGAGGCGGTCCAGCATCAGTGGAGTTTCTTCCAGAGAAGGTCCTTGAGGGCGTCGAGCCCGCGGCCGGAGACGGAAGAGATCAGCACGGTCTCGATCCCGGAGGGGAGGCTCTTTTGGATCTCCTTTTCACGTTTGGCATCGATGAGGTCGCATTTAGTGACGGCAAGCACCCTTTCCTTGACAAGGAGTTCCGGGTTATAGAGACGAAGCTCTTCCAGAAGTATATTGTAGGATGCTGCGATGTCCTCCTCTTCGGCCGACACCATAAATAAAAGGACGGAATTTCGCTCGATGTGGCGGAGGAAACGCAAGCCTATGCCCTTGCCTTCGTGGGCGCCCTCGATGATCCCCGGAATGTCGGCGATGACGAAGGAGAGGTCGTCACGGTAGCGGACTATGCCGAGGTTGGGCTCGAGGGTCGTGAAGGCGTAGCCGGCGATCTTGGGCTTCGCGCTGGTCACCGACGAGAGCAGCGTGGACTTCCCGGCGTTGGGAAACCCTACAAGGCCCACGTCGGCAAGGAGTTTGAGCTCGAGGATGAACCAGCCTTCCTGGCCTTCCTCGCCGGGCTGTGCGTAGCGCGGCGTCTGGTTGGTCGGGCTTTTGAAATTGTTATTGCCAAGGCCTCCTCGGCCACCTCGGCAGAGGATGAACTCCTCGCCGGGATTGAGGATCTCGGTCACGATCTCGTCGGTCTCGGCGTCCTTGACGGTCGTCCCGACGGGGACGTCGAGGTAGACATCCTCGCCGTTTTTGCCCCTGCGGAGGGCGAAGCTGCCCGC
>JAGCDT010000046.1 GCA_017651045.1 Bacteroidales bacterium | reverse complement strand
TCTGCAGACCGTATGCCGCCGGCAACGGCTCCGTCGGCGAACTGCGCCTTCAGAGTGAGATGGACCTCCGCGTCGGAAGGAACAACGGGCTCCGGAGTGATTTCTTGCGTCTTTTTGCACCCCAGTGCAACGACCGCGGCAACTACGGCCAGGATCCAAATCTTTTTCATGATCGTATGGTTAGTTGACTCAAAGATAAGAAAAATTTCTTTGCAGGGCCGCAAATTTGACGGCTCCTAAATTTTAGTAAAACGATTTAAAATTTTACTCTACAGATAAATATTTATATTTGTTTCGTATGAAAAGGCCTATAATACTTGGAATAGGGGAGATTGTTTGGGACTGCCTCCCCGGCGGAAGGAAGCTCGGCGGCGCGCCGGTCAATTTCGCTTATCATGCCCAGAGGCTGGGGGCCGACAGCTACCCGGTGAGTGCAGTGGGTAAGGACGATCTCGGGCGCGAGACGCTCGAGATTTGCGGCTCCTACGGGCTCAGGACCAATTATCTGCAGGAGAACGACCTGCCGACCAGCCGCGTGCTGGTGAGCCTCGACGCTCAGGGCGTTCCGAAGTTCGAGATACTTCAAAACGTGGCATGGGATGCGCTCAAGACCTCCATGGCGCTAATGGATCTGGCCTCGAAGGCCGATGCGGTCTGCTGGGGCAGCCTTGCACAGCGCTCGGAGCCTTCCCGTGCGGCGATTCTCAAGATACTCGACGCCGTCCCGGCAAAGGCCATAAAGGTCTTCGACATCAACCTCAGGCAGCACTACTACAGCAAGGAGATCATCGAAGAGTCCCTGAAAAGAGCCAGCGTGCTCAAGCTCAATGAAGATGAGCTTCCGGTCCTTCTCGAGCTGCTGAAGATGAAGGATATACCAGAGGTCATCAGCCGCTATTCCCTTGACTATCTGATCCACACCAAAGGAGCTAATGGCAGCGAGGTCTACACCAAGAGAGGCCTTGTTTCAAGCCTGGATACCCCTAAGGTGGAGGTTGTCGACACCGTCGGTGCCGGAGATTCCTTCACCGCGGCCTTCGTAATGTCCATCCTCAAGGGCGAAAGCACTGCGGCGGCTCACGCCAAGGCAGTGGAAGTCTCCGCCCTCGTGTGCCAGTCAGCCGGAGCAATAATATGAAAAATCGCCCCATAGTGTCCCCGGACGTCACCATCCGTGACGTCGCCGAGGCGGCGGGAGTCTCCATCTCGCTCGTCTCTTTCGTGCTCAATGCGCGGAGAGGTCCGGGAGGGGAGTACCTCTGTTCGGCCTCGCAGAAGACGGCCGAGCGCATAGTCGAGACAGCGGAGCGCCTCGGCTATCACCGCAACAAGGCGGCCTCCTCGCTCCGCACCGGCCGTAGCGACACCCTCGGCGTCATAGTTTCCGACATATCCAACACCTGTTTCGGCCAGATATGCCGCAAGATAGAGAATCTCGCGACCGATGCGGGCTTCCTCACCATTTTCGGAAGCACCGACGACCGGAAGGAGAATTTCCGCCAGCTGGTGGACAAGTTCCTCTACTCCGGGGTCGACGGATTCATCGTCGCCCCATGCAACGGGGTGGAGGATTCCATCGCGAAAATCCTCAAGCGCGACCTTCCGGTGGTGCTTTTCGACAGGGATCTTCCCGGGCTGGAGGGCATTGGGCGTGTGCTTCTGGACAATGAAAAGGCCGGCCGCTGCGCTGTGAGGATACTCCGCAACCAGGGCTGCAAGCACATAGGCCTCGTGCGATATGAGACGGAAATACCGACCCTCATCGCAAGGGAGGCCGGCTGCCGCAAGGAGGCCGAGAAGCACGGCCTGCCGTTCACTTCCGCAATCCTTGCGAGGGAGACCATGCGAAGGGACATGGTCTCCGTCCTCCACAACGCCTGCGAGGAGGGCATCGACGCAATCATTTTCCCTTCCAACGCTATCACCGTGGACGGAATGTCCGCCATCAACGAGCTCGGCTATGAGATCCCCGGCGACCTTTCCGTGGTCGGCTTCGACCAGGAAGACCGTTCGGAGATATTCAGCCCCTGGGTGTCCTTTGTCAACCAGCCGACCAAGCTCGTGGCAGAATATTCCTTCCGTATGCTGTTGAACGCCATCGACGGCAACGGTCCCCTTGAAACTAAAATCATCAATCCGCTATATACACTTGGCAGCAGGATAAAGAAATGACAGAAAGAGATAAAGCCATACTCCTTCCGGGCTCGATGTTCGATGACCTCGGTGGATGGATTTCGGATCCGCAGTTCATGGAGGTGATGCACTCCTCCGAGCTGCTCGCCCACGGGCTGGGTAAGCCCGTCGCCGATGCCGTTACGGGCTTCGACGCGCCGCAGGACGGGCAGTACAACGTGTGGGTCCGCACAAAAAACTGGACGGCCTTCTGGACCGACCGTCCCGGCCCCGGCAAGTTCTCCATAATCATAGATGGAGAGCCGCTGGAGACGGTTTTCGGCACCGGAAGCCCAGAGTGGCATTGGCAGGGCGGAGGCAGGATAAGCCTCGCTAAGGGCCGCCACTCCCTCGCCGTCCGCGATCTGGACGGCTTCGACGCCCGTTTCGACTCCGTGCTCCTCACCCTCGACGAGGGCGAGCCCGGCGAGATCGACGGCCTCAGAAGGGCCCTGCTGGACATTCCGGCCGAGCCTGAGAGCAAAGGCCGCTTCGACTTTGTCGTAGTCGGCGGGGGAGTCGCCGGGATGTGCGCCGCGATAAGCGCCGCACGCCTTGGCTCCAGGGTCGCCATCATTCAGGACCGCAAGGTCTATGGCGGCAACAACTCTTCCGAGGTGCGCGTCGGCCTCGGCGGCCGTCTCAATGTGGGCCGTTTCCCTTCACTTGGCTACCTCCTCAATGAGTTCGGCCCTGCGCAGAAGGGCAATGCCCGCACGGCGGATGTCTATGAAGACGAGAAGAAAGCGGAAGCAATCGCCGCTGAAAAGAATATCACCGCATTCACCGGCTATCGCGTGACCGCCGTCGAAAAGGACGGTGCGCGCATCGCCGCCGTGATCGCGACTCAGGTAGATAATTATAAGGAAATACGCGTGGAAGGGCATGTCTTCGCCGACTGCACGGGCGACGCCACTCTCGGCGTGCTCGCCGGCGCGAAGTGGGCGATGGGCCGCGAGTCGAAGGCCGTCTACGGCGAGCCTTCCGCCCCCGACAGCCCCGACGCCATCACCCTCGGCGCCTCGATCCAGTGGTACAGCGAGCCCCGCCCCGAGCCCGTCTCCTTCCCCGACATCGACTGGGGCCTTCCCATCGACGAGGAGACCGTCCAGAACGCGCGCCGCGGCCAGTGGTACTGGGAGGTCGGCATGAGGGACAACATGATCGACGAGGCCGAGAAGATACGCGACTACGGCATGTACGTGGCCTATTCCAACTGGTCCTATCTTAAGAATCATTCCCGTTTCAAGGAGGAGGTTGCATGCGAAGAATTCGTGTGGCTCTCCTTCTATGCCGGCAAGCGCGAAAGCCGCCGCCTTTTCGGCGAACACGTCCTCACCGAGAACGATCTCCGCAATTTCGTGCAGTATCCCGACGGGTGCGTGTCCACGTCGTGGTACATCGACGACCACGAGCCCGATCCGGACAATGCGGCCCGTTTCAAGGACCCGTGGCTTAGCCGCGGGCGCCTCACTCCGCTTGATTATTACCCCATTCCGTTCCGCTGTCTCTACAACCGCGACATCGAGAATATGTTCATGGCCGGACGCGACATCAGCGTGAGCCATCTGGCGCTTGGCACGGTTCGTGTCATGCGCACATGTGCCATGGAAGGAGAGGTTATCGGAATGGCGGCCGAGATATGCCGCCGGCTAGGATGTATGCCGCGTGACGTTTACCGCACGCATTTCGACAAGCTCAAATCCTATATGGAAAAAGGAACTGGAGATAAGGATATGCCATATCTCCAAACATATACACTGATAGACACAACCGCAGAAAGAAGCGAAAACTGCTGAGTATATGAGTATTATCGACTGGATAATCGTAGCCGCCTTCCTTATCGGCCTCACTGCGATAGGATTCTTCTTCTCAAGGAAGAACCGCAACATCGAAGAC
>JAGCDT010000045.1 GCA_017651045.1 Bacteroidales bacterium | reverse complement strand
CGCCCTCGGAGGCAGTCGGATCAATGTACCCTGTGCCTTTGGCATTGATGTCCTGACGATAGCGGTCGAGGCCGATGCGGCCTTCGAGCTTGTCAGTGAAGAAGTACTTGACGTTGACGAGAGGGAGGACATACGGGTTGGAACCGCCGGGCAGGTTCATAAGAGTGCCGAAATCGACACCTGCTCCGAGGAAGAGACCGAAGGTGCCCTTGTCAGGACGGTTGCCGGTCTTGATCTTGACGGCGGAAGGTTCGCCGGTAGAGATCTGAGCCATGGCGAGCGCGCCGCCAATCAGGAGGAGCGCCGCTGAAAGAAACAGTCTTTTTTTCATACGTTGTTTGTTAATAATGGTTTGTTTTCGCAAAATTATATAATATTTTGAAGAAGTGCAAATTTTGCACCTATATTGATAAAATAGTATCACTTTTTGTTATTTTTGTGCTATGAAGATTCTCAAAGAAATAACCCCGCTGTCGGAAAAAGACTGCTTCTACATAGTTGACAGGCACAAAACCGAATTTAATTTTCCGATTCACCAGCACCACGAATGCGAACTCAATTTCATTGAGGGCGGAAAAGGAGCAAGACGGGTGGTCGGAGACAGCATTGAAGAGATCGGAGAATACGAACTGACCCTGATCGCCGGCCAGGACCTCGAGCACACCTGGGAACAGGGGAACTGCACCTCGCCGGAGATCCGCGAGATAACCATCCAGTTCTCCCCCGAACTTTTTCCCGAAGTCATCCTTGCCAAAAACCAGTTCAGCGCAGTGAGGCGGATGCTCCGCCGCGCCGAACACGGACTTACCTTTTCCATACACGCGATCCTCAGGGTGTACTCGATTCTCGACACCCTGTCACACCAGGACGACCGGTTCGAGCAATTTCTTCTTTTCCTGAAGATAATCAACACCCTGGCCGAAGCCAACGATTCCGAAGGACGCGTCCTGGCCTCGTCATCATTCGCCAGGACAGTCCGGAGCGAAGAGAGCCGGCGAATCAGCAAAGTAAAGGCTTTCATTGACGTCCACTACGCCGAGCCGGTCCGCCTCGAAACCCTTGCCGGGCTGGCGGGAATGACGCCAACGGCATTCAGCCGCTTTTTCCGTCGGAATACCGGCAGCACGGTGACCGAATACATCGTGGAAATCCGGCTTGGAAACGCGGCAAGGATGCTCGTCGACAGCGCAGCCAGCATAAGTGAGATATGCTACAGCTGCGGATTCAACAATCTGAGCAATTTCAACCGGACGTTCAAGGCCAGGAAGGGAAGCACGCCGCGCGAATTCAGGGCACTTTTCAAGAAAAACAAAGTCATTGTCTAGAACGGGATAAAATTGTATCACAAATTGGTAAATTTATATTTGTGAGCCGCTCTTATTCCGCGTACATTTGCAGAGTATGAAACGGATTTTTATTTTACTCACTTTCTCAGGCCTTCTCCCGGCCCTCTGCACGCTTTCTTCCTGTGAAAAGAAAGACGGTGTGCCTGCTGTTCCGGAACGTAAGGCGCCTGTCCTCTCCGACCCGGCGGCGACCGCAAAGACAAAGGCTCTCTACGAGAACCTCGTCGCCCTCATGGACAAAGGGACCATGTTCGGGGCCCAGATCCCGACCGAATACGGCCTTGACGGAGGCACAAAATGGTTTGACGACGGCAGCGCATCCCACTCCGACACCAAATACATCACCGGCAGCCATCCTGCCGTCTGCGGGTGGGACATCACCTACATCGAAGTCGATGCCGAAGAGAACATCGACGGCGAAGCCTTCACCACCATCCGTAGTCACATCAAAGCAGCCTACGCACGAGGAGGCGTCAACACCATCTGCTGGCACTGCACGAACCCCGTCAGCATGCAAAGCGCCTGGGACGGCACCCGTGCCGTGTACGCCATCATCCCCGGCGGTGCAAAGCACGAGATGTTCAAGGGATGGCTGGATAAAGTGGCGGCGTTCATTGCGACGCTTACAACGCCGGAAGGCGAGCTGATCCCGCTTATCTTCCGCCCCTGGCACGAGCACACGGGCTCGGGATTCTGGTGGGGCAAGGGCAACGCTTCGCAGAGCGAGTTTGTCGCCCTATGGCAGTTTACAGTGGACTATCTCAGGAATGAAAAAGGGCTTCACAACCTGATATTTGCATATTCTCCCGACATGCTGCACATCTCCTCGAGGGATGCCTACATGGAGTACTGGCCGGGCGACAAATACGTCGACATACTCGGTCTCGACGCCTACGACCGCGACGGTGCGGACTACGGCCACAAGTGCCTCCAGCTCGCCCGCCTGTGCAACGTCATCGGCGGAGAGAAGGGCAAGATTTTCGCCCTCACGGAGACCGGCCTTGAGAACAACAACCCCGAAGAGTCCAAGTACTACAACAAGAAGTGGTGGACAAGGATGCTCTACAAGATAGTAAGCGGCGAACGCATATCCTTCGCGCTAGTCTGGCGCAACGGAGGCTTCCCCTCCGAGGGCAGCCACTACTTCAACGCCTACAGGGGCTGCTACTCGGAAGAGGACTTCAGGGCCTTCGCCGCCAAGAGCGACGTCCTCTTTGAAGACGACCTGCCGGACATGTACAGCCATGCGAAATAAAGTCCTGTCCATCCTGGCCGTCGCGGAGTCTTCAGCTCATAGCCGGCTCCCAGCAGGATGGCGTGTCCCTTGCCCAGGTTGAAGTGTATGCCGGCCTTGGCTCCTCCGTCGAGGAACTTAGCCGTG
>JAGCDT010000044.1 GCA_017651045.1 Bacteroidales bacterium | reverse complement strand
CATCTCCTCCGCCTCCTTCCAGGAGACCACGAAGGTGCTTTCGGAGGCAGCCATCCGCGCCCGCGTGGACAACCTCGAAGGCCTCAAGGAGAACGTCATCTGCGGTCACCTCATTCCCGCAGGTACGGGTCTGAAGCAGTACAAGAACATCGAAGTCAGCCGCAAGGATGACTACGCTGCCCAGATGAACGAACTCTAGCGGCTCGGGACATTACTTCAAGAGGCTGATCCTTGCGGGTCAGCCTCTTTTGTCATTTCGAGCGAAGTCGAGAAATATGTTATTCGCTCATAACGGGGCGGATCATATGTGAGTCGCTGAAGTTGCCGCTGGCGACATTGCGGCCATACTGAAGACTGAACCATACGTAATCGGCATCAGGATAATTTTCACGATCCACCGTGGAACTCCAGTAGTCTGCAAATTCATTGACGCCGTATTGGTTGACACCATTTTTATAACCGCCGAGGGGCAGGAAAATACTGTTGTCATTGCCGTCTTTCTTGCTGGTCACACGGACGCCACGGACGGTACCTATCCAGTCCCACTCGAAATTGCACTGTTCAAGCAGGGCATCCAGCTCTTCCTTGACAGGCATTCGCCATTTGCCTCCAAGTTTGACCGATGCCGCATCGCGCTCCTCCGACAAAGTGACGGAACTGCCAAGAGGAAAATGATAGAACTCATAATCATTTTCGTCTATCTGTCCCCAGGTCAGATACAATCCGAATTGCTCCGGAGAGGACGCACCGAGGTTGAAGGAGGCCCACTTGACGTTCTTGCCGTTATAGACAACTCCAAGGTCTACGGCCTCCGGAACGGGGGTGACGCCGTCGCCGGGCTTTTCAGAAGTGCCGCTTCCGGAGCCGGAACCGCTGCCCGAGCCTGAACCGCTGCCCGAACCTCCTTCCTGTGGAGATGTGACATTGATGATGACAACCTTCTTACATCCCGTAAGAGGTGCCAGCACGACCAGAATAGCCGTGACTATGATTAGAAAACGTTTCATTGGTATCGTTTTAAGTAAAGGTCGAGGGTGTTCTCGAGGAGGCAGGCGATGGTCATCGGGCCGACGCCGCCTGGAACGGGAGTGATGAGGGAGGCCTTGGGGGCGACATCATCGAAGACCACGTCGCCGCAAAGGGTCCCATCGGGAGCCCTGTTGATGCCTACGTCGATGACGACGGCGCCTTCGCGGACCATATCGCCGCGAAGGGTGCCTGAATGGCCGGTAGCGGCGACGATGATGTCGGCCTCACGCGTCACTGCGGCAAGATCGGCCGTGCGGGTATGGCAGATGGTGACCGTCGCGTTGGCGTCGAGAAGGAGCTTGGCGACGGGGAGGCCGACGATAAGACTGCGGCCGATGACGACGGCACGCTTGCCTTTAGGCTCGACACCATAGGCTTCCAGAAGCTTCATTATGCCTTTAGGAGTACAAGGAACTGTACAAGGGCGCTTCTGGAAAAGAGCGGCCACATTGCCAGGATGGAAGCCGTCCACGTCCTTTTCAAGGGCGATGGAGGCGATGACGCGCTCCTCGCTGATATGCTTCGGGAGCGGAAGCTGGACGAGGATGCCGTCAACGGCATCGTCGGCATTGAGGCCGGCAATCGCTGCAAGCAGCTCCGCCTCGGAAGTCTCCGCCGGAAGCGCAATCGTCGTGTTGCGGATCCCGGTGCTCTCGCAGGCGCGTGCCTTGTTGCGCACATAGACAGCGCTCGCGGGATCGTCTCCCACGACGATCACCGCCAGATGCGGCGCCCTGGCGCATCCCGCCACTTTCTCGGCGACCTCAGCCCTCAGCTCCGCCGCTATCTTCTTTCCATCAATAATTCCCATTTTTCATTTGGTTTTCCAATCCTCACAAATATAGGCAAAATTTGAATCGGATTGATTTTTTCGTATCTTGCAGGACATTTTGGATTTAAGGAAATGAGAAAATTCATAGCCATAGCAACCATCGCAATCCTGACGCTTGCAAGTTGCAATAAGAGAGTTCCACAGATCGCGATTCTAAGCGACAACGCATTCGTCGACGGCTCAGCGACGATCACGCTTCTTCTTTCCTCGAGCTCTTCCACCGATGTCACAGTGGGGCTCAGGTATGTCGAGACAAGCTCTTCGGCAAGTAAAGCCCTGCCCGGAAGCGCACTCAGCTATACCAATCCTGTCACTATCTCCGCAGGCTCGACCAGCGCGAAAATCAAGGTCAATCTGGATGAGGAAGGCCTCGCCGACGGCAACTACCACGCGACGATCTACCTCAACTATGTCCAGGGAGCCGAGATCTCAAGGACCAACCAGACGACCATCTATGTCAAAATAGGCAGCGGCGATGTCCCCGTGACCGACCTAACCTTTATGAGCAGCTGGTCAGTAGCTTTGGATGGCAATCCCTATACCTATGAGGGCAATGATTATATCGATCTGGTCGCTACCGTTCCCGGTATCAAGTACTTCTGGGTTGAAGCCAACACCGACGCGGAACTGGAACAGTACTATGGAGGTTCCGTCGCGGGGCTTATCTCAAAGTTCTCTTCCAACATTTCGGGGAAAGTAGCCCAGGGGCAAGCGATAGGCGACCTCTGCTGGAACGCCAGTGAGGCTGGCGCCATCTATGCCTACTATTGGGGCCCCGGCGAGACCAATTTCTACATTATGGAGTTCGACTCGACCGGCAAGGCTACAGGACGCTATGGCAAGACAAGAGCCACCCTGCCTCCTATGGGAGAAGAAGACTATTTTGACGGGCTGACCCTCGTAGACAGGTCAGAGACATGGACCATCACCTATGCCGGCGTACAGAGCTACACCTTCCCCGACTCCAGCACTGACAACTGCGAATGGTTCACCGTCGCAGGCACCGGTTCCGTCCCCTTCAGCTTCATTCTCGAGGACGACGGTCTTATCAACACCGAGGCTGACATCCGCTCCTACATGAGGAACGACTTCAACAGCTACTATGCAGCCGATGTCGAGAGCGGGAAGACCGCAAGCGAACTTTACTACACGGCGCCCGGCACCTGGTGCTCCCTCTACTCTGCAAGGCAGGGCAAATACGACGCCTACCTCATAGCATATGACAGCGAGACCTGCTACCCCTCCGGCGAGTACGCCCACATCAAGTTCACCGACACAGCCGGAGCAGCGTCAAGCATAGCAAAGGCGTCGAAGCCCTTCTCTTACAGGCTGCCGCTTAGCCGTAGCAGAAGCATCAGCAACAGAAAACTACTTGAAAGCACACGATGAGGCCTCTGTATCTTACCAACACTCTAACCAGAGAGAAAGAGCTCTTCACACCAATACATCCCGGCCACGTCGGGATGTATGTTTGCGGTCCGACCGTCTATGGTGACGCCCATCTCGGCCATGCAAGGCCGGGGATCACCTATGACGTCCTCTTCCGCCTCCTCAAGCACCTCGGCTACAAGGTGCGCTATGTCCGCAACATCACCGACGTAGGCCACCTGGAGCATGACGCCGACGAAGGCGAGGACAAGATCGCGAAGAAAGCGCGTCTTGAGGAGCTCGAGCCTATGGAGGTCGTCCAGACCTACACCGAGCGCTACCACGAAGCCATGAGGCTTCTCGGTGTGCAGTCCCCTTCCATAGAGCCCCGTGCCTCAGGCCACATAATCGAGCAGATCGAGGCCATCAAGAAGATCCTGGACGCCGGCTACGCCTACGTCTCCAACGGCAGCGTCTACTTCGACGTGGAGAAATACAACAACGATTTCCACTACGGCATCCTTTCCGGAAGGACGCTGGATGCGACCCTTGAAGGCACGCGCTCCCTCGACGGGCAGTCCGACAAGAAGGCGCCCTACGACTTCGCCCTCTGGAAGAAGGCCGAGCCGGAGCACATCATGCACTGGCCGTCGCCCTGGAGCGAAGGCTTCCCGGGATGGCACCTCGAGTGCTCCGTGATGGGAGAGAAATACCTCGGCCGTGAATTCGACATCCACGGAGGCGGCATGGATCTCATGTTCCCTCACCACGAGTGCGAAATCGCCCAGAACCAGGCCTCCCGCGGGACTAAGGGCGTCCACTACTGGGTCCACAACAACATGATCACCATCGAAGGTCAGAAGATGGGCAAGTCCCTCGGCAACTTCATCACCCTTCCGGAGCTCTTCTCCGGCAATCACCCGAAGCTCGAGAGGGCCTACTCCCCTATGACCATACGCTTTTTCATACTTCAGGCCCACTACAGAAGCACTCTCGATTTCTCCAACGAAGCGCTTCAGGCGGCCGAGAAAGGCTATAAGAGGGTGATGCAGGCCTCCCGCGACCTCGCTGCGATGCCGTCTGCCCCGGGGACTCCTTCCCCGGCAGTGGCGGAGCTTGTCGAAGCCGTCTGGGACGCCCTTTGCGACGACCTCAACACCCCCATCGCCCTTTCCCACATTTTCGAAGCCGTCAAGCTCATCAACACCGGCGGGCTCAGCCCGGCCGATGCCGATGCCATCAAGAAGCTCTTCGACGAGGCCCTCGTCGGAGTCCTCGGGCTTTCGGACGACGAAGCGGCCGGCTCCTCGAAGGCAGAGAAGGCGCTCGAAGGCGTGATGGACATCGTGCTGGAAAGCCGCAAAAAAGCCCGTGAAGAAAAGAACTGGGCCGAAAGCGACCGCATACGCGACGCCCTCGCCGCCCTCGGAATCACCGTAAAGGACTCAAAGGAGGGATCGACTTGGACACTCTGAAATTCGTTTCCTGGAACGTAAACGGCCTCCGTGCGGTGGCCGGGAAGGGGTTCGCGGACATCTTCGTGGACCTCGACGCCGACTTTGTATGCCTTCAGGAGACAAAGCTCCAGGCCGGCCAGATCGACCTTGAATTCCCCGGCTACACCTCATGGTGGAACTACGCCGAGAAGAAAGGCTACTCCGGCACCGTCATCTACACGCGGCAGCCCCCTGTCGATGTCCGCTACGGCATCGGCGTCCCCGAGCATGACACCGAGGGCCGTGTCGTGACCCTCGAGATGGAGAGATTCTTCCTCGTCTGCGTCTACACCCCGAATTCGCAGGACGGCCTTCGCCGCCTCGACTACAGGATGTCCTGGGAAGATGCCTTCAGGGTCTTCCTGAAAGGGCTGGAAGCCGAAGGGAAGCCGGTTATCGTCTGCGGCGACATGAACGTCGCCCACGAGGAAATCGACCTCAAGAATCCCGACACCAACCACTTCAACGCCGGCTTCTCCGATGAGGAGCGCGCCGCATTCTCGAAGCTTCTCGGCGCAGGCTTCATCGACACATGGCGCTCCCTCCACCCCAGCGAAGCGAAGTACTCCTGGTGGAGCTACCGCATGGCCGCGCGCGAAAGGAACGTCGGCTGGCGCATCGATTATTTCCTTGTGTCGGAGGCGCTCGCCCCCGCGATAGCGGACGCCGACATCCTCAACGATGTCTTCGGCTCCGACCACTGCCCCGTGACCCTCACCCTCAATCTCTAGAGACGTGTTCAAGAAGTACCTGATCGTGTTCCTTATCTCGATGGTCCCGCTCATTGAGCTTCGCGGGGCCATCCCCTACGCCGTAGGATTCCAGCTTCCGCTGGTCCAGTCCTACATAGTGGCAGTGATAGGCAACATGCTTCCGGTACCGTTCATCTACCTGTTCGGCCGCAAATTCCTCGAGTGGGGAAGCAAGATCAAATACATCGGAGGATTCTTCCGCTGGTGTCTCGAAAAAGGCGAGAAGGCCGGGGCCAAACTCGAGTCCAAGGCCGGCCATGGTCTCTACATCGCGCTTCTTCTTTTTGTCGGCATCCCGCTGCCGGGGACAGGCGCGTGGTCAGGCACGCTCGCGGCCAGCCTCTTGAACATGGATTTCAAGAAGAGCATTCTTTACGTTATGCTGGGGGTGATTCTTGCGGGCGTGATCATGCTCGCCGCATCCCTCGGGGTCTTCGGGGCCTTTAAGCTTTTTACCCCTTAATCTTGCCCAGATAGATGAGCATCTGCCGGAAGAGATCCGCTTCCGAGCAGGGCTTCTCTTTGGAATCGCTGACAACAAGGTCGAATGTGTTGCCAGGGAGCTGCCTGCGGCCGATTTTGAAGCGGGCGCGGGAGCATTTGGCCATAAATTCTATGGGGAATTCCTCCTTGCTGATGAGTGATATGAAAAGGTCGGGCTCGCCTTGAAGCATGAGCTTCACCTTATCCTTCGACGGGCGGCCGAACCAGTTGAGATCCTTTCTCAGGATGGTCGTCGTGATGCTGGTGATGAGGCGCTCGCCCTCGCTGAGGTGACGGAAGTCGAAGAAGAAAATCTCTCCCTTGATGCCGTTCTCACGGAAAAAATTGACGAGCAGGCCCTTGCACTCATCGAAGGAGGTGTCCTCCACGTCGATGAAGGCGACCGCAGAATGCAGGTTCGAGACGGGGACAATGCCCGTCGGAACGTCGCTCGCATACTTCTTCAGGCACGAGCGGCGGAATATCCCCTTTATGCCATCAATTACACTCATTTACCGGACGCAGCTATAAGTTGGCGTATTTCTTCCTTCGCGGCCTTCCAGCGCGGAACATCGATCTTGGTGCCGATGACCTCGACAACCTTGGCGGCTATGATGGAGCCTATCTCTCCGCACTCCTTGAGCGGCATTCCGAGGGAATGGGCATAGAGGAATCCGGCGGCGTAGGTGTCGCCGGCGCCGGTCGCGTCGATCGTCGCGGCGGGCCAGGCCTCGATATAATAGTATTCATCGCCGCTCTGGACCATCGAGCCGTCCTTGCCGACCTTGACGACAGCGATGTCGCAGTGGCGGGAAAGCTCCTCAAGCGCTTCCCTGCGCTCGAGCTTCGTGAAGGCGCGGGCCTCCGTCTCATTGGCAAAGACTATATCCACATAGTCGTCGACAAGGCTGTGGAGGAAGGCTTCATTGGACTCAACCACGTTGTAGGAAGCCATATCGATAGAAATGATGCACCCCGCTTCCTTGGCCATGCGGACTGCCGTACGGATAAGATCCTGGTTCTGGACGAGGTAGCCTTCGATATGGAAGTAGTCGTAGCCCTCGAAATACTCGGGTTTGAGGTCTTCAGGGCCCATCTCAAGGGCGGAGCCCATGTAGTCGGCGAAGGTCCTCTCGGCGTTGGCCCCGGTGATGAAAACCATGCAACGGCCGGAAGACTTGGTGCCGTAGAGCATCCTGGTGTTGACACCGAACTGCTCCATGGTGCTCTTGAAGAGATTGCCGAGGTCGTCGTTGCCGATCTTGCCAATGTAGCCGGAGGGCATGCCGAAAATGGAGGTGCAGGTGATGGTGTTGGCTGCACTGCCGCCGGGGACATACTTGATACCGATTTCCTTCAGAGCGGACCAGATCTTGTCGCCGGTCTCCATGTCGACATGCTGCATGCTTCCTTTGGGAAGATGGAATTTTTTCAGGAGGGTGTCGTCGGGGAGGACTGCGAGAATGTCAGTCAGGGCGTTGCCGATTCCGAGTATGGATTTCATATCTGTGATTTTTCTATCGTACAAATTTAGTAAAATTTGCAGACTTTGACTAACTTTGTGGAGATGTCCGGAAAATTGAAAAATATAATCAAGTACTCGATGTCGCTGCTGGCGGCAGGAGCACTCCTTTATTTCTCATTCAAGGGCGTCTCATGGCGTGATTTCGGAGTCGCACTCAAGTCCTGCAGCTGGGAGTACGTAGTCCTTTCGATGCTTGTCGGGACTGTCGTTCTCTATCTGAGGGGCCTCCGCTGGCGGATGCAGGTTCTACCCATCGACCCTTCCACGACAAGAAGCACGATGTTCAACGCAATCAACATCGGAATGCTTGTCAATATCGTCCTCCCGAGGGTCGGCGAGATTGTCCGCTGCGGCGTCGTGACCCGCAACTCCGCCGTCGATGAAGAAGGAAAGAAAAAAGCCACCTTCGACAAAGTCATCGGCACAGGCATAGCCGACAGGATTTGGGATGTCATCTCACTGATATTATTTCTTCTGCTTGCGCTGCCCCTTCTTATGGGACGCGCCGGCAGCTATCTCAAGGAGACCATCCTTCCCGGCCTTAAGGACAAGGCCGACATGTGGTGGATAGTCCTGGCTGCCGTTGCAGCCGGCCTGGTGGCCTGGTTCCTGCTCCGTACCTTCAGTAAAAAGAGCACGGCGGCAGGTTCTATACTGGATTTCTTCGCAGGCATGTGGGACGGAATCAAGAGCTGCCTCAAGATGAAAGATTCCTGGAAGTTCTTCGTTCTCACCGCAGTCATCTGGTTCGGCTACTGGATGATGAGTGAGACCGTCCTTCTAGCCATCCAGGGGATGGATCCCGCCCAGTTCGAAGGAGAGATGGCAAGAGGAGTCGAGTTGGCCAAGACCCTCACCGTGGTCGATGCGCTGATCCTCATGGTAGCCGGCTCGCTTAGCTCTCTCGTTCCCGTTCCCGGAGGGTTCGGTGCTTTCCACACAATTGTCGCCGGAGCCCTTCTGAGCATCTACGGCGTCCCCTTCCCGATGGGCCTGATCTTCGCGACCCTCTCCCACGAGTCGCAAGTCATCACCGACATCATCACCGGAGCCTACTCCTATGCCTCCGAAGCCTTCAAGAAGAGGAAGTGACTGTCATCTCGAGCGTAGTCGAGAAATCTTGTTATTTCACGAAAAAGCAGTATATTTGCAACCCCTTACGAGGATGGTTCCGTAGCTCAGTTGGATAGAGCAACAGCCTTCTAAGCTGTGGGTCTTGGGTTCGAGTCCCAACGGGATCACATAAAAAAGCGCCGTACCTTTCGGATACGGCGCTTTTGTTATAAAAAGTCGGTTAAGCGTTGAGCTTTTCCTCGACCTTGGCAACAGCGTCAGCGACGGTTGCGATACCGGCAGTCTCCTCATCGGGAATCTTGATGCCGAAAACCTTTTCGAATTCCATAAGAAGCTCGACAGTGTCAAGAGAGTCGGCTCCAAGGTCGTTGGTAAAGCTTGCGGACTCCGTAACTTCGGACTCCTCCACACCAAGTTTGTCAACTATGATGGCTTTAACCTTCTTTACAACTTCTTCGTTAGTCATAATGGGTACTATTTAATTAATTTTACTTTTCCGAGAATTAACTCACAAAGTTATAAATAATTTCCATTAAATAAAATCTTTTTTTACTCTCGACTGAGCGAATACCAGATTCTAAGTCCGTTAATGGAATTGAGCAGGTAGAATATGTATTTAATGAACATGACGACCGTATAGCTGGACGCCTCGGAAGAGAGCATCGTGTTGCCCCACAGAAGGATGGAGAAGATGTTGACGAGGTTCCATACGATCCACTGCTCAAAGTAAGCCAGCGACATCAAGACCTGACCTACTATATTGAGTGTCAGCACAGTAGCGTCCAGGAAAACCTTAGGACGGTTGATAAGGGCAGCATCTCCGAGATTCACAAGGTCGATCTTATAGAGCACGAAATACGAGACTGCCACTCCGCCTATTATGCTCGCTACGACGAGGGCCCAGCCCTTCCAGGTCAGGCGCCGCGCCTTCACCTCCTCTTTGGCCGAAGCGCCTCTTTTTCTCCATTGCCACAATCCCACGAACTGCATCGGGAGGAAATAAAAAGCATGCAGGGCGAAATTGCCCATAACTCCGGTGTCGAACGCCACGATGGAGTCCAGCACGACATCGAGTATGCCGAACAAGAATGTCCATATCAGACCATTGGCCGACAGGACCGTGCAGAGCACGCCGAACAGTGAGCCGAATGCGGCGATCAGGAGCATGACATGCCTGGCACCCGGATCCTGCATCTTGAACGCAGTCGTGATACCGATGGCGATAAGCATCCCGGCCATAATCAAGCTGGAGACTATCTTGTTGAATCTTTTTTCGTCTTTGATCATTTGTTTTCCAAAAGGTGTCGTTTAATATTCGAAGCCAGCTCCTCACCCACGAATGAGGCTAGTTCAGCATCCGGGGCCGCTGCTATACGCGCCACGGAGCCATAATGCAGCAGCAGCCGCTGTTCGGTCTTTTCGCCCACGCCCTTGATCTCGCGAAGGGCGGAGCTGATCTGCGCCTTCGAGCGCAGGTTTCTATGGAAGGTTATGCCGAAGCGGTGAGCTTCGTCCCTAATGTGCTGCAGGACCTTGAGGGCCTGGGAATTCCTGTCGATGAAAAGCGGGTACGGATCGCCCACCCGTATGACTTCCTCGAGACGTTTTGCAAGGCCTACAACGGTGAGTTTATCAGTCAGTCCGAGCTCCGCAAGAGCCTGCCAGGCCGCGTCGAGCTGCCCCTTGCCGCCGTCGATGACGATAAGCTGCGGCAGGTCATCGGGAGCCTCGGCGAGCATCCTTGAATAGCGGCGGTTGACCACCTCCTTCATGGAGGCGAAGTCGTTGGCCCCGATGACGGTCTTGATCTTGAATTTGCGGTAGTCCTTCTTTGACGGCTCCGCGTTGCGGAAAACAACGCACGATGCCACCGGGTTGGTCCCCTGGATATTGGAGTTGTCGAAGCATTCGATATGGACAGGTGAAGCCTCCATTCCCAGTGCTTTGCGCAGGTCTTCCACCACCGAAGCGTGGAACTCGTCCGGATTGGTGTGCTCCTTCTGCTTGAGGGAATTGAAATGGAATTCCTTCGAGTTCTTCGCGCTGAGCTCCAGCAGGGCGAGTTTGTCGCCCCTGACCGGAATACGGAACGACACTCCGTCAATCTCCACATCCGGCTTGAACGGAACGATGACCTCCTTCGACAGGGAGCCGAAACGGTCTTCTATCTCAGCGACGAAAGCGCTGAGCACCGACTCCTGCGACTCCTCGATATTCATACGGAATCCGAGGTTGAGCGACTGGATGATTGCGCCGCTGCGTATGCGAAGGAAATTGCCGTAGGCATCCTGCCCGTCAAACACAAGCGAGAACACGTCGGCATCAGTGTCGGAGACGGAGGAGACGACCGACTTCGCGTAGTGGCGGCTGAGAAGATCCATCTTCTCCTTGCAGGCCTGAGCCTCCTCGAAATCGAGGGCTTCCGAAGCCGCAAGCATCCTTTCGCGATATTTCTTCACGATCTCTCCGGCCTTTCCCTGGAGGATGGCGACGATCTCGTCGATACCGGCGTCATATTCTGCACGGGATATCGCACCGGTGCAGCACCCCTTGCATTTCCCAATATGGAAATCAAGGCAGGGGCGGAATTTCTTGCGAAGGATCGCGTCGGAGGTAATCTTCAGATTGCAGGTGCGAAGGGGATATATCTCCGAAAACAGTCCTACGAGGGCACGTGCATGGAGGGCGGAGCTGTAAGGACCGAAATATCGGTTGCCCTTCGAGCGGTCTATCCTTCTGGTGATGAAGACCTTGGGGAATTCCTCTCCGCTTACGCATATCCACGGATAGGTCTTGGAATCCTTGAGGAGAATATTGTAGCGGGGCTTGAACTGCTTGATGAGATTGTTCTCCAGAAGAAGAGCGTCGGACTCTGTGTCCACCACCGAATACTGCACGTCGGCTATCTTGGACACAAGGAGCCTGGTCTTGGTGTTGAGCCTTTCCGGAGAAACGAAATACTGGGCCACCCTTTTATGGAGGTCCTTGGCCTTGCCCACATATATTACCGTCCCCCCGGCGTCATAGTACCTATAGACTCCGGGGGAATGGGGTAGAAGAGCTATCTTTTCCTTAACGGTCACTTACCGAGTGCCTTCTTGACAGCTTCGCCGATTGCGTCTTCGCGAAGGTCATAGGCGATGAGCTTGCCGTCGGGTCCGAAGAGCATGATCTGCGGGATATACTTGATCCCATAGATCTCGCCGGGGATACGCTGGGCATTGATGATGGAATTCCACTTGATGCCAAGCTCCGCGGCAGCCTTCTTGGTGTCCTTCGGGTCGTCGGAAACCGCCACGCTGAGAACGTCGAAGTTCTCACCGGCAAATTCCTCATAGACCTTGGCCACGACGGGAATCTCCGCACGGCAGGGAGGGCACCATGATGCCCAGAAATCTACAAGAATATATTTGCCCTTGCCCACGAAATCGGAGAACTTGACGGTCGAGGTCGTGGGAGAATCGGGATCCTGGATCACGGTGAAATCCTTGAACATTTCGCCGGGCTTGATGGAAAGGGCCGCCTCGTCTTCGACTGCGGGCTCCTCGGCCTCGACGGCATCAGCTTCGGCCGCCTTGGCGGACTTGTTGGCGAAACAGCAAGACACGGCGCCTATGGAAGCGACGATAGCGATGAGAAGAATTTTTTTCATATCTTTGTCAATTAGAGAATATAAGGCAAAGATAATAAACTGTTTGAATATTCAGCCCGTGGACGCAAGCATTTTTGACGATATAAGACCCTACTACGATTCGGAGATTCCCTCTGCCATGGAACGTATAGTTTCCGACAACTTGTTCCCTATCGTAGCAGCCTACGTTATGCCGGGCATCCCCCTAGAAGCGGCGAAGCGCAAGGTCCTTTCTATCAAGACCGCCCGCCAGCTCCAGGAAGACATCATGGCCGGCGTAATCGCCGAAATCCTCCACAAGAGCTCCGATGGCATGACCTACGAAGGTCTCGAGCACATCGATGCGTCGAAAGCCTACCTGTTTATCTCCAATCACAGGGATATCATGCTCGATGCGGCCATCCTTCAGTATATCCTTGTCATCAACCATCTCCCTTCCACGGAGATCACCTTCGGCGCCAATCTTATGAACCCCAGGCTCGTGGTCGACATCGGCAAGTCCAACAGAATGTTCCGCGTGGAAAGACCCTCCGCAGCAACCACGGCGCGGGAATTCTACAACATCTCCCGTCACCTGTCGGACTACATCCGCTACACCATTACCGAGAAGAACGCCTCCGTCTGGATCGCCCAGAGAAACGGGCGCACCAAGGACGGCGTCGACAAGACCGACCAGGGAGTCATCAAGATGTTTGGACTCAGCGCCGAGGGCGACAAGGTCAAAGCCATGGCCGATCTCAACATCACACCGATGGCTATCTCCTACGAGTACGAGCCTTGCGATTTCGCCAAGGCCGCCGAGCTCGACACTCTCGAGCGCAGGGGCTACTACACAAAAAAACAAGGCGAGGATCTCAATAGCATACTCTCCGGCATCACCAGTCCCAAGGGCCGCATCCACGTCAAGATATGCAAGCCACTGACCGAGGAAGACCTGGCGCCTTTTGCCGACCTGCCCGGAAGTGGTTTCAACAAGGCCATAGCGACGCTGCTCGACAGCCGCATCCGCCCGGCCTACAAGACCATGCCGACCAGCTTCATCGCCCGCGACCTCCTCTCCGGCGCCCTTGCACCCGACGGCAGCCCGGCCGCCGGCAGCCCCGAGGCCTCTGCCGATGCACCCTACACCGCTGCCGAAGTCGCCGCCTTCCTCCGCCACATCAACACCGCCCCCTCCTTCCTCCGCCAGCGCATCCTCTCGATGTATTCCGCTCCGCTGGTTTAATAAATGGTACCCCCTCTCGCTAGCTGCCGTTCATAGACAATTGGAGCGTAGCGAAGTGGCGCAGCCACCGACGGCTTCTGCCGTTATTACAGAAAAGCACTATCGGTATTAATGGCGAACTTAACGGACCAAAGGGCCGAGACGAAAGGGTTTGGGGAATACTTTCCCCAATGAATCAGCGTAGCTGACGTTTTTCGATTGTATGCCCGGCGGGCATACAAAAACCCCGGACATAAATGCCCGGGGTTCGAAAAACGGCAGCTACCTACTCTCCCAACTGGTGGGTCAGTACCATCGGCGATGGTGAGTTTAACTTCTCTGTTCGGAATGGGAAGAGGTGGGTCCTCACCGCTATAGCCACCGCAATATATTGCTTGAGAGAGATAACACTGCGTCCAGCAACCAGCTTCCAGAGTCGCTTTTCAAGGTTTTGCTTTCTGTTTCATTTCTTTTCTTGGCAACTTTCGCTTAGGAAAGTCTCTCGGGCCATTAGTACAGGTCGGCTGAACATCACTGTTATACACCTCCTGCCTATCAACGTGGTAGTCTCCCACGACCCTCAAGGGAACCCTCATCTTGGAGACGGCTTCGCGCTTAGATGCTTTCAGCGCTTATCCTGACCGAACGTGGATACCCGGCGGTGCAGCTGGCGCCACAACCGGTATACCAGAGGTTCGTCCGACCCGGTCCTCTCGTACTAAGGTCAGACCTTCGCAAACTTCCAACGCCCACAACAGATAGAGACCGAACTGTCTCACGACGTTCTG
>JAGCDT010000043.1 GCA_017651045.1 Bacteroidales bacterium | reverse complement strand
CATCCGCAAAGCTGACGGCACCAAGTTCGGCAAGACCGAAAAGGGCAACATATGGCTCGATGCAGAGAAGACCTCCCCTTACGAGTTCTACCAGTTCTGGCTCAATGTCAGCGACGAGGACGCCGAGCGCTACATCAAGATCTTCACAATGCTTGACCGCGAGACCATCGAAGGCCTCATCGCCGAGCACCGCGAAGACCCCGGCCGCAGGGCCCTCCAGAAAGTCCTTGCGAAGGAAGTCACTATCATGTGCCATGGAGAAGAGGAATACGAAAAAGCTCTCTCCGCTTCGCAAATGCTCTTCGGCAATGCGACCTCGGAAGCCCTCCGTGCCCTCGACGAGAAGACCTTCCTCGCCGTCTTCGACGGTGTGCCGACCTTCAATGTCCCGGCAGCAGAGCTCCCTTGCGGCCTCCTCGACTTCCTTGCGGTGAAGACCTCCATCTTCCCCTCCAAGGGCGAGGCCCGCAACATGATCAAGGGCGGCGGCGTCTCCATCAACAAGGATAAAGTCACCGACTTCACCGCCGAAATCACCCCCGCCGACATCATCGACGGCAAGTACATCCTCATCCAAAGAGGCAAAAAGAATTACTTTATTGTAAACATCGTATAGATTCCTTCGGCTAAAGCCTCGGAATGACAAAGAATTATGGAAAGAACTGAAACAAAGCGGCAGAAACAGGTAGCGCGAGAGCTGCAGAAGGACCTTGCGGAGATAATACGGAGGAAAGGTATGGCGGCGTTCGGTGGAGCGCTCGTGACAGTGAGCGAGGTGAGGATAAGTCCGGACCTCTCGGTGGCGAAGGCGTTTATCAGCGTATTCCCTTCGGATAAGAGGGATGCGGTGCTGCAGGCGCTGACTGAGAACGTCAGGAGCCTTCGCGGCGAGCTCGGCCGCGAGGTGGCGAGCCAGCTCAGGATTGTCCCCGAGCTGGTGTTCCTTCCCGACAGCTCGCTTGACTATGTAGAGCACATCGAAGAGCTCCTCAAGAAATGAGACTCGCGCTGTCCATAGCATTCCGGTATCTTTTCGCGAAGAAATCACATAATGTGATAAATATTATCTCCGCGATAAGCGCCGCCGGTATGGCTGTGGGCACGGCTGCACTTATAATCATACTTTCCGTCTATAACGGATTCGACAAAATCGTTGAGGATTCCTTCTCGGATGTGGAGCCCGATATCCTTGTCCGCCCCGCGACCGGAAAGTTCTTCATTCCGGAAGAAGCTCCTTTCGAGAAGGTCATGCACGACAAGAGGGTGCTCAATATCTCGAGCGTGCTGGAGGACAACGTCCTCTGCTCCTATGACGGACGTCAGGCAGTGGCTATTGTCAAGGGCGTGGACGAAGTCTACGAAGAGGAAAGCCCTGTTCAGGATAAAGTCATCGAGGGCGAATGGGAGCTCCGCCGCATAGAGCTTAAAAAGGCCGCCGTCGGCGTGGGGCTCGCCTACAAGCTCGGCTTGAGTCCGCATTTCAGGCCCCATCTGGAGTTCTACTACCCCGACAGGGAGGGCAACATCGATATGGCTAACCCGATGTCCTCTGTCGAGAGCATTTCGATGAGGCCGTCGTCGGTGTTCAGCATCAACCAGGAGGTCGACCAGAACCTCGTAATCATCCCTCTCGAGTCGATGAGGGAGCTTCTTGGCTTCGAAGAGGAGATCTCCGCGGTGGAGATCCGTCTTGTCCCCGGGACGAGCAAGAAGGAGACCGTCAGGATTGTGGCGTCGCTTCAGAAGGCCCTCGGGGAAGATTTCGCCGTGCTGGACCGTTACATGCAGAATCCTTCCATCTACAGGATGATGCGTTTTGAGAAGCTGGCGATATTCCTGATCCTTGCATTCATCACTATAATCATTGCCTTCAATGTCTACAGCTCGCTCTCGATGCTCGTAATCGAGAAGAAAGGCGACATAGCGACGCTCCGCAGCCTCGGCGCGCCGGACGCGATGATCCACAGGATATTCGTCTTCGAAGGCTGGCTCATTACCCTGCTCGGCATGGCCCTGGGCCTTGTCGTGGGGATTATCGTCGTACTCATCCAGATGAAGACCGGGCTTATAAAGATGCCCGGCAACTACGTCATCCAAGCCTATCCCGCAATCCTTAAATTCTCCGACATACTCATTACTGCCGCTTCCGTAGCGATTATCGGCTACATCACGGCTCTCATTCCCGCATCAAAAACTTCCAGGATATGAAAAAGACTATCATCCTCCTTGCCCTGCTCGTTCCCTTCATGATGAACGCACAGACTCCCGGCGGCGGCATCTCCGCAGAACTCCTTTCCGAGCTCAGCGGCGCCTTCGAAGGTTCCCCTTCGGACAAGGCGATAAGCAACGCCCTCAATTCGGCAGCAATCGGCACTCTCTCGCTCAACAACAACGCGATGATCGACACCCACTTCTCCGACAAGGTGAAGACAAAAGGGCATACCGACCAGAAGAGCTCCGGCCGCTGCTGGCTATTCACCGGACTTAATGTCCTGAGGGCCAAGATGATAGACAAGTACGACCTTGGGGATTTTTCCTTCTCGCAGAACTATATCTTCTTCTATGACCAGCTGGAAAAGGCCAACCTCTTCCTCCAGGGTGTCATAGACACGAAAGACCTCCCCTTCGACGACAGGACCGTTGACTTCCTCTTCTCCCATCCCATAGGCGATGGCGGACAGTTTACCGGAGTTTCCAACCTCATCACCAAATACGGCCTTGTCCCCGCCGAAGCGATGCCGGAGACCTACTGCGCCAACAACACCTCCCAGATGAGGACCCACATCTCCACCAAGCTCCGCGAAGACGGCCTGAGGCTCAGGGAGAAGGCGGCTTCTGCGCCTAAAGGCAAGAAGGCCGCGGCCCAGCTCGAGGCTGAGCTCCAGGCGATGAAGGTCGGCTATCTCAAGGAGATCTACTGCATCCTTTCCCTCTGCCTCGGCACTCCCCCGGCCGAGTTCGAATGGACGAGATACAGTGCCAAAGGCGAATTCGTGAGCCGGCAGAAATACACCCCGAAGTCCTTCTACGACGAATTCGTGGGGGCCGACCTTGAGGGCGGCTACGTGATGCTCATGAACGACCCTTGCAGGGAGTACTACAAAGTCTATGAAATCGACTTCGACCGCCACGTCTACGACGGCGACAACTGGCTCTACGTCAATCTCCCTGTCGACAAGATCAAGGAGATGGCCATAGCCTCCATCAAGGACGGCACGGCGATGTATTTCTCCTGCGACGTAGGCAAGTTCCTCAACCGCAAGAGCGGAGTGCTCGATCTCGCCAACTATGACTACGGCTCGCTGCTCGGCGTCAAGTTCGGGATGGACAAGAAGGAGAGGGTGCAGACCCACGCCAGCGGTTCGTCACACGCGATGACGCTCATCGCCGTGGATATTCAGGACGGCAAGCCCGTCAAGTGGATGGTCGAGAACAGCTGGGGCGCTTCGAGCGGCTACAAGGGCAATCTCATTATGACCGACGAGTGGTTCAACGAATACATGTTCCGCCTTGTCGTTGAGAAGAAATATGTCCCGGCCGACGTCCTGAGCCTTCTCAATTCCACTCCGGAGAAGCTCCCCGCCTGGGATCCGATGTTCCTGCCTGAGGAGTAATGAAAAGCGGAAGGAAGCTCGCGATTGCCGCTACCCTGCTCGTCATTCTTGCAGGGATCGACCTTCTTGCCGGCGGCGGGGGCCTTTCCTTTCCCGACCAAGAGATTCTACTCAAACTTCGCCTTCCGAGGCTTCTGACTGCGCTCCTCGCGGGCGCTGCGCTGTCCCTTTCCGGAGCGCAGATGCAGGCAATTTTCCGCAACCCGCTCGCTGATCCCCACATCATGGGTATCAGCGCAGGTGCGGGGCTTGGCGCCGCTGTCGCGGTGATTCTGCTGGCCTCCGCTTCCGCACTTTTTTACGGTATGACCGTCGCCGCCGCCGCATTTGTCGGAGCGGTCGTAGTCAGCGCGATAGTCCTGCTTATTTCAAGAAAAATTGAAAGCGCACCGGTGCTGCTGATCTCCGGCGTGATGATAGGATTCGTGTTCAGTGCGACCTCCTCGGTGCTGCAGTACAGCGCCGGCGAGGAGAGCCTTCGAGTCTTCTACAGCTGGATAGCCGGCCGTTTTGAGGGCAACGGAGCGGCCGGGCTCGGCATCATGGCCGGAGCGCTGGCTGTAGGGCTTGTCCTCGCTCTTATCAACACAAAAGGCCTCGACGTCATCCTTTTCGGAGACGATTATGCCGCGCTGACCGGCACCTCGGTCCGTAAGGTCAGGCTTCTCTCACTTGCATCATCATGCATCGCGACCGGCGCCGTGACCGCCTTCTGCGGCCCTATCGGATTCGTCGGCATCGTGGCCCCGCATATAGCCAGGGCCATCACCGGGACTTCCGTCCACAAGGTCATACTCCCCTGCTCGCTTCTCACGGGAGGGATCATTGCCGTTGTGGCGGACATCATTTCAAGGGTGTTCCCTACTCCCCTTCCGGCGGGTAGCACGATGGCCTTCATAGGCATTCCGTTCATCCTTTATATCCTTCTACGCAATGATTGAAATCTTACATATAAGTGCAGGATATAAAGGGCGCAATGTTATCAAGGATTTCTCTCTAAGCATCGCGGAGGGCGACTGCATCCTGCTGAAAGGCCTCAACGGAAGCGGCAAGACCACGCTTATGAAAGCTCTCGCCGGGCTGATTCCCCTTTTCGGGGGAAGCATCGCAGGTGCAGAGCGCATAGTAATGGTCCCGACGCGCATTCCCAAGGTCAAGGGCTTCACCCTCAGGGAGTTCATCGCGACCTCCAATCCCAATCCAAAGGAGATTGACGGCGCTATGCAAAAGCTTGGGATTGAGGATCTTGCGGGAAGGGATATATCCACCCTCTCCGACGGACAATTCCAGAAAGGATGCATAGCGACCGGGCTGTCAAGGCGGGCTGACTTGCTCCTTCTCGACGAGCCGACAGCATTTCTCGACTATAAGGCAAGGGAAAGCGTGCTGAAGATTTTAAGGGATATTGCCTCCTCAGGCACGCCCATAATATTCTCCAGCCACGACATTGCTGCCGCGTTGCCCTTCGCCACAAAGGTCGTCGAATTACCTTTCCAAATGGATTAAAAGCTTCCCCTCGAACCAGGGATCCTGAAGCCATGAGCTGATCGGCCAGGTGTGGACCGAGCCCTTGGCAAGCTTGTGGCGGGCCATCACGGTTGCGATTTCCTCCACCACGTCGCCGCCTTTAAGATAGAGTATTCCCTTATTGAAATGCCCCTTCACCCAGGGATAGAAATCCACGAGCGAAGCCACCGCCCGGGAGACCACATAGTCGAAACTCTGCCCGAGGCTCTCAGCCCGGGCGTTGACCACCCTCACATTGTCCAGCCCGAGCTCCTCGGCAACGGCGGAAGCGACTATCGTCTTCTTACCGACAGAGTCGCAAAGCGTGAATGACGCCTCCGGGAAAAGAATCGCAAGCGGGATTCCGGGAAAGCCGCCGCCGGTCCCGAGATCCAGGATCTTTGCCGTTGCGAAATCATCCATGCCGGCGAGGCTGACATACCTCGCGATTGCGAGGGAATGGAGCACGTGGTGGAGATAGAGATTGTCGATGTCCTTACGCGAGATCACGTTGATTTTCGCATTCCAATCCCTGTAGATGGCATCCAGGTCCTCAAAACGCTCCCTCTGGATCAGAGAAAGATCCGGGAATAAGGCAAGCAGGTCGTTCATTTCACCTCTCCTCTAGACATCATCTCGGCAAGCTTCGCCTTGCCGCGGCGGATACGGGTGCGCACCGTGTTGAGCGGGAGTCCCTCGCGACGGGCGATCTCGTCGTATTCGAGCTCTTCGATCATGTATTTCTGCATGATCGTGCCGTATTTGGGATCCATCTCGGCGATGTAGGCAATGAGCCTGTCGTGCTCCTCGGACGAGATAATCTCATCCTCCGGATTGACCTCCGTAAGAGGCTGGGAGCCGTCTTCGGGAGCTTCCTTTTTGGAAAATCCCTCACGCTTCTCGTCCTCGCGACGGATGTCGTCGAGGTGATCGAGGGCGGTGCGTGATGCGATAGTGAAAAGCCACGGGAGAATGTCCCTCGAGCTGTCGAAGGAATCTATCTTTGCGAAGAATTTCTGGAAGCTCTCGGTGACCACGTCATCGATGTCGGCCTTCCAGCGGAAGAAGTTGGAAAGCCTGCTCCGAAGAGGCTTCTCATATTTTTCATAGATTGCCCTGTAGGCCAGCTGGTCGCCCTCCCTTGCGAGGGTGACGAGTTCGCTGTCGGACATATTCTTATAGGAACTATCCATATCAGTGGGCTTCAAGCCAGTTGGTCCCCACGCCGCATTCAACGGTAAGAGGAACGGTGAGTTTGATTACATTCTCCATTTCATCCACCACGATCTTCTTGAGAGTCTCAACCTCCTCTGGGAAGGTGTCGAAACAGAGTTCATCGTGGATCTGCAGCACCATTTTCGAGCGCAGCCCTTCTTCGCGGATGCGCTTGTCGACGGCTATCATTGCAAGCTTTATAATGTCGGCCGACGTCCCCTGGATGGGGGCGTTGACCGCCGTGCGCTCAGCGAGGGCGCGGATGGTGGCATTGGACGCCGTGATTTCCGGCAGATAGCGTCTGCGGCCGAACAGAGTCTCTACATAGCCGTTGTCCCTTGCAAAGTTGAGGGTGTCTTCAATGAACGACTTGATGGCGGGGAAAGACGCGAAATAATCCTCAATGATCCTAGCCGCATCCTTGCGGGGGATCCTGAGCCTTTCCGACAGGCCGAAAGCCGATATGCCGTACATGATGCCGAAATTGGCGGTCTTGGCTATTCGCCGCTGGTCGGAATTTACCTGCTCGAGCGGAATGCCGAAAATCTTCGACGCGGTGGCCGCGTGGACGTCGAGCCCGTCGCGGAACGCTCCGATAAGATGGGAGTCACAGCTAAGGTGAGCCATGATTCGGAGCTCGATCTGCGAATAGTCGGCAGAAAGGAAAAGACCGCCGGGAGCCGGCACGAAGGCCTTTCTGATCTCCCTCCCCCTCTCTGTGCGGATAGGGATATTCTGGAGATTGGGATTGGAGCTGGAGAGGCGGCCGGTCGCGGTGAGGGCCTGATTGAAGGTCGTGTGGATACGCCCGTCAACCGGCGAGATATACGACGGAAGCGGCTCTATGTATGTCGAAAGAAGTTTCTTGACGGCGCGGAAGGAAAGGATCTCTCCTACCACGGGGCTGCGGTCTGCAATATCTAGAAGGGTTGCCTCGTCGGTCGAATACTGCCCCTTAGAGCTCTTCTTCGCCTTGGGGTCGAGCTTGAGTTTGTCGAAAAGCACTTCGCCGACCTGCTTGGGAGAAGAAATATTCAGATCGGGGACGCCTGTCTCCTCCCTTATGGTCTCCTCAAGCTGACGCATTTCGGAACGAAGGCCGTCGGCGAACTCCAGAAGCTGCGAGGGATTGACCCTGACGCCCGTCCTCTCCATACCGGCAAGGACCTTAGCGAGAGGCTCTTCCATCTGGAAATAGAGCTTGTCAAGGCCGTCTTTTTCCATACGGGAAAGTATCTCCTTGCAAAGCACGACGACAGCTGCCGCCTCCTTGGCTATGCTCTTACTCTCACCGGAAGGTTCTTCAAAAAGTGAAGCGGCAGGGGCACTCTCTTCGAGGGTAATCCCGGCGATGTCACGGAGTAGATCCACCTCGGCGTGGGACTTTTCCGGGTCGAGGAGGTAGTGCATCAGGGCGATATCGAGCCAGGTCCCTTCCAGCGCCGCTCCGGAGTGGACGAGCACGGAAGAAAGCCGCTTCAGGTCGAAGCCTGTCTTTTTAATGGAAGAATCTGCGAGCAGGGCGGAAGCCTGCTG
>JAGCDT010000042.1 GCA_017651045.1 Bacteroidales bacterium | reverse complement strand
TAGATTTTGTTTTTGTTTACGCCGGTGAAATGGTTAATAACTTTATAAGTTGTTTTAAATCAATATTTTAGAAAAAAAAAATTGTTGATTAAGTTTTGAAAACCTGTGGGTAGCGTTGAAAAACAAAAATAGAAAAATTCCGCCCCGCGATATTAACACGGTTATAAACAAGTTTATTAACAAATATAAGGGTATAGTGAAATTTAGATAGTAACATCTAAATTTCTATGAAACGAATATATGATTATAGGTTCTCATACTTCAGCGCTGTTAAAAGAGAGGATCGGGCGGGAAAAGGATGTTTTCTGCTCGGGTTTATTCCTTTCGGCGAGGTGGTTTGTGGTATTGCAGGCGGCGGTGGATGGAATAAATGTGGTGATTCTACCGACCAAGGAAGCGGCGGAATATTGCAGTTCGGACCTATATAATATAGTGGAAGGGGATAAGGTGTTTTTCCTTCCTGACTCCGGAAAGGCGGTTGAGAGGAGTAATTATAAGTCGTCGCTGCTGGTTCAAAGGACCTCGGCGCTCGGAAAGATTGCGGCCGCGGCGAAGTCCGGAGAGCAGATTTTCGTGGTGACATATCCGGAGGCCATAGCGGAAGGGGTTCCGTCTGAGAAGTCTCTGGGGGAGTCGTTGCTTCACCTTGAAAAGGGAATGAGAATTTCCTTTGATAAGGTGATAGAGACTCTTGCTGAGAAGGAATTCGAGAAGGCTGATTTCGTTGCGGCCCCGGGGCAGTATGCCGTGAGGGGATCGCTTATCGATATATTTTCATACTCTCTGGAGAATCCCTACAGAATATCTTTCTTCGGCAATGAGATAGAGAAAATAAATATTTTCGACTGTAACACTCAGCTTTCCATAAGTGAGAGTGATGAGGCGGATATTTATCCGGACATTGTGAGCGGGGTGGCAGTGGAAAGCGATGAGTCAAGTCTGCTGGAAATACTTCCTCCTTCTTCGCTCCTCTGGTTGGATTCGTCGGATATGTATAAGGATAAGGGGTTCTTCCCGGGGACGGAAAGATACCGGAGGGTGTTCCTTGAAGTGCCGCTTGAAGAGCAGAATGTGGATTCGTTGAAGTTTTTCATATCTCCCCAGCCAGTATTCAACAAGAATTTCGAGCTGCTTGCCGCCGACATCCGCGTCCGTATGGAGCAGGGGTTCAAGGTGATGATATTCGGTGAGAGGGGTAACCAGCTGGAAAGGATAAAATCCGTGCTGCTGCAAAGCGGCTGTCCCCTGCCGGAATTGATTTCCAAGAAGAATATCCACAATGGATTCATCGACTCCGAAGAGAAAATATGCTGCTACTCCGACCATGAGATATTCGACCGCTTCCACCGGGTGCGTCTTCGCAGAACAGTAGAAAAGACTGAGCAGTTGACTCTCAATGACATAGCTTCCTTCCGTCTGGGTGATTACATTGTCCATATAGACCATGGGGTGGGTATATTCGGCGGCCTGGTGAGGATGATAGATGAAAAGGGCCGCGCGAAGGAGGTTGTGAAACTGATGTACAAGGACGGTGATGTTGTTTTCGTCTCCGTCCATTCCCTCCACAAGATATCCCGGTTCCGTTCGAAGGAAGGTGAGCCTCCGAGGATCAATAAACTCGGATCGAAGACCTGGCAGACTCTTAAGAACAATGCGAAATCGAGGGTAAAGGATATTGCGAAAGACCTTATCCAGCTATATGCCCGCCGTAAGGCATCCAAGGGATTTGCCTTTTCGCCCGACACCTACCTTCAGGAGGAGTTGGAATCCTCATTCATGTATGAGGACACTCCAGATCAGGATAAAGCTACGAAAGCTGTCAAGCTGGACATGGAGGATGACTGCCCGATGGACAGGCTGATCTGCGGCGACGTTGGGTTCGGTAAGACGGAAGTGGCCATCCGGGCAGCCTTCAAGGCTGTTTCCGACAATAAGCAGGTTGCCGTGCTGGTGCCGACAACCATCCTCGCCCTCCAGCACTACAACACCTTCACTTCGCGGCTCAAGGATTTCCCTTGCACGATAGATTATGTGAGCCGCCTTCGCACAGCGAAGCAGCTGACCGATATAAAAAAGCGCCTGGCTTCGGGCAGGATCGATATAATTATAGGAACCCATAAGCTGCTCGGCTCGGATTTCTCATTCAAGGATCTTGGCCTGCTGGTGATAGATGAGGAGCAGAAATTCGGTGTGTCCTCGAAGGAAAAACTCCGCACCCTCAAGGAGTCGGTGGACACCCTCACCCTCACGGCGACTCCTATCCCGAGGACCCTGCAATTCTCCCTGCTCGGTGCCCGCGACCTTTCAATAATAAACACTCCGCCGCCCAACAGGATTCCGGTCCAGACGGAAATCATAAAGTTCGACAAGGAAGATATACGCAGTATTCTCAACTACGAACTCAACCGCGGCGGGCAGGTGTTTTTCCTCCACAACACCGTGGACGAACTTCCCTCCATCGAGGAAATCCTCCACAGGCTTGTGCCGGACGCAAGGATTTGCGTGGCCCATGGCCAGATGGAATCCAAGCTGCTTGAGAATAAGATATTGGATTTCATGAGGGGAGAATACGACATCCTGCTCTGCACCACCATCATTGAAAACGGTCTTGATATACCCAACGCCAACACCATAATAATAAATCAGGCACAGAACATAGGCTTGAGCGACCTCCACCAGCTGCGCGGCCGCGTCGGGCGGTCCAATCGCAAAGCCTTCTGCTACCTGATTGTGCCGCCGCTTGTAAGCATAACGGATGATGCCAGGCGCCGCCTGAAGGCCATCGAGGAGTTCTCCGACCTCGGCAGCGGCTTCAATATCGCTATGCAGGATCTGGACATCCGCGGCGCGGGCAACCTGCTCGGTGCGGAGCAGAGCGGCTTCATCTCCGATATGGGATATGAAACCTACCAGAAAATCCTGTCCGAAGCGATGGAAGAGCTCGGCGTGGAGACAGGATATGAGACAAGGACCATTGCGGGAGGATTCTCCGTGGACTGCACGGTGGAGACCGACCAGCCGGCGCTTATCCCGGACAGCTATATCGATATTACCGCCGAAAAGATAAGAATATACAAGCAGCTCGACTCCCTGTCTTCCGACAAGGAACTCGACCTTCTCTCCTCCCGTCTCGAGGACCGTTTCGGCCCACTGCCGGAAGAGACTGTCAACCTTTTCAATGTGGTCAAACTGAGAAATGCCGCCGCGGCCCTCGGGTTTGAAAAGGCGATAGTCAAAAACGGGATGCAGATAATGTTTTTCATATCCAACCAGATGTCCCCGTACTATCGTTCCGACACTTTCGAGCACATAATAAAGACCATCGACAAGACGCGTTTTGAATTCAAACAGAGCGAGGGGCGGCTGAAACTGGTGACAAGGGGAGTAGATTCCCTCGCCAAGGCTTTGGGGAATATCCGGATTTTTTCGTAACTTGCGGAGATTATGAACCTTTTAGTTGAGATTGGAAATACGGCGCTGAAAGCGGCCTGGGCAGAGGGAATCACCCTCGGAAAGACATTCCGCTACCAGGGAGAGAAGCCTGTCGATTTTATATTCACCCTGACGGAGAAGGAAAAGCCGGAGAAAATGGTCATTTCCTCGGTCTACGACCTCTCCGAGCAGGATGCGGCTGCCTTGTCCGCCGAGTGCCACAGCCTCCTTCTTCTCGACCCCTCCCACAAGGAGGTGATGAAGGCCCATTCCCTTCCTGAATACCTTTCCTACGACCGGGCCGCCTCCATAATTGCGGCCGGCTACCTTTTCAAGGGAAAGGGAGTCACCCTGGTTGATTTCGGTACCACTCTTACGATAGATTTCACCGATGCCGCCGGCGTCTACAAAGGCGGCAACATTTCCGTCGGCTGCCGCACGAGGTTCAAGGCCCTCAACAGGTATTCACGCCGGCTTCCTCTTGTGAACACCCCCGACGAGGCTCCCGCTGTCGGCTCTTCAATAGAAAGTTCGATAGAAGCCGGGGTCATTTCGGGCATAGTCTTTGAAATCGGAGGCTACCTCGAAAAAGACCCTTCCAATATGGTGGTATTCACCGGAGGCGATGCAAATTATTTTGCAAAACGGATGAAAAAATCGATATTTGTGGTCCCCAATCTCGTTCTGATGGGGTTGGCACTGCTTGCTGAGTCAGATGGATAGAGTGAAGAAAATACTGGCAATCCTTTCGGTAATCCTCATTACCGAATCTCTTGCCTTTGCAGATGGCGACGGGACCTACAGCGGCTACACCCCCTATTCGGTCTATGGCGTAGGTGAACTCCATCCTCCGGGATCGGCGTTCAACATGTCGATGGGCGGCGTCGGCGTAGCGACCCGCAACAAGCGCTTCATGAACATCCTCAACCCCGCCTCCGTGACGGCAAGGGACACCCTTTCCTTCATGGCCGACTTCTCGGTCTCCGGGCGTTTCTCCTACTTCAGGCAGGATGATGTGAAGTCCGTCCATAACACCTTCAACATCAACGACTTCGCCCTGTCTTTCCCGGTCTACCGCTCCTCTGCGATGATGATCGGTATCGCCCCCTACAGCAATGTGGGTTACGATTTCTCCACCTACACGACAGATCCGCAGCGGCTTGCCCTCCAGGGCCTCAGCACTGAGACCGCCTATGGTCACGGCGGCCTGTATCAGGTGTTCGTAGGTGCCGGCGTGACCTTCTGGAAGCGTCTGTCCCTCGGCGCGGAATACATATTCTATTTCGGTAAGCTCGACCGCAAGGTATCCATCGACTACGACGATGCGAGCATGCTCGACCAGGAGAGCGGCTATATCATCCAGGCCCGTGCCCACGGCGCCATGTTCGGTCTCCAGTATGAGCAGCCTCTCGGCAAGCGCTCCGCCCTCACCTTCGGTGCGACCTACAGGATGAGAGCCCGCATGGGAGGCCATCTTACGGACTATTCCTTCGCCAGCGACGGCACGTCGACCGACACCCTGCGCTACAATCAGAGCAAGCTGCAGAAGGATGCGAAGCTATTCCTCGGCGATGAAATTGGAGCCGGCATAGCCTACCGCTATGGCGACATCTTCAACATTGAGTTCAACTACACGCGTTCCGACTGGAGGAGTTCAGGATTCTCCAACACCTCCAGCAATGTCTATAACGCCTTCTCCAATATCATCGACGCCGACAACGTCTTTTCGTCCGGAATAGCCCATTCCTTCCGTTTGGGAGCCGAATACACCCCCGGCCGTAACGACATCCGCTACTACTATAAACGCTGCACCTACCGTGTAGGCGCTTATTATACCACGTCCTACTACCGTTTCAACAACAAACCTGTCAACGCCTTCGGCATTACCCTCGGTGCGACTTTGCCTATCTTCAAGGCCTATAACGGTCTCACCCTCAGCGCCGAATACGGCCAGTCCGGCAGCGCCAAAAACGGTGGAATTCTGGAAAGATATTTCGGTATTAATTTAGGATTCAATATATTTGATATCTGGTTCCAGAAGCCGAGATACGAATAGTAGCACGGAATTTGAAAAACCCGCTTCGAACAACAAAAACAGATTGATATGAAAAAGTTTGCATTCTTCTTCTTTGTCGCCGCGGTCATGATGATCGCCGGCAAGGACGCCATCGCCCAGGGAAAGTACGGCCGTGACAGCGCGGAGTGCATCAAGTACCTCTCCTACTATCAGGAGTATTACAAGCAGAAGAATTACGACTCCGCCATCCCTAACTGGAGGAAGGCTTATGCGATTTGCCCTCCTACGGCGGCCCAGAAGATGTTCACCGAAGGTTCAACCCTCCTGACCAGGGTCATCAGCAAGACCAAGGACGCTTCCGAGCGTGCCGCCGTCGTCGACACCCTGCTCACCCTTCAGGACACCCGCCTGAAGTACTATCCGACCTACAAGGGAGCATCCCAGGCGCCCACCATCCTCAACAACAAGGGCACCTATATCCTCAACTACAAGAGTGCGGATCAGCAGTACGTGTACAACGAGATGAACAAGATCATCGACGAGATAGGTCCCAAATCCCGTCCCAACATCCTTTTCAACTCGATGCAGTCCGCTATCAACCTCTACAAGGCCGACAAACTGTCCGCCGACGAGGTGATTGAGAACTACAACAAACTCACTGCAATCCTCGAGAATGTTGAGACCAAGAGCGACGCGGAAGCTGAGGAGTATAAGAAAGTGACGGCCAACATCCAGAGCGTGTTCGTCGAGAGCAAAGTCGCCTCCTGCGACAATATCATCAAGATATTCACCCCTCGCTACGAGGCCAATCCCAACGATCTCGCGACCGTTACCAGCATTGTCAAGCTGATGAACTCCGCCGACAACTGCCTCGACAACGACCTCTATCTCAAGGCCGTGACCTCGATGCACAAGCTGGATCCTTCCTACAAGACGGCTTACTTCCTCTACAAGCTCAACTCCGCCCACGGCGACTCCGATCTTGCACTCAAATACCTCCAGGAAGCGATCGCCTATGAAGAGTCCGATGCGCAGACCGATTCCGACTACTATATCGAGATGGCTGTGTACGCCCTCAAGAACGGTCAGAAAGCAAAGGCTTATGAGGCTGCAAGGAAGGCAGAGGCTCTCACCGACAGCAACGACGGCAAGGCTTATATGCTTATGGGCGACATCTGGATGGCAACCGGCTGCGGTGGCAACGAAATCACATCCAGGGCCAAATACTGGGTCGCTGCCGACTTCTACATGAAGGCAAAGGCCGCCGATCCTTCACTCGCAGAGGATGCCGGCCGCAAGGCAGGTGCCTGCAGCGTCTACTACCCGGCAACGGCCGACGCCTTTATGTACGACCTCCAGAACGGTCAGTCCTACACAGTATCCTGCGGCGGTATGACCGCAACGACAACAGTCAGGACAAGATAAGTTGAAACGACCGTCTCAAATACTGATGACGATGGCAACCGCTGCGGCGGTTGCTTTCGTCGTTTTTTCATGCAGGGGTAAACTCTCCGAAGCTGAAAAACTCGACCTTTCCGTGACCCCACTCCAGAGGGTGGACAGCATGTTCTTCGTGCAGACGGAAAACGGTCGGCTCAAGCTTCGCGTCGAGGCCGGCGCAATGGAAAAATATGAGACGGACAGCCTTGACTATGAGCTGTTTCCGGAAGGATTCCGCCTTTACGGCTACGCCAATGACGGCAACCTGGAGACCATCATAGTCGCGGATGAAGCCAGGCACGACAAAGCCAACCGCGCGACCGCGGAGATATGGAAGGCTTATGGCAATGTGGTGGTGCGCAACGTCATCAAGCAGGAGAGGATAGAGACCGACACCCTCTACTGGGACCGCGCGGCTCAGGAAATCTTCACCGACTGCTATGTGAAGCTCTTTTCTCCCAGCGGTTTCATGCAGGGCTACGGGATGCGTTCCGACGAGATGGCGCGCAATTCAATAGTCCACAGACCGTTCGACAGCTACGGCGTGGTGGTGCAGGATTCGACAGAGGTGGTGATTGATACAGCCAACTTTATAGGCCCTCTGTTAAAAAAATAGTGAAGAATAAGATAAAAATACTTATCTTCGCACCCTTGTTTTGTTAGAAATAAAAATCAGATAAAATGGCAGTTCTTCAAAAACTTCGCGGATGGGGCATCATTCTTTCGATCCTTGTAGCCCTTCCGCTCTTGCTGTTCATCATCGATCCCAGCCAGGTTCTCCAGGCTGTGGAGTCCCTTTCGTCTAAATATGATATCGGTGTAATCTCTGGAAAATCAATCAATTATGCTGATTTTCAGAGTGACGTGGACCGCTTCGGCAAACTCCACGAAATGATGTCCGGCACTTCCGCTTCTTCGGAAGAGGCCCAGAAGCAGGTAAGGGACGCCGCCTGGCAGTCGCTCATCGATAAATACCTGTTCCTCAAGAACGCTCAGGCCGCCGGCATCAATGTCGGTCTCGCCGAGATGTCCGAGCTCACCCGTGGCGGCGAGTCTCCCATCATTTCCGCCAACCCGGCTTTCGCCGGCGAGGACGGTTCGTTCTCTCCCGAGGCTCTTTCCGAGTTCGTCAGCGGACTCGACAATGATAATTCGGGCAACATGAGGCTCTACTGGGACTATGTTCAGAACGCAGTCTACACTTCGCAGTACTACAACAAGTACAACGCTATCTTCTCCGCAGCGGACGTCGAGAACGCCCTCATGCGTGAGAGAGCGATTGCGGAGAACAACACGACCGCAGAGGTCGACTTCGTGATGGCCCCCTTCAGCTATGTGAAGGACACGACCATCGTCATCGCCGACGCTGCGATCAAGAAGTACTACGCCGCCCACAAGGAGACCTTCAAACAGCAGGCCTCCAGAGACATCGAATATGTTGTCTATCAGGTTGTTCCTTCAACCGCCGACATCGACAAGCAGAACGACGAGTTCGTTGCTCTCTACGACGAATTCACCGCTGCCGACAATCTCAAGGCCTTCCTGCAGCGCAACTCCGACCGTCAGCTCTCCCAGACCTGGTATAAGGCTGGTGACCTCCGCTCGGTTGCCCGCGAGGTCGACACCTTCGTAGCCGACAATGGCGCAGGGTCTGTTTCCCCCGTCATCCGTTCCGGCAACAACTTCTTCGCAGTGAAGGTGACCGACGCCAAGAATCGTCCTGAGAGTGTCGACGTCCGCTACATCGTCATCTCCGGCGACAACGCACAGCACAGGGCTGACAGCCTTGTCGGTGCTCTCCGCAAAGGCGCTGAGTTCTCGACCGTGGCCGTCCTCAACGGTGCTCCCGGCACCGTCGAGCCCGGTGTTCAGGGCACTACCTTCCGTCACAACAACGTCCCTGAGGGCCTCGAGTCCGTCATGGATGCGAAGAAGGGTGTTCCCTATGTCGTCACCGTTCCCGGCGGCGCTTACATCATGGAGGTTACCGGTTTCGGTGAGAACGCTCTCATGAAGCAGGTCGCTATCCTTGAGAAGGAGATCGTCCCCAGCCAGGAGACTTTCAACGCCTACTACAACCTCGCCAACCGTCTTGCGACCCTCGCCGGTGGTTCCTACAAGAACTTCACCGCCGCAGTCGACTCCCTCTCGAGGGAGAGCAACTCGGTCGCCGCTACCTACGCGCACCCGATGACCATCTATGAGAGCACTTCCTCTTACAGTGGCGTCGATCACGCGAAGGAAGTGACCCGCTGGGCCTTCGACAACAAGCCCGGCAAGGCTTCCGGTATCATCACGGTGGGCAACAACAACTTCTTCGTGGCTGCCGTCAAGGCTGCCCACAAGGAGGGAATCGCCCCCATCGAGGAGGTTTCCGAGAGCATCAAGAACCGCCTCTACTCCGAGGAGTATGCCAAGAAGCAGGTTGCTGAGATAAGCGAGAAGATCGCCGGAAAGGACAATCTCGAGGCTATCGCCGAGGTCCTTGGCACGACGGTCAGCTCTCAGAGCGACGTCTCCTTCGCCTCCATCGGCTCGCGCCAGAACGACCCGAAATTCCTCGGTGCCGTCGCGGCCGCCAAGGAAGGCGAGATCTGCGGACCCGTTTCGGGTTCGTTCGGGACCTATGTCTTCATGGTCAAATCCCGTGAGGTCGGTTCCCACTACACTGAGGACGACGCCCAGCAGGAAAGGGATCAGCTCGGTGCCTACAAGGCCCAGATGCTCGTTTCCGTGATGATGGACGATGCCGACGTGAAGGACAACAGAGCAAGATTTTATTAGAATATGTCTCTGAAATGTGGCATAGTTGGACTTCCTAATGTCGGGAAGTCCACTTTGTTTAACTGCGTCAGTTCTTCGCGGGCGCAGAGCGCCAACTTCCCCTTCTGCACCATAGAGCCGAACCTCGGCTCCACTGCAGTGCCGGACAAGCGCCTTGATGTGCTCAGCGAAATTTGCAAGCCCCAGAGGACAATCCCCGCGACGGTCGACATCGTCGACATCGCCGGTCTTGTCAAGGGCGCTTCCCGCGGAGAGGGGCTGGGCAACCAGTTCCTCGCCAATATCCGCGAGACTGACGCGATTCTCCATGTCCTGCGCTGTTTCGACGACGGCAATGTCGTCCATGTGGACGGCAGCGTGGATCCCGTCAGGGATAAGGAAGTCGTGGACACGGAGCTCCAGATCAAGGACCTCGAGACGGTAGAGAACAGGATAAAGAAGGTCGAGAAGCAGGCTACTACCGGCGGCGACAAGGACGCCAAGAAACTGCTTTCGCTTCTTCTCCGCTACCGTGAGGCCCTGTCTGCAGGGCGCTCCTGCAGGACGGTCGTCCCGGAGAACGCCGAGGAAGACCAAATGCGCCGCGACCTTTTCCTCCTCACCGACAAGCCGGTGCTCTACGTTTGCAACGTGGACGACGCGTCGGCGGTCTCAGGCAACGCCTATGTCGATGCTGTGAGGGAAGCTGTCAAGGACGAGAACGCCGAGATTCTCATTCTCGCAGCCAAGACCGAGGCGGAGATCGCCGAGATCGAGGAATATGAGGACAGGCAGATGTTCATCGAGGAGCTCGGGCTCAAGGAGTCCGGCGTCGTGCGCCTGATCCAGAGCGCCTACAAGCTTCTCGGTCTGCAGACTTTCTTCACCGCCGGAGCGGACGAGTGCCGCGCCTGGACTATCCGCCGGGGCGACAAGGCTCCGAAGGCGGCCGGAGTCATCCACACCGACTTCGAGAAAGGTTTCATCCGCGCGGAGGTGATGAAATATGAAGATTTTGTATCTTTGAAAACTGAAGCGGCCGTGCGGGCCGCCGGTAAAATGGCCATTGAAGGGAAAGATTATGTGGTGGAGGATGGCGACATAATGCATTTCCTGTTCAACGTATAACCGCATAGTTATGTCTATATTCAGTTTTTTCAGGGTAAGCAACCCTTCTGAGAAAAAGATTTCTGAGGACAAGGTAGAGAAGAAGTACAAGAACTGGAGGTTCCAGACCTTCCTCGCCGGCACTTTCGGCTACGCTCTCTACTACGTCTGCCGCCTGTCAATGGGCGTTATGAAGCAGCCGCTCATCGATGCGGGTCTTCTTAACGCGACGCAGCTCGGTCTCATCGGCGCCTGCCTCTACTGGGCTTATGCAGTGGGCAAGTTCGTCAATGGATTCCTCTGCGACGGATCCAACATCAAGCGTTTCATGGCTACCGGTCTCATCATTTCCGTGGCGATGAACTTCATCATGGGTGTTCTCGGTGTCAGCGCGCTCAACGGCGGATTCTTCTCATCCATCCTGTTTGTGAGCTTCGCCATCTGCTGGGCCATCAACGGATGGGCCCAGAGCATGGGCGCCCCGCCGGCGATCATCGGCCTGTCGAGATGGTATCCGCTAAAGATACGCGGCACCTTCTACGGCTTCTTCAGCTCTTCCCACAACATCGGCGAAGGTCTTTCCTTCGTGTTCGTGGGCCTGCTTGTCGCATCCTTCGGCTGGAAGTGGGGCTTCTTCGGAGCCGCCCTGGCCGGTGCGCTCGGCGTGCTGATCATCCTCTTCTTCCTCCACGACACCCCCGAAAGCAAGGGCCTTCCGCCCATCGAGGTGCTCGCCGGTGAGAAGAATGAAGAGGAGACCCTCACTGCCGAGGAGAAGCGCCAGCAGACGAACCGCATGCAGAAGGCCGTCATCAAGAACCCCGGCGTGTGGATTCTCGCCCTTGCGAGCGCGTTCATGTACATGAGCCGCTACGCCATCAACGAGTGGGGTACCATCTTCCTCCAGGAAGCGAAGGGCTATTCGCTCGGCGAGGCCGCCACGATTATCGGCATCAACCCTATATTCGGTATTATCGGTACCGTGGTCTCGGGCTGGCTTTCCGACTTCGTGTTCAAGGGCGACCGCAAGTATCCCGCTTTCGTGTCGGGTATCCTTGAGGCCATCGCTCTGGCGCTGTTCCTCTTCGGAGGTCCTGCCAGGTGGGTCAACATCCTCGCCATGGTGCTCTTCGGCATCGCCATCGGCGTGCTGATCAGCTTCCTCGGCGGCCTTATGGCGGTCGACCTCGTGCCTCGTCAGGCCACAGGCGCCGCTCTCGGCATCGTCGGTATGGCATCCTACGCCGCTGCTGGTCTGCAGAACGTGGTAACCGGTGTCCTCCTCGACAAATACCCCCGCATTATCAATGCAGCAGGTGCCGAGGTCCACGACTTCCATCTGGTCAGCTGGTTCTGGCTTGGTGCGGCTATCATCTCCTTCCTTCTTCCGGTGCTCAACTGGAAGCGCAAACCGATGGAGATCGAGTAAGGAGTACCCCGATTTCGGGTACCCCAAAAAACATTTTTTGTTTTTTAAACTGAAATCGATTCCCGTGGCCTATATTCGGCCATGGGAATTTTTTTATTTCTGCTCCAGAGCGTGATGTTCTGGAACGTCGAGAATTTCTTCGACTACCGGAATGATTCGACCAGTGTTTCCGACAGGGAGTTTTCCTCCCTGGGGGAGCGCCATTGGACCAAAAAGCGCTTCTACACGAAGTGCAACGCCTTTGCGAAGGCCGTCCTGTGGATTGCGAGCACCGAGGGTGGCCTGCCGGATGTCATCGGCCTCGCCGAGGTGGAGAACGCCTTTGTCCTGCGGCGCGCCGTCGGGGCGACAGCCCTGCGCAAGGCCGGCTACAAGATAGTCCACTACGATTCGCCCGACCCCCGCGGGATCGACGTGGCGCTTCTCTACCGCGCCCCGGCGGTCGATCTCGTCTCGTCGAAGGCGATCCATATCGATTCGATGCGCACGAGGGATATCCTCCACGCCCGCCTTCGGGCGCGCGACGGTCCCGAGACAGATTTCTTCGTCTGTCACCTTCCTTCCAAGTACGGCGGTGAGACAGAGTCTCTCCGCAAGAGGGGGCGCGCCGTGAACCGCCTGCTGGCGGCGGTCGATTCGGTGACAGGCCCTGTCGTCATTATGGGCGATTTCAACGATACGCCGGAGTCTCCGGCGTTCGAGGAGCTGTCGCGCCGTTTTCAGGCCCTTGCGAAGCCGCTGGCCGCGAAGGGGCTCGGTACTATCCGTTTCGACGGCAAGTGGGATTTTATCGACCATTTCTATGTCTCCCCCGGCCTGGAAGCGGAGATGAAGCCGGTCCAGGTCCCCTTCCTGATGACCCCCGACCGCACCCACGGCGGCCTCAAACCCCTCCGCACCTACTCCGGCCCCCGCTACACCGCCGGCGTTTCCGATCATCTCCCAATAATTCTAATAAAATGAATATATTTGTGCAGTAAAGATGTCCAATCTATATCATGAATATTAAGAAACATTTTTGTCTTTTGCTCGCGGTCTTTATGCTGCTTTTCACCTCATGCGAAAAAATGATTTCATCTAAAATGATTGGAAGTTGGAGGGTGGTTAAACAGGAATGGTCGTATTGGTGGATAACGGATCCGGAACCATATGATGCTTCATTGGATGTTGTCGTTGAATTTCAACAAGACAACAAGCTGATGTATACCGATATAAACGGCGACCCTAATTATAATTTTGCCGGAGAGTGGACTATACATGGGAATGATGTTATCTTGAAATTTTATGCTCCTTCCAAGAATATTTATTCCGGCAAGTATAGCATTTCAGAACTTAAAAGGAAGTCTATGGTGCTGTCGTATCTTTCCGGAGACATCCCACTAATCGACGAAAGTCCATTGAAAATTTTTCTTGAAAAATGAGTATATTCGCAGGATTGGAAATAATACTAAAAACCTATAACAATGGAAATGAAAGAAAAAATCCAGGAAAAATTCCGGACCCTGTTCGGTCAGGACGGTGAGTTATTTGCCTCTGCAGGCCGTATCAACCTCATAGGTGAGCACACCGACTACAATGGCGGCTATGTATTCCCCGGCGCTATTGACAAGGGCATCATGGCTGCAATCAAGGTCAATGACTCCGACAAGGTGAGGGCATTTTCCATCGACTACGACGAGTATGTCGAATTCGGTCTCAACGAAGAGGACAAGCCTTCGCAGAGCTGGGCGTCCTACATTTTCGGCGTCTGCCGCGAGACGATTAAGCGCGGCGGCAAGGTCGGGGGCTTCGACACGGTTTTCGCTGGCGACGTTCCCCTCGGGGCCGGTCTTTCATCTTCCGCTGCACTTGAGAGCACCTATGCGTTCGCTCTCAACTATATCTTCGCCAATGGCATCGACAAGTTCGAGCTCGCGAAGATCGGCCAGTCCACCGAGCACAACTACTGCGGTGTGAAGTGTGGCATCATGGATCAGTTCGCCTCCATCTTCGGCCAGAAGGGCAAGCTCATCCGCCTCAACTGCAAGACTCTCGAGTACAAATATTTCCCGTTCAACCCGGAAGGCTACAAGCTCGTCCTCATCGACTCCTGCGTCAAGCACGAGCTCGCTTCGTCGGCCTACAACAAGCGCCGCGCTTCCTGCGAGAACGCCGCCGCGGCAATCCGCAAGAATCACCCCGAGGTCGAGTTCCTCTCCGACGCGAAGAGGGTATGGCTCGACGAGGTCAGGGATGAGATTCCCGAGGAGGACTTTCTCCGCGCCGAGTATGTCATCGGCGAGGTCCAGAGGGTCCTCGACGTCTGCGACGCCCTTGAAAGGGGCGACTACGAGACCGTCGGCGAGATGATGTACCAGACCCACTTCGGCCTTTCCAGGCTCTACGAAGTGAGCTGCGAAGAGCTCGACTTCCTCAACAAACTCGCCCGCAAGTACGAGGTGACCGGCTCGCGCGTCATGGGCGGCGGCTTCGGCGGCTGCACCATCAACCTCGTCAAGGACGAGCTCTACGACGGCTTCATCTCCGCCGCCAAGGAGCAGTTCGAGG
>JAGCDT010000041.1 GCA_017651045.1 Bacteroidales bacterium | reverse complement strand
GGGTACCACCTCTTCCCATTCCGAACAGAGAAGTTAAGCCCGCCATCGCCGATGGTACTGCCCCACCAGGTGGGAGAGTAGGCAGCTGCCGTTCTTCGGATCCCCGGACCAACGATGTTGGCCCGGGGATCTTCGTTTCTGTCCGTCCCCTGCCGTCCATAATTCGCAGTCGCTCCGCTCCGGGTTTTGGTGACATCCTTCGACCTGCGGTAGAAGGAAGTAGAGCAAAAGGGTGAAAAGGTCGTTATCCTTCGACCGCCGGTGGAAGGATGCGGTGTAAATTGACGAAAGAAGCGTTATCCTTCGACCGACGGTGGAAGGAAGTGTGGAAATGACCGAAGGATGCGGGGAGGAGAGAGCTGGGGCGGGATTACAGGAGGGAGATAATGCCCTTGACCAGGAGGATGGTGCCGAAGATGAAGATGCCGATGGCGGCGACCTTGTTGATGATGTGGAGAACCTTGAGGTTGAAGCGGTCTCCAAGCCGTGCCACCGCGCCGGAAACGCAGAACCAGTAGAGTGCGGAGCCGGTGGCGAGAGCCACGATGGCTAGGACAGGGACCCATGCAGGCTGGTTTCCCATATCCATGCCGAAGGTGGCGAAAAGTGCGAGCATGACGGCCAGGGCGGCCGGGTTGGAGAACCCCATCGTGGCCGCCTTGATGAAATTCTTGGGAGAGTAGGACTTCCTCCTCCTTTCCTTCGGAATGCGGCTGCGGAACATGTTGAAGCCAACTACCATGATGAACAGGCCTCCTACGATCTCGATGACTGTCGTGTGGGCGTCGACGAACGAGCCGATGCCGGAAATGGCGAAGGCGGAGACGATGGCGCAGACCGTATCTACTGCTGTGCCGCCCAGTCCGCTTGAGAACCCCGCCTTGCGCCCGTCGGTGACGGACTTCTGCAGCGTCATCATGAGGACAGGCCCCACCGGTATCGCCGCGACGATGCCGATGATGAAGCCTTTGAGTATGAATGTCAGCGATGTCATGCTACCCTGTCTTGGAAAGGAGTGCAAAGATAGGCATTATATTCCATATGGCAAAAGGACCCGGCGGATGCAATCCGGCGGGTCCTTCTCCCAAAAACAAGAACGGTTATAGTTTTTTCAAGGTTGCAGTGCGCGCAATCTCTTTAAGGTCCAGCTTGATCTCGCCGTCGGCCTTGTAACTGCACGTCGAGGCACCTGTACACTGGACCTTGAGCGCTTCCTTTACATAGACCTTGCAGACTCCGGCTCCGGAGAGGCGTACGTCAGCCGTAGCCATGGGCATCCTCAGGGCATCGACGCTGCCTGCGGTCGAAGCCGTCACGGTCATATCCTCCGCCTCTCCCTTGAGGGTGACGTTGGATGTGCCGGCGAGGTCGAGACCGATGGTCTCGAAGGTGCCCTCTATCTCGGAAACGGCGGTGCCGCCCGACTTGACGGAAAGCTCGTCGGCGTCAGCCACCATGTCGAGCCGTGATGTGCCGGCAGACTGGATGTTGACGGTCACGAAATCTCCGTTGAGACGTATCCTGGACGCTCCCAAGAGGGAAAGCGTCGCATTTTTGGCATGAATTTCCATTTGTCTCACCTCGCTCGCCCCTGCGGTCGAAAGGGTGAAGTCGTTGTTGCCGAGGTCGAAACTGTCGGCCACGGTGAGCTTGGCGGCGTCATTGAGGGTTACGCCCCTGAGCTCGGGCATCGTGACGGTGGCGTTCACGGTGTTGCTCTTGAGGAGGGTAAGCCTGGTCGGCACGTTCCTGAGCTCGACTATGAGGGCTCCCTTGCTGACGCGGACGTCAAGGTAAGGGACCAGTTCTTCGGTCAGTTCGACCGAAACGCTGAAATTGTCGGATTTCTGGACGGTGGCCTTGAAATCGTTGCCGAACTCGACGGCGGTGAAGCCCTTGAGGTCGAAATCCTTCTTTATCGTCTGTGCCGAGGCGGCAGACGCTGTCATTATGAGGGTCGCTGCAATGGCGAAAAATGTCGAAAGCCGTTTCATGTCTTTGTGTGTTTCTGTATAACAGACGCAAATTTCGTAAAAATGTTGCAGAAAATAATGCACTTTCGCTTACTGCGTCGTCCTTAATGTCCACAAAAGGCATACGGTGGCTGTTTTTTTGTTATATTTGTTATCCGATTAGCCACATTCAACATGTCAGTACTCATAGGACATATTTCCCAAATCATCGGCCCGGTGGTGGACGTGCACTTCACCGACGACGAACTGGTCGATACCCTGCCCTCCATACACGAAGCCCTCAAGGTAAGGCGCACTGACGGACGCGACCTCATCATCGAAGTACAGCAGCACATCGGCGAAGACACCGTGCGCTGCGTGGCCATGGACTCCACCGACGGCCTCCGCCGCGGGATGGAGGTCGTCTCCACCGGCGCCCCCATCTCCATGCCCACGGGCGAGATCATCCGCGGCCGCGTGATGAACGTCACCGGCGAAGCCATCGACGGCCTGGGCGCCATCCACACCGACGTCACCCTCCCGATCCACCGCGAGGCCCCCAAGTTCGAGGACCTCGCCACTTCCCAGGAGGTCCTCTTCACGGGCATAAAGGTCATCGACCTGCTAGAGCCTTACCTGAAGGGCGGCAAGATCGGTCTCTTCGGCGGTGCCGGCGTGGGTAAGACCGTGCTTATCAAGGAGTTGATAAACAATATCGCCAAGAAGCACAACGGTTTCTCCGTCTTCGCCGGAGTCGGCGAGCGCACCCGTGAGGGCAACGACCTCCTCAGGGAAATGATCGAGTCCGGGGTCATCAAGACCGGCGATGCTTTCATGGAGAGCATGAAGGAAGGCAACTGGGACCTTTCCAAGGTCGACATGGAGGAGATGAAGAAATCCCAGGTGTCCATGGTCTTCGGCCAGATGAACGAGCCGCCGGGGGCCAGGAGCTCCGTGGCCCTGTCGGGCCTCACGCTAGCCGAATCCTTCCGCGACATGGACACCGGCACGGGTCCGAAGGACATCCTCTTCTTCATCGACAACATCTTCCGTTTCACGCAGGCCGGCTCCGAGGTCTCGGCCCTCCTCGGCCGCATGCCTTCGGCCGTGGGC
>JAGCDT010000040.1 GCA_017651045.1 Bacteroidales bacterium | reverse complement strand
TCTTTTTACTCTCGCGGAAAAAGCGTGCAAAGTTAAAGATTAATTCCAACAAAACAAATTTTTGTGTTTATAAAAAACTTTATAACTTTGCGGTCCCGTTCGGAGAGGAACACCTCTGTCGAGGGGGGAAATCTGGATGTGGCGCAGTTGGTAGCGCACCTGGTTAGGGACCAGGAGGTCGCTGGTTCAAGTCCAGTCATCCAGACTTCAAATTGAGGCACTTGCGTTTTGCGCAGGTGCCTCTTTTTTTGTAGATTTGCGAAAAAGCGGGGAAACAATGATTGACGAAAAAATATTGTCGAAGCTTCGCGGACAGGACGTGGTCCTGTTTGTCGCCGATAAGGATGAGATTTCGCAGGCCGACGTCCCGTTCCCTGTCGTCTATACGGGGATGGGTAAAATGCGTATGTTCAGCGGGCTGGTCAAATGGTATGAATCCCGTGGACGGTCAGGCAAACCGACAGTGCTTAATATCGGCAGCGCCGGATCGGCACGTTACCCAATAGGAGAAATCCTGAATTGCACCTGTTTTGTAAATGGCGGCAGCGAACTTATCTATGATAAGATCGAGCTGCCCGGTGAAGGCTGTTCCGTCTTTTCCGGCGACTACTTTATGAGCACGCAGACCTTCAGCCCGGATCAGGTGAAAGAGCTGTCGACCAAGTATGACCTGTTTGACATGGAAGCTTATGCCGCGGCAGAATTCTGTCGTATGTACGGACTTCCTTTCCTATGTTTCAAAGCCGTTTCAGATAACCTGGACGGATCATTGAAGGACTGGAGATCCATCCTGGAAAAGATCCGAGTACAGTTTACCGGCCTTTTGAATAACTTATAATTCGTTTTCTGAAAATGTAATGCCTTATGAAAGAGATACTTTCCATCCTGATACTTCTCAGTGCAACATTTTGCTCCGGTGCGCAGACTCCGCCTCCGGCCGAGTCCGCCCCTGAAGACGATCAGCCCTCGTATATTCTCCATCCCCAGGCTCCGGCTGTCCCGGACTTTATCGTATTTGCAGGCGACACCGTCCGCTTCGACCGCGACGACCTCTACGAGCGTATGGACAGGGAGCTCATAGCGTTCACCTACAGCCACACCCTTTCGACGCTTATCATCAAGCGTTCCGACAGGTATTTCTCCCTCGTGACGCCTATCCTCAAGGAGCAGGGCGTCCCGGAGGATCTCAAATACCTTATGGCCATCGAGAGCAATCTCGATCCGAAGGCGCTGTCTAAATCGGGCGCCGCCGGGCTGTGGCAGTTCATGAAGCCGACTGCCCAGCAGTACGGGCTCATTGTCGACAAGGAGGTCGACGAGCGATATAATATGGAGAAGGAGACCGTCGCTGCCTGCCGCTATCTCAAGGAAGCCTACAAGAAATATGGCAACTGGATGACGGTAGCGGCCAGCTACAATGCCGGCCAGGGCGGCGTGTCTAAGCGCCTGAAGGAGCAGTCGGCATCAAGCGCCATGGATGCGCTTCTGCCCGACGAGACCTCGCGCTATATGTTCAGGATCCTTGCCTGCAAGTTGCTGCTGGAGAACCCGGAGGCTTTCGGCTACGGGCAGCTCAAGCGCTACCCGGTCAGAAAGGACGAGCGCAACTACACCCTCAACGGCTCAATCCCGTCGCTGTACAAGTTCGCAAAAGACCGCGGAGTCAGCTACTTCGCCCTCAAGGAGGCTAATCTCTGGCTCCGCGACACTCTGCTGACCAACAAGGCCAGCAAGCAATATAAGATCGTTATCCCTTAGCGGTCACGAATTCGAAGAAGGGCTCGATCTCCTTCTCTGTCTTCAGCCTGACGATGTAGGCGTGATTGCCAAGGTCGTCGGCAAGTGCGTCCGGGACCCTGTCGCTCATACACATCGCATCACCGTATCGGGCCATCACTTCTTCATGAGAATGAAGATAGCGGCTGCCGTCGCGACGTGCAGCATAGCCGCAGTAGAACTGCTCTCCTTCTCCTTTCTCTCTCCTGTCGAATGCCACCATGTCGGCCCATATCTGGAAGACGTCGGTCGAGTGGGCGAAATTCATCATATCGGGCGTGTAGCCTCCCGGAGGGCGCATGTTGACTTCCAATCCGACATAGTCGCCCTTCTTTCCGAGCCCTTCGCGGTCGCGGTCAAGCTTGAAGAATTCCAGATGGACGAAGCGGCTCTTTATGCCGAAGGCCTTCACGGTCTTGCGACCTGCCTCGGCGAGGGCCTTGGGGACAGTCTTGTTGGTCCAATAGCAAGTGTCGAGGTTGTTGTGGACTATGTCCATAATAGGGGTCGGGAACACGGTGTTGTTCTCGAAAATCGGCTCCATCTTGGAATTGAAAATGGCATCGTACGACACCAGGAGGCCGGTTATGAATTCCTCTATGACGAAGAGACCGTAATTGTCGGGATGGGATGAGAACCAGGCTGCGAGCTCCTCGTCGGAGGAGATTTTCGTCGTGCCCATGGCGCCGACTCCGTTGTCGGGTTTCGCGATGATCGGGTAGCCCGTCTTCTTGACAAAAGCCTTCACGGCCTTATCGCCTTCCGAGCCTTTGATCTGCCTCGCGGTCGGGATGCCGCCGAGGGCGTAGTATTTCTTCATCTCCGACTTGTTCTTGACGGAAGCAATCTGATCGTTCTGAAGGCCGGAGGTTACGTTGAAATCGGTCCTGAGACGGGCGTCCTGCTCGAGCCAGTACTCGTTGTTGGACTCAATCCAGTCGATCTTGCCCCATTTGTGGGCATACCAGGCTACGGCGCGGTAGACTTCCTCGTAGTCGTCGAGATTGTTGACTTTGTAGTAGTCGCTGATGCTGTCGCGAAGCTGATAAGGCAGGTTTTCATACGGAGTGTCGGCGATGGCCAGCACGTTGACGCCATTGCGGCGCGCCCCGGCGCAGAAGTGCCAGTAGGTCTGCGGGAAGTGGGGCGATATGAACACAAGATTCATAAAAGAATAGGATTTATTTTCTTCGGAGACCTTCCTCATGCCGCCGGCGGTGATCTCCCATGCCTCGCCGAAAAGGCGGCTACGCCCGTCGCGGACCATCACATAGCCACCGTCGCGGAAGGTGTAGAAACGGTGGTTCCAGCTGTCGGGGAAAATGACATCCTCGAACAGCCTCCGCCCGTCGAGAACGACATTGCGGACCTGATCGAGGTGAGGGATAAGCTGGATGTCGGTAAGACCGAGGCCTTCGAGCCAGCGGCTGTAGGCGGGATCGACCGCCTCGCCCTGCAGCTCGGGGTGAGAATAGACCTTCCCGGCGCAGTTCATCGAGCCGGCGCTGCATCCCATGATGACCCCGTCGAAGCCTTTCAGAAGCTCTTTGAGGCGGATTTCATGGATGAAGCGGTTCTGGGTGGGCACATGGCCGCCGCAGAGGACGATCCAGTCGGCCCATGCGACCAATGATGCCGCCTCGCCAGCGTTGCTGCGCTCGAGCATGATGATCTCCGCCGTCTTGATGCCGGAGCGGTGGATGCAGTGGGACATGCCCTCGAGCACCGACTTGGTGAAGCCCTCGTCGTCCGGCGCGGCGCTCACAAGCAGCACTTTAGGCGGCACTCCACCGGTCGCCTCGTCAAGAGCCTCGCGGACTCTGAAGAGAAAACCGTTGTCGGCGGTGAAGTGATCTTCGCCGTAACGCGTCGGGCTGCCTGTAAGGAAAAGAGTCATATTGAGGACAAAGATACTGCTTTTCACTAATATGATACTCCTGTCTCGTGTGCAAAAACGCCCTTATTTGCCTACGAACCAGTCAAAAACCTCGACTCGTAGGCAAAAAGGCCTCTTTTCGCCTACGACCTTGCAAAATTAAGTTTCGGCGTCATTTTTAGCCTGA
>JAGCDT010000039.1 GCA_017651045.1 Bacteroidales bacterium | reverse complement strand
CTCCGAGGCTCTATTTTGCCGTCAATGCCGGGGCCATGGATTCGATGGTCAACCATTACACTGCCGGCAAGCGCCTGCGCCACGATGACGCCTACACCCCGGAAGGCAAGGCCGGAGCGCGGCCCGACTATGCCGTGACTGTCTACACCAAGATCCTAAAAGAGCTCTATCCCGACACTCCGGTCGTCATAGGCGGCATCGAAGCCTCGCTGAGGCGTCTGACCCATTACGACTACTGGAAGGACGAGCTGATGCCGTCCATCCTTGTCTCCTCAGGAGCCGACTGGCTCTGCTACGGGATGGGGGAGAGGCCGATGCTGGAGCTCACCAGGGGCATCGAGGCCGGTTGGAGTGACCACAGGATGAGGCAGATTCCCCAGATAGGATTCTTCCTGAAGGGAAAGCCCAAAGCCGGCAATTCGATCATTCTTCACTCATTCGAGGAATGTGTGGCATCGAAGAGGGCTTTTGCGGAGAATTTCCATGTCATCGAGACGGAGGTCAACCTTATGCATCAGGACGTGCTCATCGAGCCGTGCGGCGACGGATATGTGCAAATCAACCCTTCGTATCCTCCGGCAACGGAGAAGGAGATGGACACCTTCTGGGATATTCAGTTTACCAAGCGTCCACATCCGCGCTACAAGGACAAGCGCATCCCTGCCTACGACATGATCAAGTTCTCCATCAACACCCACAGGGGATGTTTCGGAGGATGCAACTTCTGCACGATAGCGGCCCATCAGGGGAAATTCATCTCTTCCCGCAGCGAGGAATCCATCCTCAAGGAGGTCCGTGCGCTTAGCGAAATCCCTGGATTTGCGGGCAATATATCGGATCTCGGAGCCCCCACGGCCAATATGTACGGCATGCATGGCAAGAATATGGATATGTGCGGCAAATGCTGCCGGCGCTCCTGCCTTTATCCTTCGCCATGCGCCAACCTCGACCGCAGCCACGCGAGGCTGCTCGATCTCTATCACCGTATCGATTCCACCAAGGGCATACGCCATTCATATATAGGTAGCGGTATACGCTACGACCTCTTCCTCGACGAGAAAGGCTTCCTCGACGAGACCTCGAAGCCCTATCTCAAAGAGCTAATTCTAGACCACACTTCCGGCCGCCTCAAGGTCGCCCCGGAGCACACGGAAGAGCATGTGCTGAAATTCATGGGCAAGCCCTCTTTCAAACTTTTCGAGGTCCTGCGCAGGGAATTTGACAAAATCACCAGGGATGAGGGGCGCCGCACCGGGCTTGTGCCGTATTTCATATCGTCTCACCCCGGATGTACTATGAGAGACATGGAAGCGCTATCCCGCAATCCGGCCCTGAAGGGCATCTGGATGGACCAGGTGCAGGATTTCACCCCGACTCCGATGACGGCTTCATCGGTCATGTTCTGGACCGGACTCGACCCTCGGGACTTCTCTCCGGTCTTCGTCGAGAGGGATTTGGAGAAAAAAAGAGCGCAAAAGTCATTTTTTTTCAAAAATGATTCTTGCAAAAAGAAAAAAAGTTCTAATATTGTACCCCGAAAAAGAACTGATGCGAAAACATGGTACAAGACAACAAAAAAAGACACGTAGTCAGCTACGAGAACATGAACCCCGTCCTCGCGGCGGCTTTTGCGGAAAAATACCCCAAGGGATTTTCTGATTATCTTCCCGAACTTGTCAAGTACCCCAAACCGGACGGTACGTCATTCTACGCAGTGACCGTGGAGACCGACGACGCAATCTACCTCGTCAAGATCCAGGTCAACGTGGACAAGGCCGAGGACATCGACCGCTGGCTTGAAGGCGAAGAGGATGCCGGCAACGAGGCAGTGGCCGGAGAGAGCGCCGACGCCCCCGACGGAGACGCCACCCTTCCCGACGACAACATCGCCCAGTACTCCGAGGGCTCCGACGCGGAGTAGCGTCACGGCTTTCCTGAAAAAATATAGTGGCATCGTCTCCAAGGTGCCTGAGCGCAGGCTTTTGCTTGCGCTTTCTCTGATTGTAGGGGTAGCCTCCGGCTTTGCCGCCGTCCTCCTCAAACTCGCCATTCATTGGATACGCACAGGTCTTACCGGATGGATTCCGGCCGACTCGCCGTGGCGTTTTCTCTATATCGTGCTGCCCGGAGCGGGCATGCTCATAGCTTTTATCATAGTTCGCTATGTGGTCCGCGATAAAATCGGCCACGGCGTGACAAGGGTGCTCCGAGCAGTCTCCAAGAACGATTCCCGCATCAAACCCCACAACTGCTGGTCCTCCATGGTGACCAGCGCCGTGACGATAGGATTCGGCGGTTCGGTCGGTGCTGAAGCGCCTATTGTATATACGGGAGCCGCCATCGGCTCCAACCTTGGCCGTGCTCTCGGCCTTTCCTGGCGCGGGACGACCATCCTTCTGGGATGCGGTGCCGCGGGCGCCGTCGCTGGCATGTTCAACGCCCCTCTCGCCGGCGTGCTGTTTACCCTCGAGATTCTTCTTTTCAATATCTCGATGACGGCCATCCTGCCGCTCCTCACGGCCACTGTCTCCGCGACTGTCGTCTCGTATGCATGTCTCGGGAGAGTGCCTTTTCTCGGCGTAGACGGACTTGAAGCCGCATTTTCGCTTTCGAGCCTGCCGTTTTACGTGGTGCTCGGCCTTTTCTGCGCGGCGGTGTCCCTGTATTTCACAAGAGTCACTCTTTCGCTTGAGGACGGCCTTGCCAGGCTTCGCAATCCGTTCCTTCGCTGGGGGCTTTGCGCCGCCGGGCTGGGACTTATGATATTCCTTCTTCCGGAGCTCTATGGCGAGGGCTACGAGAGCCTGCGCGATCTGCTTTCATCCAATGCGAGCGCCGGATCGCCGCTTTTCAAGGGGCTGAATGCGGCCTGGCTGCTGCCTGTCTATTTCCTTGCAGTGATGCTTCTGAAGGTGCTGGCCATGACATTTACCAACGCCGGAGGGGGAGTGGGCGGTACTTTCGGTCCTACCCTCGTTGTCGGCGGCATAGCTGGTTTCGTGGTTGCGTCTTCGCTTAATCTCATCAAGCCCGACCTTGTCCCTCAGGGCTGTTTCGTACTGGTCGGGATGGCCGGTCTCATGGCGGGGGTCATGCAGGCTCCGATGACGGCCATATTCCTTATCGCAGAGATCTCCGGCGGTTATTCGCTGCTCATTCCGCTGATCATAACGTCAGCGATTTCCTACGGCTTAGTACGTATCTTTGAGAAATATTCCATCTACACTAAGCGTATTGCCCAGTCCGGAGAGCTTCTGACCCACGACAGCGACCAGGCAGTTCTCACCCTTTTGAAGACATCATCCCTTGTCGAGACAGATTTTACACCTGTTGAAATCGATGCGCCGCTGGGCTCGCTCGTCGAGTCGGTGTCCGCCAGCCACCGCAATGTCTTCCCGGTCGTGGACAGCAGAAGCCGTTTTCAGGGCTATCTCACCCTCGAGGACATACGCCACGACATGTTCAAGACCGAGCTCTACGACAAGCGCCATGTCTTTAACTACATGCATTCCGCCGAGGAATATGTCTATCCCGACGAGAGCATGGATTCGGTCATGGGCAAGTTCGAAAAGACGGGAGCTTGGAATCTCCCGGTCGTGGATGCCGACACAAGAAAATATCTTGGATTCGTCTCCAAATCCAAGATATTCTCGGCGTACAGGGACTCCCTGCGCGATTTTTCCCAGGATTAAGCCAGAATTGCGTCAGCAAGGGCCTCAAGGGCGGGGATGTCCTCCTCGCGCATGCGGCTGCGGATAGTGACGGGCTCCGCCACGAGGGTAATGTCCTTCATCGCGCCGAACATTTCCTTCATAACACGGCCTGCTGAAGGGGCCCAGGAGCCGTTCTCGACGAGAGCGACCTTACGGGACTGGTAGGCCTTCATCTGGAGGATATGGAGGAAATTGTAGGCGGGAGTGAACAGGCCGGCGTCGTAGGACGCGGCGGCAACGACAAGGCGGCCGTAGCGGAACGCATCTTCGACGGCTTCGGCGATGTCATCTCTTGTGAGATCCGAGACGGCGACCTTCGGGCAGCCCTTCTCGCGGAGGATCTCGGCGAGGCGCTCAGCAGCTGCAGCGGTCCCTCCATGGATGGACGCGTAGGCGACAAAAACGCCCTCAGACTCGACTCCGTAGCTGCTCCAGGTCTCGTAAAGCTTCACGAAGGGGGAGAGGTCGCCCCTTAGGGTCGGGCCGTGGAGAGGGGCTATGATAGCCGGGCCGGCGGGAAGCACCTTCTTGAGAAGGGCCTGCACCGGAGCGCCGTATTTGCCGCAGATGTTGAAATAGTAGCGGCGGGCTTCACAGGACCAGTCGTCGGTCCCTTCCATGAAGAGTTCGCCTTCCAGGGCGCCGAATTTTCCAAAGGCGTCGGCGGCGAAAAGTATTTTCTCGGAAGCTTCGAAGCTGACCATGACCTCGGGCCAGTGGACCATGGGAGCCATGATGAAACTAAGGCTGTGGGCCCCGAGATTGAGTACGTCGCCTTCCTTGACGGTCATGATGTTGAAGGCCTTGCCGGGGAAGAACTGTCCGATAAATGCTGCGGCTTTTAACGAGCAGACAATCTGCAGATTAGGATACTTCTGCGCAACTGATGCTATAAGTCCGGAATGGTCCGGCTCAACGTGCAGGACAATGAGATAATCCGGGGCTGCACCGGCGAGGGCTTCGTCGAGATTGGCGAGCCACTCATCGCCCTTGCGGGCGTCGACGGTGTCGAGGATGGCGATCTTTTCGTCAAGGATTATGTAGGAATTGTAGGACATCCCTTCAGGGACGATGTACTGGCTTTCGAAGAGGTCGATGTCCTTGTCGTCAACACCTATGTAGCGGATGCCGGGCGCGATTTCATTTTTCATTGTCTGATGCGGTTTTGTCGGCCCAAATTTACATAAATTGGTTTATCTTTGCAAGGTATGAAAGAGTTGTATGTAAATCATATCGCCGCCTTGCTCGAGGTAAAGCCCTGGCAGGTGGAAAATTGCGCCGATCTGTTTGCCGACGGCTGCACGATTCCGTTCATAAGCCGCTACCGCAAGGAAAGGACCGGCGGGCTCGACGACGAGCAGGTGAGTTCCATCCGCCACTGGATCGATGTCTACGACGCGATGGAAAAGCGCAAAGAGCTTATCCTCAAGACCATAGACGAGGCGGAGGCCCTCACCGACGATCTCCGCTCGCGCATCGAGCAGACCGTCGACTCCAAGGAGCTCGAGGACCTCTATCTGCCCTTCCGCCCCAAGCGTAAGACCAGGGCGTCAGTGGCTGCGGCAAAAGGGCTCAAGCCCCTTGCCGACGCCCTCTGGGCCGGCAGGACCGCCAATCCGGCCGCCGAAGCCGCCCGCTTTGTCAAGGGCGAGGTGACCTCTGTCGACGACGCTCTTGCGGGAGCGAGGGACATCGTGGCCGAGCGTTTCTCCGAGACGGCGTCCTTCCGCGAGACGCTCAGGGATCTGTTCCGCCAGAGGATGATATGCTCCAAGGTGACCAAGGCTGGCAAGGAGTCGGAAGATGCGGGGAAATACCGTTCCTATTTCGAGTTCGGCATGCCCGTCAAGAAGATTCCGGCCCACAATCTGCTCGCTATGCTTCGCGCCAGCGAAGAGGGCTTCCTCTCCGTCGGCATCGACGCTGACCTCGATAAGTGCGCCCGCAAGATCTATTACGACTACTGCCATTCCCCTGTGGAAGGGACCTCCGGCAAGGTTCGCGGCTATCCTTCCGCGGCGGTCGAAAAAGAGATAAAAGAGGCCCTGGAAGACTCTCTGAAGCGTCTTCTTGGCCCTTCGATAGAGAATGAAATCATCCGTGAAGCCAAGGAGAAGGCCGACATCGAGTCGGTCGCTGTCTTCGCCGGCAATCTTCGCCAGCTTCTCCTTTCTCCTCCCGTAGGGCGGAAAAGAGTGATGGCGATAGATCCTGGCTTCCGCACCGGCTGCAAGGTGGTCTGCCTCGACGAGCAGGGCAAGCTTCTCCATTTCGAGGCGATATTTCCGCATCCGCCGGTCTCTCAGAAAGTGCAGGCGATCACCACCATTAACTCACTTGCTGTAAAATATAAGACCGAGGTTATCGCCGTGGGCAACGGGACTGCCGGAAGAGAGACTGTGGACTTCCTCCAGAAGTGCCACCTCCCCGAGGGCATACGCATTTTCTCCGTCAGCGAGGATGGCGCTTCGGTCTATTCGGCCTCTGACGTAGGTAGGGAAGAGTTTCCGGATCATGACGTCACGGTGCGCGGGGCGGTTTCCATCGGCCGCCGCCTGATGGATCCTCTTGCTGAGCTCGTGAAAATAGATCCCAAGTCGCTTGGGATAGGTCAGTATCAGCACGATTTGGACCAGACCCTCCTTCGCGAGGCCCTCGACAACACAGTGATGCTCTGCGTCAACTCCGTTGGCGTCAATCTCAACACGGCAAGTCCCTATCTGCTTCAATATGTCTCCGGCATAGGCCCGGCGCTTGCCTCCGCAATCGTAGCCTGGAGAGACTCCAACGGCGCATTCACTTCGCGCCAGCAGCTGCTGAAGGTGCCTCGCCTTGGCGCCAAGGCCTTCGAGCAGTGCGCCGGCTTCCTCCGCATCGACGGTGGCAGCAACCCCCTCGATGCCTCCGCCGTCCACCCGGAGAGCTATCATATTGTCGAAAAAATGGCCTCCGACCTCGGCGTCACGACAAAAGAGCTTGTCGGCAACGCCGATCTCTGCGGCAAGATCAAGGCTGAGGATTATGTCGGAGGCGGTGTCGGCCTTCCGACCGTCAACGACATCCTCAAGGAGCTTGCAAAGCCCGGCCGCGATCCCCGTGAGGCCGCCGAAGAGTTCGAGTTCGCCTCCGACGTGAGGGAATTTGAGGATCTCAGGCTCGGCATGGAGCTTCCCGGCATAGTGACCAACATCACCGATTTCGGCGCCTTCGTCGACATCGGTCTCCATGAGAACGGCCTCATCCACGTGTCCAACATGCGTCAGGAAGGCCAGGGAAGGGTCATCCCTTCCAAGGTCCTCCACCTCCACCAGAAAGTCCGCGTCGCCGTCATCAACATCGACCCCGACCGCCGTCGCATCGGCCTTCGCCTGCTTCCAAACTCCTGAAACTTGTAAATAGCTTATTTTTAGTTTATATTTGCAATTCTTAAGAAGCAGTAAGAAATGAACTTATTTCCCGGCGTTGCCGAAGCCTACACCAAAGATAACCTGCCGATGCTGGAGTCCCAGCGATTGGCGCATTTCATCGCGTACGGCCCGATGATCTTCGAGACGGCGAGGCTTCTGGTCAAATTCGGACTTCTCGACAGGATCAATCATTCTCCGGAAGGGCTCAAGGTGGAGGAAGCCGCTGAAAAATGCGGTATTTCCGAGTATGCGGCGAGAGTGCTTCTCGAAGCCGGCCTTTCCATGGGTGCAGTGATAGTCAACCCCGAGACCGACCGCTACTCTATCACCAAGACCGGCTGGTTCCTTCAGAACAGCGACATCGTCCGCATCAATCTCGATTTCAACCACGACGTCAACTACGAAGGCATGTTCCGTCTCGAGGAGTCTCTCCTTGAGGGTAAGCCGGTAGGACTCAAGTATTTCGGCTCGTGGCCTACGATATATGAAGGCCTTTCCAGCCTGCCCGAGCAGGTGCAGAAAAGCTGGTTTGCATTCGACCATCACTATTCCGACATCTCCTTCCGGGATGCCCTCAAGGTGGTGTTTTCGCTCAAGCCTGCAAGGATCATGGACGTCGGTGGTAACACCGGCCGCTTCGCACTTCGCTGCGTCGCCCAGGATCCGGACGTGAAGGTGACAATCGTGGATCTCCCGCAGCAGATCGGCCTTATGAAGGCCAATATCAAGGGGCAGGAGGGCGCCGACAGGATCGATGGCTACGGCGCCAACATGCTGGATCCGGAGTCGAAGCTCCCCGAGGGAGCCGACGTCATCTGGATGAGCCAGTTCCTCGACTGCTTCTCAGAGCAGGAGATAGTGGCTATCCTCAAAAAGGCCGCTTCCGTGATGTCCGATAAGACAAGGCTCTGTATCATGGAGACCTTCTGGGACAGGCAGCGCTTCGAGACGGCCTCGCTCAACCTCACGATGACGAGCCTGTATTTCACTGCTCTTGCCAACGGCAACAGCCGCATGTATCATTCCGACGTCATGATCCGTCTCGTCGGCGAGGCCGGCCTGGAGGTCGAGACCATCCACGACGCCCTTGGCGAAGGCCACAGCATCTTAGTTTGCAAAAAATAACATCAGATATGACACTCGTTGAAATAGAAGAAAAAGTAAAGGAATTCCTCGTGGAGGAGCTTGAAATCGATGAAGAAAAGATAGTCCGCGACGCACTCCTCAAGGAAGACATGGGCATCGACTCCCTCGAGGTCGTCGACATAGCCGGTCTCGTGGAGAAGGAATTCGGCGTAAAGATCCGCATCGAGGACTTCCGCGACCACAAGACATTTGGAGACTTCTGCGACTTTATCGCCTCTAAGCTGTCGTAGTGGCAGAATACAGCCATAGCAAATGGAGAGGCTCCACCGACGGGACGCCTTGGATGCAGCGTTCGCTGGTCAGACTGGCGGGCGCTCTTCATCCTGTTATTCTCTATGGCGTCGTCGCCCTCGTCATCCCGTTCTATATGCTTTTCGACGGGAAGGGACGCAGGGCGTCTTTTTCTTTTTACAGAAAGCGTATGGGCTTCGGCCCGCTGAAATCCTTCGCCGGGGTCTACCGCAATTTCTTCGCGATGGGCAAGATAGTGATAGACCGTTTCGCCATGTACGGGGGAAGGACTTTCTCATTCGATATCGATGAGCAAAACTGCCTTGAGGAGCTGTCTAAGGGCGAAAAAGGCTTTGTGGTGGCCAGCTCTCACGTGGGCAATTTCGAGCTTGCCGGCTACTCGCTTTCTCTCGGGCAGAAGCGCCTCAATGCGCTTGTCTATGCCGCGGAGACCGAGGCCGTGATGGCAGGCAGGAAGAAACTTTTCGAGCAGCGCAATATAAGGATGGTGCCGGTGGGCGAGGACATGCAGCACCTTTTCGTGGTCTCGGCCGCCCTTGCCGACGGCGAGGTCGTGGCAGTGCCCGCCGACCGTCTTTTCGGCTCGGAAAAGAGCGTGACCTGCTCCTTTTTCGGACAGGATGCCAGGTTCCCGGCAGGGCCCTATGCTTTGGCTGCGGCCAGGGATGTTCCCGTTGTCGCAGTGTTCGTGATGAAGACCGGCGTGACATCCTACAGGATATCGGCCATCAAGGTGGATGATGCCGCCTCTTTCGCATCAGTCTTCGAAGAGACGGTGCGCAAATACCCATATCAGTGGTTTAACTTTTTCAATTTCTGGGACTGATGGATCTAACGTGGATTGACATTAAAGAAGTGCTTCCGCAGAGGCCTCCTTTCTTGCTTGTAGACAAGATGTTGTCATATGAGGAAGTGGAGACTTTGACCGAATATGATGTGACCGGGAAAGAGCCTTTGTACGAAGACGGAAGTCTCCGTGCCGAGGGCCTTGTCGAGAACATGGCACAGTCCTGCGCCGCACGCGTCGGCTACATCTCCAAGTACATCCTCCACAAGCCTCTTGAGATCGGCTACATCGGTTCCGTCCGCGGGTTCAAATGCTTCCGCCGCCCTGTGGCAGGGGAGCGCCTGACCACGACTGTCGCCCTCGTCAGTGAATTCGCCGGCATCACCCTTTGCGATGTGACTATCCGCTGCGGCGAAGAGATCATCGCATCTTCTTCCATGAAAACCGCCCTCAGAAAATGAGCGGCAGCGTGACCATACTGGGCAGCAGCGCCATTACCCCTCTGGGATTCACCCCGGAGGAGAATTACCGCGCTGTCCTCGAAGGCCGCAGCGAACTTCGCCTCCACAAGGGCGAATTCGGCGTCAGAGAGCCTTTCGCGGCCTCTCTCTTCAATCGCGAGGATGTGCGTCGCGAAGCCATGAAGGAAGGGATTCAGGGATTCGGATTCTTCGACACGATAGTACTCCTGGCAGCTTCGAATGCCGTTCGCGAGGCCGGCATCGATCCGTCTTCCGAGAAAGTACAGTTTGTCCTTTCGACCATCAAGGGCGACGGCACTCCGCTGTGCTCTTCGGCATCGGTACTCGGCGAATATTTCAGGTGCAAGCACCCTGTCACGGTCGTTTCAAATGCCTGCATATCAGGGCTTTCCGCCCTTGTCTCAGCAAGGCGCATGCTGCTTTGCAGAAAGGATATCGACTACATTGTGGTGGTCGGCGCTGAGGTTCAGAGTCGCTTCATAGTGACGGGATTCCAGTCGCTTAAAGCTCTTTCGGAGGAGCCATGCAAGCCGTTTGACGCCGATCGCACCGGACTCAATCTCGGCGAGGCTTCAGCCGCCGTCGTCCTTGGTCGCGATGGCGCCGGCTGGCAGATTGTCCAGGGCGTTGTCCGCAATGACGCCAATCATATCTCCGGCCCTTCCAGGACGGGCGAGGGGAGCTACAACGCCCTTCGCGCCCTCCTTCCTGCGCCGAAAGACCTTGCGTTCATTAGCGTCCATGGCACCGCCACGGCCTATAACGACGAGATGGAAAGCATCGCTCTTGAAAGGGCCGGCCTTTCCGATGTCCCTGTCAGCGCCCTCAAGGGCATTTTCGGCCACACGATGGGCGCAGCGGGCATTCTCGAGAGCATCGTGTCGATGAAAGCCGCGGAGTCGGGAGTCATTCTCCCCACTGCCGGATTCTCGACCCAGGGCACTTCCAGGCCTGTCAATTTATCATCTTCTGCCCGTCGTTTCGACGCTTCAGGCAGCGTTTCATTCATAAAACTGCTCTCCGGCTTCGGCGGAGTCAACGGCGCGGTCCTGTTCTGCAGGGCCTAGCTTTTTGCTTTTCCACGCTTTTTTCCTTATCTTTCGAGGTTTATTCTATAAACCATCGAAAACTTGACAGCTGGCATAAGGCATTGGTGTATCATTCGAAACGGACTTCTTCTGAAGGACGGCGAGAATGTCATGCAGGTGGAGGGAGAGAAGGGGATTGCCCTTCTTGCCGCCGCCTATCGCCATCTGGGCCTTTCCTATCCCAAATTTTTCAAGATGGACGCCCTCTCTAAGGCCGGGATTATCGCTTCCGAGATCCTGCTCTCCGAAGAGAAAGACCGTTTTGTCCCGAGGGAAGACTGCGCTGTCGTCCTTTTCTCCCGCCATGGCTGCGAGGCCGACGACATCCACTACAGGCAGACCATCACTGATGCCGACTATTTCCCCTCGCCGGCTCTTTTTGTTTATACCCTTCCCAACGTCGTCACCGGGGAGATCGCAATCCGCAACCTTTTCCGCGGAGAGTCCTCCGCTTATGTGCTCAGCAAGTTCGATCCGGAAGAGATCGTGCGTGTCACGAAAGAATCATTCGAGGATCCGCTGACAAGGACCATGATTGCCGGATGGATCGACTGCCCCGACGATGATAATGTGGATGCACTGGTGTTCCTTCTCGAGAAAGAAGGGGAGGGAGAAGAGTTTTCGTCCGAGGCAATTCAAAGAATATCAATAAATTACAAATAAAATGGACGTTACAACCAAAGAATTGAAAGAAGCGATCATCGCTGCGCTGAACCTTGAAGGAATGACCCCTGAAGACATCGACGACAACGCGCCCCTTTTCGGCGACCAGGGTCTCGGACTCGACTCCATCGACGTGTTGGAGCTCATAGTCCTCATGGAGAAAAAGTACGGAGTTAAAGTCATCAACCCCATAGAGGGCAAGCACATCTTCGGCTCCGTCGCCACAATGGCTGAATATATTTCAAAGTACAGCGCATAGCTCGGGATAGAGATGGATGCTCCCTTCAAAGGACGGATAGTGGTGACCGGCGCGGGTGTCGTGTCGGCCGTCGGGGTGGGAAAGGCGGAGACGCTCGATTCGCTACGGGATGGCCGCAGCGGTCTCGGCGCCGTGAGGTTCCTCGAGACCAACCGGATGGAATTTCCGGTCGGCGAGGTTAAACTCAGCGATGCCGAGATGCTTTCGAGGCTCGGTATAGACCCTTCCGTGCCCATCACGCGCACAATCCTTCTCGGCGCCCTCGCCCTGAAGGAGGCGCTGGAGGAGTCCGGCCTCAAGGAGCTTTCCCGCGTGCCTTTTATCAATGGCACGACCGTCGGCGGCATGGACCGCAGTGAGCGCTACTACCGCGATTTTATCTCGGACCGCCCCGACCATAGCGAATACATCGCCCTCCACGACTGCGGCACCACGACCGACAAGATCGGCGCCTTCGCAGTCTCCGGCAAGCCCGGCAAAATGCCCTTCGCCTACGCCACGACAATCTCCACGGCCTGCTCCTCCGCTGCCAACGCGCTGATTCTCGGCGCCGACATTATCCGGAGCGGCGCTGCTGAAGCCGTCGTTGCAGGAGGCGCAGAGTGCCTGTCGTCATTCCACCTTAACGGATTCGACACCCTCATGATCGTAGACAGGCAGCCCTGCCGCCCGTTCGACGCCACCCGCGCCGGACTCAATCTCGGCGAAGGCGCCGCCTTCCTCGTCATCGAGTCGGAAGAGTCGGCCCTTAGAAGGGGAGCGAAGGTGCTTGCAGTCCTTTCGGGCTGCGGCAACGCCTGCGACGCCTTCCACCAGACGGCGACCTCCGCCGAAGGCGAAGGCCCCTTCCTGGCGATGAAGCAGGCTCTCGACGAGGCTGGCCTCAAGCCCGCCGATATCGATTTCGTAAGCGCCCATGGCACAGGGACTCCCAACAACGATTCCTCGGAGAGTGCAGCCATCCGCCGTATTTTCGGCGAGGATGTGCCTCCCGTCGCATCGTTCAAGTCCTACACGGGCCACACCACGAGCGCTTCCGGCTCCATCGAGGCGGTATTCGCCCTTCTGCAGCTGCAGGAGGACCTGATTCCTGTGAGCCTCGGCTTCAGCCAGGCCGATCCAGAGTGTCTCGTCCCTTACCCCGGCGGCCCCCACAGGGTGCTCCGCCACATCCTCTCCAATGCCTTCGGTTTCGGAGGCAATGACTCATCCTTAATTCTGTCCCGGGTATGAAAAAAGTCTACGTAAAGTCCTTCCATACCCTCTCGGCCCTGTCCGAGGCTCCGGAGCTCAGGCGCTATATTTCGCCGATTGAAGCCCGCAGGATGAGTTCCATAATGAAAAAGATAGTCGTGACCTCCTCCGAGGCGCTGTCCAAGGCAGGCCTCGAGTGTCCCGACGCAGTCATAGCCGGCACCGGCCTCGGCTGCGTGGAAAACACGGAAGCCCTCCTAATGGCCCTCACCGGCGCGTCCGGACTGCCGCTCCGTCCCACGGACTTCATGCAGTCGACCCACAATACCATCGCCTCCCTCGTTGCCATCCGCACCCATTGCCACGGTTACAACGTGACCTATTCCCACCATTTCCTCTCATTCGAGAGCGCACTGATGGACGGCTGGATGAGGATAGCTCTCGGCAGGTCGCATAACGCGCTTGTTATCGCGGCGGAGGAGACTTCGGAAGTCCTTTCCATGATGCTGGCAAAGGTCGGCTACGGCAATGACTCCGTCTCCGACACGGCGGTCTCGATAGTGCTCAGCGATTCCCCGGAAGGGGCCCTCTGCGAGCTTGAGTCCGTCAGCCTGCTTCCTCCGGAAAATGGCTCACAATGCATCACAAGAGAGACAATCGCTGCCAAATACGGCGAGAATCTCTGCGTGAGCGCCCTCGGAGTCTGCGATGAGATCGAGAAGATCTCCTCCGGCGAGTCGGGCGGCGCGATTATCTACAACAGTTCCCCTCTCAAAGAGGGATGTGCAACAGTAAAACTTGCAGCCATATGTGGTGGAAACTGATACCCCTTTCGCTTGTTCAGAGCGTATTTCTCTGCGGCGGCCAGATACTGCTTAAGCTCGGACTTCTCAAGTCCGGCCCGTTCAGCTGGTCATGGCCCTGGTTCCGCGCCCAGCTGACCAACTGGTGGTATCTGCTTTGCGGCATATCGTTCGGCATCGCGACCGTCCTCTGGCTCTATATCCTCAAGAATTTCCCCTTCAGCATTGCCTATCCGCTTTCCTGCATCAGCTACGTCTTCGGTGCAATCGCCGCAATGCTCATTTTCCATGAACATATCAGCCTTGTGCAATGGGTAGGGATATTCCTGATCATGACAGGCTGCGCACTCCTTGTCAAGCCATGAAAAGAATCCTGACGACAGCGGTGCTGCTCCTGGCGGCAATTCCGGTCTTCGCGCAGACTGCGTCGGAGGCCATTGCCAAGATCAATGCGGCCAACAAGGTGACTAGCACCGTCACCTTCGATGTCCGCACCGTCCGCAACACCTCCATGCTGTCGCAGCCTCTGGTCTCCACAGGCAAGGTTTCCGTCAAAGCCCCGTCATCCCTTCGTTATGAAGGCCTGACTCCTGCGAAATCTCTCTTCGTCCTTGACGGCGACCGCGTCCTCACGGAGCAGAAAGGCGTCCGCAAGACCACCGACCTCAAGGAGAAAAACCGCTACCAGGCCCTTGTGCGAAGCATTTCCCGCTCGTCCACCGACGGCCTTGTCAGCGAGAAGGATTTCAAAGTCGAGGTCCTCTCCGGCAATGAGCTCATCCTTGTCATGAAGCCTCTTGGCCGTGACCTTTCCCGTATGTTCTCAGAGATACGCCTTCGCGCAGATGCCAATTCGGGCATTATCCGCGAAGTCCTTCTCCGCGACCTCGAAGGCGACACATCTTCCATCAACATAAGCAACGTCGTCACCGGCGCTACTCTTTCCGACGAACTCTTCAACACGAAATAATATGCTCGAAGGACTTTTATATAAGACACTTTCGCTCTCTGGCGATCCTTCCGCCGCCAAGGCATCCGTCGTCCTTCTCGACGACTCCGAGATCTACAAGGCCCATTTCCCCGGATTCCCCGTCACCCCGGGAGTCTGCATCGTCGGCATGGCCGTCGAACTGGCCTCCGCCCTTGTCGGAAGGAAACTCTCGCTTGCGGAAGCCAAGGACGTAAAGTTCGTCACTCCGATCTTCCCGAAAGGGGAGACGGTGATCGACTTCGAACTTTCCCTCGAAGGCGACGTGCTCAAAGCCTCCGTCAGCGAAGCGGGCGCAGCCTGTGCAAGAATGACCATCACGCTGAAAGGATGAACGCCCCGCTGAAAATATGCGCGGTCATCCCGACCTACAACAACGCGGGGACGCTTGCAGGCGTCCTCGACGGCGTTTTTGCGCATATCAGCGATATCATCGTCGTCAACGACGGCAGCACCGACAACACCTCTGCTATTCTTTCTGAGTACTCGCGTCCGATCACGGTTATTGAGTTCTCTCACAATAAGGGCAAGGGCTCTGCCCTCAAGGCCGGCCTCCGAAAGGCCCGTGAACTCGGCTTTGACTACGCCCTCACGATAGACTCCGACGGGCAGCATTTCCCGTCCGACATTCCTGCATTCATTGATGCGATAGAAGCCAACCCCGGCGCTCTCATCCTCGGCAGCCGCAATCTCCAGGCCGAGAATATGCCCTCCGGCAGCACCTTCGCCAACCGTTTCTCCAATTTCTGGTTCACTGTCCAGACCGCAAAGAAACTCCCCGACACCCAGACCGGCTTCAGGGCCTACCCGCTTAAAAACCTGCCGGCTCTCGGCCTTCTCACAAGACGCTATGAAGCAGAGCTTGAACTTCTCGTGTTCTCCGTCTGGAGAGGAGTCAACGCCGTCCCTGTCCCCGTCAAGGTCATCTACCCTGAAGACAGAGTCACCTCCTTCCGTCCCGCCGCCGATTTCACCCGCATAAGCATCTTGAACACGATCCTTTGTGTTCTAGCTATAATTTATGGTTACCCAAGAATGTTGATAAATAATCTGTTATGTCGAACCTTCGTAGTATAAAGTTCTCAAACCCTTCGGGTCTTCGACCCTCATCCCTCCCATAAATGGGCCCCTCCCACTATCAGCCGTGGGTGGCTAGGGGCTTGAGAACTTCATACTACATACGGTTCTCCGAATAGAAAATGCGAAAACTCTTCTTGAAAATATATGACTTTCTCTCGAGACGACGCTGGGTGGCGGCGATGATACTTGTCGCTGCTATGGCGCTATGTGCGGTGTCGGCGCTGAGGATGAAGTATGAGGAAGACATTTCAGCATTCCTGCCGCAGGATGAAGAGAGTGCGAGATATTCGGAGATCTATGCAAAGTTGGGAGGACAGGATAGGATAGCGGTATTCTTCAAGGGGGAGGACGAAGAGGCGATAATGGACAGGATGCTCGCATTCGAGGATGCCTGGGCGGAAGCGGACACTGCAGAGCTGATTTCCAATGTCAGCGCTCAGGTCGATATGGGGTCTGCATCGGAGGTGTTCTCATTCATTTGCGCCAATTATCCATATTTCCTTACAGATGAGGATATTGCAAGGGCGGACTCGCTGCTGTCAGTGCCCGGATATGTAGGGGAAAGACTCGATAACGTCAAGCAGAACCTGTATTCTCCGCTCAATCCCTTCGGCACTAAATTCTACCGTTCCGATCCGCTTGGGCTCTTTTCTCCGGTGATTGAAAGACTGTCCGTGCTTGATCCCACAGG
>JAGCDT010000038.1 GCA_017651045.1 Bacteroidales bacterium | reverse complement strand
GTTTTCCAGCTCCACGCGGAACATCGCGTTGGGGAGGGTCTCGATGACCGTTCCGTCCTGTTCGATTGAAACTTGCTTAGACATAGATTGACACGATATTAATTTGACTCTACTTGTTTTCCTTCAATGAATTCAAAGGTTGAAAGCTGCTCGGCGCAGCCCTTGCGGACAACCACAGTGAGCTCATAATGAGCTGCGTTCTTGTGATCCGCAGTGTGTACAGCCCAACCATTATTAGCAATGTACACCCCGCGTCCACCAGCGCAGATCATCGGCTCTATGCATATGACGACTCCGTCCACAAGCCTTGCTCCGTGGCCCCTGCGCCCGTAGTTCGGGACTCCGGGAGCCTCGTGCATCTCCTTGCCCAGACCATGGCCTTCCAGCTCACGGACGACGGAGAAGCCGAAACTTTCGACATATGACTGCACTGCGTATCCGATGTCGCCTGTCCTGGCTCCTGCCACGGCGGCTTTGATGCCCTCATAGAGGGACTGCTTGGTCACGTCCAGGAGCTTGCGGGTCTCCGCGTCCACCTCCCCGACGGGGAAGGTGTACGCAGAGTCGCCGTTATAGCCCTTGTAGAGCGTTCCGCAGTCCACCGACACGATGTCGCCCTCCTTGAGGACATAGTCCGAGGGGAACCCATGGACCACCACGTCGTTGACGGACATGCAGAGAGCTGCGGGGAAGCCGTCGTATCCAAGGAAGCTCGGAATCGCGCCATTGTCACGGATGAACTCGTCGGCCACTCTATTCAACTCTAACGTTGTCACACCAGGAGCGACCCTTTTACCGACTTCAGCCAGCGTCTTCGAGACGATTATGGCATTCTCGCGCAAGAGCTCGATCTCTTCCTCGGTTTTCGGCTTGACCATCTTCCTATTATTCTATTTCAAACAACTACATTCCAGAGCGTCCGGTCAGACGGCCGGTCTTCATGAGGCCGTCGTAGTGACGCATCAGCAAATAGCTTTCAATCTGCTGGAGGGTATCCAGGACGACGCCGACGAGGATCAGCAACGAGGTGCCGCCGAAGAAGCCCGCGAAAGCGTCGGTCACGCCGAGTTTCCTGGCGAAAGCCGGGAAGATGGCGATGATGCCGAGGAAGATCGAGCCGGGGAGGGTGACCTTCGACATGACGGAGTCGAGGTATTCCACGGTCTTCTTGCCCGGCTTGACTCCGGGGATGAATCCTCCGTTCCTCTTCATGTCCTCAGCCATCATGGTAGGGTTCACGGTCACAGCAGTGTAGAAGTACGTGAAGATGACGACGAAGATGAAGAAGATGAAGTTGTACCAGAATCCGGTATAGTTACCGAGGGTAGCGGCAAGTCCACGGGTGGCATCCCAGCGCGCGAAGATGAGCGGGAAGAGCATGAGGGCCTGGGCGAAGATGATAGGCATGACGCCGGCGGCATTGATCTTCAGGGGGATGTACTGGCGGACACCACCGTACTGGCGGTTTCCGATGACGCGCTTGGCATACTGGACGGGAACCCTCCTGACGGCCTGCACGAGCGCAATGGCTGCGACGACGATGAGGAACCACAGGACGAGCTCGACGATGAAGAGAAGGAATCCGCCGTTGGTGGTGGTGAACTTCTCGATGAACTCAGCGGCGAGGGCGTGAGGGAAACGTGCCACGATACCGATCATGATGATGAGGGAGATACCGTTGCCGATGCCGCGGTCGGTGATGCGCTCACCGAGCCACATGACGAAAATGGAACCCGCCATCAGGATGATGGTCGATACGATGTTGAACATGAAGTTGCTCCAACCAAGGTTGTTCACGGCAGTGAAAGCCTGGCCGGGGATCTGGTTGTGAAGGGCTGCCAGGTAGGCAGGACCCTGGATGCAGAGAACCAGGATGGTCAGATATCTGGTCAGCTGGTTCATCTTCTTGCGTCCGCTCTCACCCTCCATCTGGAGTTTCTTGAAGTAGGGGACGAAGACACCGAGCAGCTGGACGATGATGGATGCCGAGATGTACGGCATCACACCCAGCGCGAAGACCGAAGCGTTACCGAACGCACCGCCGGAGAACATGTTCAGGAGGCCGACGAGGCCTTCCTGGGTGTTGCTCTGGAAGGTGGCAAGGAGATTGGCGTCGATACCCGGGAGCACGACCTGGCAGCCGAAGCGGTACACCAGGATCAGGGCGAGGGTATAGCCCAGTCTCTTGCGCAGCTCTTCAATCTTGAAGATATTCTTGATGGTCTCGAAAAACTTCTTCATCTCACTACTCGATTACGATAGCCTTTCCGCCGGCAGCCTCGATCTTGGAAACGGCCGACTTGGAGAATGCGTTGGCGGTAATGGTCACGGCGGCGGTGATCTCACCGTTGCCGAGGACCTTGATGAGGTCGTTCTTGGAAGCGAGGCCGGCCTTCACGAAATCGTCGTTGTTGATCTCGTTGACGTTCATGGCCTCTGCGAGTGCCTGGACGGCTGCCACGTTGACGGCTTTGTACTCGACGCGGGTCGGGTTCTTGAAGCCGAACTTGGGAAGCCTTCTCTGGATAGGCATCTGGCCTCCTTCGAAGCCGATCTTATGCTCATAACCGGCGCGTGCCTGTGCACCCTTGGTACCACGGGTGGCGGTGCCGCCCTTTCCGGAGCCTTCGCCGCGGCCGATTCTCTTGCTTTTCTTGGTTGCGCCCTTTGCGGGAGCCAAATTCTCAAGTTTCATAATCCTTCCTCCTCTTAGTCAATTTCTTCAACCTTGACAAGGTGGCGAACCTTTTCGAGCTGACCCAGGGAAACGGGGGTCTTCTCCACCTCGACGGTCTGATGAATCCTACGGATGCCGAGGCAGCGAAGATTCGCAATCTGCCTGCGGGTCTCACCATTGGTGCTGATCACCTGTGTAATTCTGAGTTTTGCCATAATCTGTGCCTCCTATCCGTTAAAAACCTTGCTCATGGGAATACCGCGGAGACCTGCGACAGTGTAGGCGTCCCTCATCTCGGTAAGGGCCGCGATGGTGGCCTTGACGAGGTTGTGGGGGTTCGAGGAACCCTTGGACTTAGCAAGCACGTTCTGGATGCCGGCAGACTCGAAAACGGCGCGCATGGCACCGCCGGCCTTAACACCGGTACCGGGAGCGGCAGGCTTCATGAAAACGCGGGAACCGCCGAACTTGGCCTCCTGCTCGTGAGGGATGGTGGTGTTGATGATGGGAATCTTCACGAGATTCTTCTTCGCATCCTCGACACCCTTGGCGATGGCGGAGGTG
>JAGCDT010000037.1 GCA_017651045.1 Bacteroidales bacterium | reverse complement strand
GACACCATCACGATCATCAAGGAAGTCCCCGTGGAGATTCAGCAGACGATGAGGGATCTCTCCAACACCCTGTTCGAGTTCAACAAGTTCAACGTTGGTCCTAAGGCCCGGGGCTATCTCGACGAGATCGTCGACTGGCTTGTCGCCAATCCCAAGGTCAAAGTCGAAATCGGCGGTCACACCGACGGCGTCGGCTCTCAGGAGTACAACCAGAAACTCTCCGAGCAGCGTGCCAAGACCGTCTACAACTACTTTGTCGAACACGGCGTCAACAAGGACCGCCTGTCCTACAAGGGCTACGGCAAGCTTGAGCCTATCGCAGACAACAATACAGATGCTGGCCGCCAGCAAAACAGGCGTGTCGAGCTGAAAATCGTACAATAACTTTAAACCTTACAGATAATGGCAAAAAAGAACAGCAATGGCCTCGCGATAGCGATTATGTTCTTCCTGTTCGCGATGATTTCCTTCGTGACAGGTCTGCAGAATCCTTTCGGAGTCATAGTCAAGAGCCAGTTCGACGCTTCCAACTTCCTTTCGCAGCTTGGCAACGCCGCCAACTTCATCGCCTACGCGGTGATGGGCCTCCCGGCCGGCTTCATCCTCTCAAAGAAGGGCTATAAATTCACGGCCCTGGCATCTGTCCTCGTCGGTTTCATCGGCGTCGGCATCACATTCCTCTCCGGCGTTGTCGAGAGCTTCGCAGTCTATCTGCTCGGCGCTTTCATCTCCGGATTCTCGATGTGTATGCTCAACACAGTGGTCAACCCCATGCTCAACACCCTCGGCGGTGGCGGCAACAAGGGCAACCAGTTGATCCAGCTGGGCGGCTCCTGCAACTCCCTTGCAGCGACCATCTGCCCGGTGCTCGTGGGCTACCTGATCGGCGACGCGATGAACGCCAGGATCTCCGATGCCAATCCCGCCCTGTTTATCGCAATGGGCATCTTCGCCCTTGCGTTCGTGATCATCCTCTTCTCGAAGATTCCCGAGCCGGATCTCGCTGAAGCTGCGGCCGAGAAGCCCGAGAAGACTGGTGACGTCATCAAGGGAGCCCTTTCCTTCCGTCACTTCGTCTTCGGCGCAATCGCCATCTTCCTGTATGTCGGTGTCGAGGTCGGTATTCCCAACTTCGTCAACCTCTACATGACTTCTCCCGCCATCGGCATCGCCGCCGGTGTTGCCGGTACTATTGTCGGTATGTACTGGTTCCTGATGCTCTGCGGCCGTCTTCTCGGTGCCTCCCTTGGTGCCAAGATTTCCAGCCGCACCATGATGGTGTCCGTCTCGAGCCTTGCCGTCCTCCTTCTGGTTCTCGGTATGGTGCTCGGCGACAGCGCCCAGGTGCCTTTCCCTGCCTTCAAGGACCTCCACTTCTCGATGGAGACCATTCCTCTCGGAGTGGTGTTCTTCGTCCTCTGCGGCCTTTGCACTTCCGTGATGTGGGGTGCCATCTTCAACCTCGCGGTTGAGGGCCTCGGCAAATACACCTCCATCGCTTCGGGTCTGTTCATGGTGATGGTCTGCGGCGGCGGTATCCTTCCGCTCATCCAGGGCGCAGTGGCTGACGCCACTTCTTCCTACCTGCTGAGCTACCTGGTGGTCATCGCAGGCGTCCTCTACATCCTCTGGTTCGCCCTCTTCGGCTCCAAAATCAAGAAAAACGCATAGGTTATGGCTAAAGATTTTGTAGTCGGAATAGACATCGGCGGGCAGACTATTAAGCTCGGCGTCGTCGATGCGCGTGGCGAGGTTCTCGCCCAGAAAGTCATCAAGACCAGCAGCGACCCTTCAGCGGAAGTGGTCGTCGCTGAGATCGGCCAGGCCGTCCGCGACATCATCAAGGAGTCCGGCAAGGAAGGCCAGATAAGAGGCGTCGGTGTGGGTGCCCCCAACGGCAATTACTACACCGGTACGATCGCTTTCGCACCCAATCTCTCCTGGGCAGCCAACGGCTCCATCGAGTTCGCCAAGATGCTCTCTGCGGCCATTGACGGCATCCCTGTGTCCCTGACCAACGACGCCAACGCCGCGGCCGTGGGTGAGATGACCTACGGTGCCGCGAGGGGTATGAAGAACTTCATCATGATCACCCTCGGGACCGGCGTCGGCAGCGGCATCGTCATCGACGGGCAGGTGGTCTACGGCAGCGACGGTTTCGCCGGCGAGCTCGGCCACACCTGCGCTGTCCGCCACAACGGCCGTATGTGCGGCTGTGGCAGGAGCGGATGCCTTGAGGCCTATTGCTCCGCTATCGGCGTGGCCCGCACCGCCCGCGAGTGGCTTGAGATGTCTGATGAGCCGTCCCTCCTCCGCACCGTTGCTGACATCACCTCAAAGGATGTCTATGATGCGGCAAAGGAAGGCGACAAGATCGCTCTCAAGGTCTTCGAGTTCACAGGACGCATCCTCGGTGAGAAGCTTGCCGATTTCATCGCATTCTCCGCTCCGGAGGCCATCGTGCTCTTCGGCGGTCTTGCAAGGGCCAAGGAGTTCCTCACCGGCCCGATTGAGAAAGCAATGAACGAGAATGTCCTTCCTCTTTGGAAGAATAAGGTCAAGCTCGTCTACTCCTCTCTCAAGGAGTCCGATGCCGCCATTCTCGGCGCCTCGGCTCTCGCCTGGGAGCTCTAGAAGGGCTCGGGCAAAAATGAAGGCGGCTCCCTCGAAAGGAGCCGCCTTTAATATTTATATAAGGTCATTCGTTCTCGTCGTAGATCTCTTCGCCTTCCTCATCGGCCTCTTCGTCTTCATCCTCATCGTCGAAGTCCTCGTCGTCGAGGTCGAAGTCGTCCTCCGAAGGGAGCTTCTGCTTTTCGACCGGGAGGTCTTCGAGAGCGACAAATCCGTTCTCAAACTCCTGAGGAACGGGCCCCTTGGTCTCAAGAAGGAAAAGTTTGTCGGCCTTCGGGGCGGGGGAGTCGTCCTCGTAGATGTCGACCTGGACGCTCTTGCGGTTGGCCACGTCGTAGAAATAGACGAAATGGGTGACGCCCTTGTCGAGGGCGGCGCGGAGCGAGATCTCCTCGACTGCGCCGTCGCCTATGTCGAAAAGGCCCCAGCGGGCTACGACAAGATCCTTGGCGTCGAGAGCCTTGAAGAGGATCAGCTGGTCCTGAGGGAATTCAAGGTCGGCGCGAAGGCGGTTGTGGACGGTGTAAAGAGTCGTGCCGCCGCCGGCGCTGTAGAGCCGGAGGAAGCCTTTGATCTTTGGCAGGGTTATTTTAAGATAGATTGCCATTGGTGTGGTTGTGTTTCCGAATTCAAATATACTGTTTTTTTCTGTCCGTGTTGCTTTCTCGGCCAAAATTCTTTATTTTTGAACTGCAATGGCACTCATTTCGGATAAATACAAGAGCATTGCAGCGCCCTCGGAG
>JAGCDT010000036.1 GCA_017651045.1 Bacteroidales bacterium | reverse complement strand
TCAAATCACCCGCCAACTAACTAACTATCAGCCAAATACCCCAAAATCGGGCAAGGTCTCATTTCATCCCCGACACCTTGCCCATTTTTCGCCCTTCCACCCCTCTCCCGCGGGCAAGGTCCCACCCCTAAAATCATTCGGCGTCATTTTGAGGCTCATTTTGATGCCGAAACGGGAAAATTAAGAGTTCGGCGTCATTTTGAGGCCAAAATTGATTCCCAAAATCATCAGGAGATACTTTCACCTTCGCCCGGGATGCCAACAAAGCGACTTGGTTATTTTTATAGAGGGGAGACTGAATATCGACTCCCCCTAGCCACCCTCGGCTTAGAGGGAGGGACCTATTGAGAAAGCATTGAAGCAGGTCGAAAGGCCTGCATCAATCGTTCAATGGGAGGGACGAGGTTTCGGGAGAAACCGAAGTGTGGAAAAAATGAAGTGCCGCGCAGCGACAGAAGATACGCTCGAGTTCACTCGGCATGACAAAAGGACCGGAGTCAGCTAGTCATAACCTTGATTCTGTTGCAAGTTGGGGACATACTCAACTTCTGACTCCGGGAATGGTAATAGAAGTCGATATGCGGGACAGCCCGTCACCTCTTGAGCTTTGCCGATCCGCTTAAGCATCTGCCAATATCCAAACGAGATCCCCGCCTGTTGCCATTTTTCAGGGAGTCCGTCAATTGTCCCAGAAGCCTCCAGTTTCAACAAGTCATAATATCCTTTAGAAAAGAGGGTTACCCATTCTTCACTATTGGAACTCACATTATACTGGAAAATGATATCTGTCGCTGTATAATCATTCAATAATTGTAACGCAGCTCCGGAATCACCAAGCGAAAGATAACACTCAGCCCGAAGTATGACTGCTACAAGAGAATTCAAGTAATATGATTCCTGAATATTACCAAATTTATAATTGAGACTCACATTTAAATCCTTGATAACAGCATCCAGCACATCGGACTGAGGCATGACAGGAAATTCATCGTCCGCACCTAATACGTAACCGAAATACGCAACGTTACCCCATAGTGTTGTCAAGTTATAGCCCAGAAAACCACGAATGACCCGAAGATGGCTCAAATAATCCTCTTTATTATCAACAACGACTTCATTGATAGCCTGGTAAGCATAGTTTATATTCCGCAATAAACTGTACGCACTGGAATATAATAAAGAGACATCTCGATTTATCGGTGATATTGCACTATATGTTCCATCGAAGTATTTCTGAAGGACTTTATTTTCTTGCTCAATAAACTCGACTAAATTTTTATAGATACGATTTATAAAGACTTGTATGTTCTCCTCAGACTTAAAATAAGACTCCGGTGAAAGTGGAGGCATCGGAGGCACTACTTCTACCTCGATCTTCTTCCAGATCATCCAAATTTTCTGATGGTTGGATTGTTGAATTGCATTAATCTCAGCGGAATCCCCTTTCAGCCCCGTCACTTCATAAATGAAAAAAGGCTGATTGTCAATTTTTGAAATAAGAGTGTTGCCGGAGACAGAGTAAGTTCCCTCCACATCGCCGAAATACCCTGCCCCATAAAACAGGCCGTTATCTTCAAATGTGAAAAATGTGTCGCCAAGCTCCCAGTCAGCCATACTGGCAGATTCGTCAAACTTAGCCTGGACAATCTGCCACAAGCCAATAATATCTTCCCGATCAAGTTCAAAACTCTCCTTCCCACAAGAGCAGACTAATAACGTCATCAGTAACAGAAAGGATGAAAACAATTTACGCATATATTGGGAACAACCGGTCTCTTGGCAAAGATATGGTTTTTTTTGCGAATCACGCGCAGAATGAGTAAATTCGCAGGTTATTTTTTGAGCGAATAAATGGGCCTTCTTTTATTATTCCTTCTTGGCGCGCTGGCGATATCCTTTCTGTGCTCCCTGCTGGAGTCGGTGCTGATGTCGTCGCAGATTTCGTATATTACGATGAAGGAGGACGAGGGCGACAAGGCGGCGGCGATATTCATGAGGCTCAAGATGAATATGGAGCGGCCGATAGCCGCGATCCTTTCGCTCAACACCATCGCAAACACTATCGGCGCAGCCGGAGTAGGTCGTCAGGTGACGGTCCTTTTCGGTAACGAATGGTTCGGATTCTTCTCCGCGCTGATGACGGTGTTGATCCTTATTTTCTCGGAGATCATCCCCAAGACAATCGGCACGACCCACTGGAGGAAGCTTCTCGGCCTCGGGCGCGTGATGCGCGTGCTGATTGTGCTGATGTTCCCCCTCGTGATCCTCATAGAGCTCATTACCAGGCTCCTCAGCAGGAAGGACGATGCCGACCCCCAGATAAGCCGCGAGGAGGTCTCTGCGATGGCCAATATGGGCGAAGAGGAAGGCACACTCGAGAAAAGCGAGAATAAAGTCATCCAGAACATCATAAAGCTCGACGACATCGATGCTTCCGACATCATGACGCCGAGGACAGTGGCGGCTATTGCGCCCGAGTCGATGACTCTCAAGAAATTCTACAAGGAGGCTTCCCTCTCCCACAACACGAGGATCCCTGTCTACTCCGAGTCTCCGGAGTTCATCACCGGCTATGTCCTGCGTTTCGACGTGCTTCAGAACCTCGCCGACGACAAGTTCGATATGAAGCTCGGCGACATCCGCAGAGACATCTCAGTCTTCGCAGAGAACACCTCTGTATCAGACGTTTGGGAGTCCCTGCTTAAATCAAAGGATCAAATAGCCCTGATAGTCGATGAATACGGATGTTTCCAGGGACTTATCACCCTCGAGGACATCATCGAGACCATCCTTGGCCTCGAGATCATCGACGAGCGCGACACCGTCACCGACATGCAGCAATATGCAAGGGAAAGATGGCAGCAGCGCCAGAAGCAGTATAAGCACATCTATCTCCCGGATCCGGAAGACGACGACTAGGCGCTCTCGTAGCGGTCGAGAGCCTCGGCCATCAGCGCCCTCCCCTTTTCAGCAATCTCTTCGCCCTTGACGTAGTCCGTCAGCGACGAATATGCATCCAGCGGCATCTTCACCAGCACGTCCGGCGGCAGGACCTGCGCGTCGAGCTTCGCTATGACATGGTTGGTGATGGAGAAGCAGCGGTCGAGAATGGAGAAATAGCTGTCGTCGGCAGAGATAGGAAGATGGGCCGCACGGCCGTGCAGGAGCAGCCTTTTCTCCTCAGCGCCCTTTTCGCGGCGCTCCTTGATGATCCTCTCCCCTATGTCGCCGACCATCCTGACTTTGTCGAGAAGCGAAAGGCCTTTACCCGAAGACAAGACTTCGGAAGCTTCCTCTGTGATGTCCTTTCCGCTCTCGCTTATGGTCTTCCTGTCCTCAAGGAAGGTGTTGATGGAGGAGGAATCTATGTCGTTGACGTCGAAGCCGACCAGGATGTCGCCGGGAGTCCTTTTGACGAGGTCCAAAGGGAAGGTGTTGACTATGCCGCCGTCAACCAGAGTGCGGTGCCTCCACTTGACTGGGCGGAACATCGAAGGAATCGAAATAGAAGCGCGTATAGCGTCGAAAAGAGGTCCTTCGCGGAAGACCACCTGCTCGCCGGTGTAAAGGTCCGCAGCAACAGCGACATACGGGATAGCCATATCCTCGATATTGACCTCCGGGACTATGGACTTGATTTTAGCCATAAGCCTCTCTCCGCGGACGAGATAGCTGCGGCTGATGGAAACATCCAGCAGGCGGAGCATCTTGATGTTGTCGAGGGAATAGAGCCATTTCTTGAAGTCCTCAAGACCGCCGGCAGCGTAGACGCCGCCGATAAGCGAACCGACCGAGCAACCGGAGACTGAGGTAATCTTATAGCCGCGGCGCTCAAGCTCTTCGATGGCGCCGATGTAGGCGAACCCGCGAGGGCCGCCGCTCGACAGCACCAAAGCTACATTCTTGCTCATAGGGAATTATTTCGAAATCGCGTTCTGGAAGGCCCGCGCGTTGCGCAGGTGCTGGTCGTAGGACGAGGCGAAAAGATGCGTCCCGTCCAGCGACGGGCTGGCGCAGAAGTAGTAATAGTCGTGTCTCTCCGCACGGAGGACGGCCTCGAGGCACTCCACCGGAGGGCAGGAAATCGGCCCGGGAGGGAGGCCCTTATACTTATAGGTATTATAAGGAGAATCGTACTCCAGATGCCTCAGAAGGACTCTTTTCAGGCTGTAGCCGAAGCAGTAGGCCACGGTCGGATCAGCCTGAAGGAGCATGCCGCTACGCAGCCTGTTGAGATAGACTCCAGCGATGCGGGGCAGCTCGGGAGCATAGTGGGACTCGCCGTCGACAATCGAGGCGAGAGTCGAGACTTCCTCTCGGCTGAGCCCCTGCGAGGCCGCCTTGGCGAGCCTCTCGGGCGTCCACCACGAGTCGGCCTCCTTGAACAGCCTTTCGATTATTGCATCCGGGCCCTCACTCCACTTGATGGAATAAGTGTCGGGGATAATCTTTGTGAAAAGAAGGGTCGTGTCGGTGCCGTGGGCTTCGAGGAAATCCGGAGAATTTAGCGTGGAGGCCACATCCACCGAATCCACCATCATCTGCGCGCCGATCTTTCGGGCAAGAACGCCGCGCGAGCGGATGGAGCCCGAAAGAGTGAGGCTGACGGGCGTCTGCCAGCCGTGCCTCAGCATCCTCGCCAGATACATCGTCGAAGAGGACGGAGCCACAGTGTAGTGGCCGGGCTGGACACCGTCCATGGCCCCTGCGCTGCGGAAAGCGCGACGCAGACTCCCCTCCCTCAGCACGACTCCCTGTCCGAGGATGTCCTCAAGGACGGAAGATGGGCTGTCGTCGGGATAGACGTAAATGTCGAGGCTGGAGGAAAATCCGGGGAGTTTCCTGTCGATGAAATACCTTGCGGCGAAAAAGCCGGGAACCGCCAGGAGGACGACGACCGCGGCCAGGATCCACTTTTTCATTTCTTGCGGGCTGCTACTTTACGGAGCGCGAGCTCGTCGCCTTCGCGAGGGACATAATTGGCCGGGAGGCCGTTCATCTTGCGGACCGAGGACATCTTGACGCCGAAGCGCTGGCAGATCTCCCTGAAGTCCTCGTCGGGGCCGCCGACTATGTATTTCTCAAGACCCTTGGCGGCCTCTTTCTTCTTGGGCTGCAGATAGACTATCGTACCCGGAAGGAGCTTGCGCTCGAAGTCGAGGTCGTTGTAGCGGACGATCTCGCTGAGGAAGAGGTTGTAGCACTCGGCAATCGAAGCGTAGCTCTCTCCCTCGACCGAATAGACGAACGGAACTCCGTTGCGGGAATAGAGCTGACGCGACAGCGAGAAATGATACTGTTCCATCTCGCCCTGAGGGAGCGACTTCGGCTCCTCTATCTTGAGCGGCGACTCCGGAATGGTGTTGGCCAGCTCCTCGTCGACATATTGCGTCGCATTGGCTTTTCTAGAACGCCTGCGCGCCTTTGAATGCTTCTTTGAACCCGGATCGACTGCCGGCTCTATGGCCTCCTCCCCTCCTTCGGCGACTGCATCGGCGATGCTCATCCTGTCGTATGCCGAAAGCTTATAGTCCTCGATGAGCTTTATGAGCTTGGCGGGATAGCCCGGATCGGTCGCATAGCCGGCTTTCTTGAGGCCGTAGGCCCAGGAGGTGTAGTCGGTCGTCTCGAAGTCGAAGAGGAACTTGTAGCGGTCGTAATAGCGCAGGAAATCGGAATGGTCGTGGAACGACTCTTCATCGGTCTCATAGGTGCGGAAGCACTCGCCTTTCTTGTCGTCGTCTGCATACATCTTGCCGCCCTTCCAGCCGCTGTGGCACTTGATGCCGAAATGGTTGTGGCCCTCTTTCGCGAGGGTGGAAAGACCCGCGCCGGACTCGAGAAGGCCCTGGGCCAGGGTAATACTGGCAGGGACGCCGGTGCGGTACATTTCACTGACGGCGATGCCGCTGTAACGGGCGATGTATTCGTCCTGGACGCTCTTTTTGTCGCCGGCGAAAATGGCCGCGCAGGCAAGCAGAAGGACAAGTAAAGGCAGATATCTTCTCATAACTCCGCTAATTTCGGAATTTATTCCCTTATTTCAAAGACGTCGCCGTCGGAGGCAGCGTAGGTTTCAGGGAATATGGTGCGGCACTCGTTCTCGTAGAGCGAGATATCCTGGTTTCTCGAAGAATAGTGTCCGATGATGAGCTTGCGCGCACCGGCCTCCAGTGCGAGACGGGCCGCATCATGCGTCGTGGAATGATGACGCTGGACCGCCTGGTCGGCGAGCTCCATAAGGTAGGTCGTCTCGTGGTAGATCACGTCGACGCCCTTGAGCCAGGCCGCCTCCTCCGGGAACGGCGCAGTGTCGGAGCAGTAGGCATAGCTCGCAGGAACGTTCTTCCTGAAAGCCGCCTCCTCGACGCTGATCACCGTCCCGTCCTCACGGACGACCGGCTCTCCCCTTTTCAGCGAGCCGATTTCGGCGAGCGAAAGGGAATATTTTTCAATGGCTTCCTTCCTCACGTTGAGCGGCATCTCCTTTTCGGAGAATATGTAGCCGAAGGTCTCGATCCCGTGATTGAGCGGGAAGGCCTTTATGATGATGGAAGGGCTCTTGTAAATCACCTCAGGCTCTTTCATCTTGAGCGGGGTGAAGCGGAGCTCGAAACGCAGCCCCTCCCCGTAGTATGAAAGGAAGAACTTGAGGATGGGCCCGAGCGCGGGAGGACCATATATATTTAAAGGAATAGTGCGCCCGAGCATGCCGACAGTGGCAAGGAAGCCGAAAAGGCCGTAGACGTGGTCGCCGTGGATATGGGAAATGAAGACCGAATCGATCCTCATAATCGGCAACTTGAAGCGCAGAAGGGCCGTCTGGACGCCTTCACCACAGTCGATAAGGAAGAAGCGCCCGTGTACTGAAAGTACCTGGGCGCTCTGTCCTCTGCCGACAACGGGCATCGCCGAAGCCGTGCCTATTGTCGTTAAATAAAAATTAGAAAACATTTTCTGCTACTCACCTTTCTCGAGCTTGTCCTTGAGGGCAGCGAGGGAAGAGATGTCACCGAGAGTGGTCTTCTCGATGGTGGTGTTGATCTTCTTCACGGCCTTCTTGGTGCCTTCAGCCTCGGCAGCTGCCTTGGCTTCCTTGACCTCGGAGTAGGTGCGGAGATGAGACACGCGGACGGTGCGGGTCGAACGGCGAAGCTCGATAACCTTGACGGGGAGCTTGTCGCCGGCGACGGCCTGCTTGCCGTCTTCCTTGACCATCTCACGGTTGAATGCAACCGCCTCGGTGCCGTCCTCGAAGGTCACGGTCGTGGTCTTGTCACCAGCGTTGGCGACAGTGGCCTCGACGGTCGTGCCGACGGGATATTTGGCCTCGAGCTCATCCCAAGGGTTGGGAACGAGCTGCTTGCGACCGAGCGAGAGCTTGTGATTCTGCTCGTCGAAGTCGAGAATGACGACCTCGATGCTGTCGCCGGAAGCGACGAGCTCTGAAGGATGCTTGATCTTGTTCCAGGAGAGGTCGCTGATGTGGATGAGGCCTTCGACGCCATCCTCAAGCTCGGCGAAGACGCCGAAGTTGGTGATGTTGCGGACGACGGCGGTCTGACGGGAGCCGACGGGATATTTCTCGCGGATGTTCTCCCAAGGGTTGGCTGTGAGCTGCTTCAGGCCGAGAGACATCTTCCTGGCCTCGCGGTCGACAGAAAGAACGACGGCCTCGACTTCCTGACCGAGGGTGAGGAAATCCTGAGCGCTGTGAAGCCTGGGGCTCCATGACATCTCGGAGACGTGGACAAGTCCCTCGACGCCGGGAGCGACCTCGATGAATGCACCATAGTCGGCCAGAGCGACGACTTTGCCCTTGACGACGTCACCGGGCTTGATGTCGGCGGAAAGGCTCTCCCAAGGATGTGCGGTGAGCTGCTTGAGACCGAGAGCGATCCTCTTCTGCTGCTCGTTGAAGTCAAGGACGACGACCTTGATCTTCTCATCGAGGGCGACGACCTCCTCGGGGTGAGTGATACGGCCCCAGGAAAGGTCGGTAATGTGGATGAGACCGTCCACACCGCCGAGATCCACGAACACACCGTAGCCGGTGATGTTCTTGACAGTGCCTTCGAGAACCTGGCCCTTCTCAAGCTTGGAGATGAGCTCTGCCCTCTTCTGCTCCTGCTCGGCCTCGAGGAGTGCCTTGTGGGAGACGACGACATTGCGGAATTCGGGGTTGATCTTGACGATCTTGAAATCCATCGTTGTATTGACGAACACATCGTAGTCGCGGATGGGCTTGATGTCGATCTGGCTGCCGGGAAGGAAAGCCTCGATGCCGAACACGTCGACGATCATGCCGCCCTTCGTGCGGGTCTTGATGAAGCCTTTGACAACTTCGCCTGCGTCGTACGCGGCGTTGACCCTGTCCCATGACTTGAGGGCGCGAGCCTTCTTGTGGGAAAGGATGAGCTGGCCTTTGCGGTCCTCGGCGGACTCGACATAGACATCCACTTTGTCACCGACCTGGAGGTCCGGGTTGTAACGGAACTCGGGAGCGGAGATGACACCTTCGCTCTTGTAGCCGATGTTGACGATGACCTCACGCTTTCCGATGGCGGTCACTGTGCCTTCGACGACCTCGTTCTCGACGACCTTCGAGAGGGTCTTGTCGTAGAGCTCGGAGACTTTTTCGCGATCTTCGACAGCGGCGCCTTTCTCTTCGAAAGCATCCCAGTCGAATTCTTCCGGAGCGATGGAAGCGTTGAGGAATGATTTGGTTTCTTCTGACATAATAATTTTCAATCAGACAAGGGGTTAAACATTATTTTACGTGCCTTCCGGAAAAAACAAGCACGCTCTTCCGGAAAAAAGCGTGCAAAATTATCAAAAACTTTCTTATTTGCAAAAACTTTTTAGAATCTTTAGATTCTTAAAGCATCTTTCTTTTCTTGAAGATGAAAAGGACTCCAACAAACAGAATCACCATCACTCCGATTATGATGACCCAGTTCCACGGGGAGACGTTGGGGTCGGAGGCTCCGATCATCGGGAGGCGTACGTTCATGCCGTAGAAACTGGCCACGAGGGTCGGGGGCATGAGCAGCAGGGAGACCAGGGTGAAGACCTTCATGATCTTGTTCTGGTCGAGGTTGATAAGACCCACCACGGTGTCCTGCAGGTACTCGAGCCTTTCGAAGCAGAAATTGGTGTGATTGATAAGGGATGAGATATCCTGAAGCAACACGGCGAAGCGGTTGTCGAGCACATCCGGAAGCTTCTCCGAGCGCAGCATGTTGGAGATCAGACGCTGCTTATCCACGACGTTCTCACGGACGATCATCGTGTTCTCCTGTAGCTGGCTGATGTCGAGAAGGAGGTCTTCGTTGATGTCTTCCTGCTGGTTGATCCTTTTGGCATACTGGGAGATCTCCTTGGAAAGGAGCTCGATCATATCGGCATCGAGGTCGACACGCTGGTCGAGTATGCTGGCGAATACTGAATAGCCGGAAGGATAGGGTTTGGGGTTGACCTGCATCCTCCTCTGGAGCTCCGTGAAAGAGCGCAGAGGCACCTCACGCAGGGTCGTGAGCGACTTGCCGACGAGGATGAACGACACGGGCTGCATCATGTACTCGTCGGGACCGGGGGTCAGGAAGTTGGTGTTGGCGAAGATGGCCTCCCCCGTCTCGAAGAAACGGGACGAGCTCTCGATCTCCTCGGCCTGTGCACGGCTCTGGATCTCGGTCCCGAGGAAGGCTTCGACGGAGCGTTTTTCCTCTCCGGAGGGGTCTACAAGGTCGATCCAGACCACATCCTCGAGCGGCAGGCTCGCGAATATGGACATCGACTGGGAAAGCACGATCTTCCCTTCCTTTTTGTAGAAAACGCTGAACATCGCCGCAAAGGTAAAAATTTTTTTTACAAATAAGACAAGTGTCTTATACGACGCCTAAAAGTTTGCCGCGGGAAAGCATGCAGTCGCCAAACGGCGCCGCGTCGGCTCCGAGGCGGGAGAATTTTATGGAAGTGTCCTGACTTACAAAGTTTTGGGAGAGCTTCTTGACGGTGCTCTTGATGGGGAGCATGAGGTAGTCTCCGCCGACTGCAAGGCGGCCGCCGATGACAACCACTTCGGGGTTGAAGACATTGATGAGGCCGGCGATGCCGCGGCCGAGGGTCGAACCGATCTCCTCAACGACGCGGATTGCGAGCACGTCTTCTTCATTTATGGCCACGAGGATGTCCTCAAGGGTGATTTTGTCGCCGCGACGATACTTCGACGAAAGGGATGAAGCCTTGCCGGAGGCGAGCTCCTCAAGCACCCTGCGATAGAGGGCGGAGCCGGAAGCTCCGGTCTCGATACATCCGACCTTGCCGCAACGGCAGATGACGTCGTTGTCGAGGATGGGGAAATGGCCGAACTCGCCGGAGAATCCGGACTTGCCGAAATAGAGCTTGCCGTCGAGTATCATACCCATGCCGAGACCCCAGCTCACGTTGACGAAAAGCATGTTTTTCTCCGATTTTACGACGCCGCCGATGTACTCGCCGTAGGTCATTGCGCGGGAGTCGTTATCGATATTGACGGGGACGCCGAGATAGTCGGTGAAGGTCTTGTCGAGGGGGTAATCCTTATCGTAAGAGAAGGAATTGGAATAGCCTGCCTTGGGGTTGACCCTGCCGGAGAACGACAGGCCGCAGCCGAGAACCCTGTCCCAGTCGAGCCCGTTGCGCTCGAAATAGCCGCGAAGAGCCGAGCAGATCACCCTCACGGATTCCTCGTTGGCCTCCATCACGAAGGGGATGGTGCCGGAATTCTTGAGTATGGTCCCCTTGAAGTCCGTCACGACGAGCCTTGCCTGCCTGTAGCCCACGTCGACGCCCACGAGATAGCCCGCTGCGGGGTTGAGCCCATAGATGCTGGGGCGGCGGCCACCGGAGGTGCCGCTCTTGCCCATCGCGATCATGAATCCCTCGTCTATAAGCTCCTGGATGAGCTTTGTGGCGGTGGGGACGCTGGCGTGGATGCGCTCGCTGATCTCAGCGATGCTCTGCTCTCCCGATGAGATGCAAAGACGCAGAATAGTCTTTTTAAGTAAGTTGTTTTTCTTGTCCTTGCCAAGAAGAAAATTATTTCTCATAAAATTCGACTTTTACAAAACGGCTTAAAAAATCGGTTAAATATACGAAATTTTTTCAATATAACAATGATTACTAAAATTTTTTCATAATCTAAGAAGCAGGGCTGCACCATTGAAAAAACGCAAATGCCCATGTTTTCGTTAATGGGAAAGGAGTACAAGGGCAGATTCACGGAAATTTGTAAATTTGCAGACAGAATCATTCTTTGCATGAATCGCTTCCTTACCTTGTCCACGGCATTGATTCTGGCATTGAGTTGTGCAGACAGGAGTCCCAGCGAGGCCCCCCTGGCGGCGCCGGTCATCGTGTCCATCACCGGAAGCCGCGGAGCGGATTATTCGGAAGCAATCATCTCCTGCGAGGTCTCCTCGACTCTCGGTCTGATAGAATTCGGAATTATCTGGGGAAAGGATGAAATCGTCCCCGAGGGCGGTATTGTCAACAAAGTCTTTACCGCCCGGATCAGTGGGCTGGAGTTCAGCAAGACATATCCCTTCCGCGCCTTCATCGGCAATGGCCGCACCCGGGTCTACAGCGAGACAGAGACCTGGTCGACAGAGGATGAGACGCCGCCTGCTCCTGCCATTATGAAGGTGGTGGCGCTGCCCGGCTCCTATGCCGGACACGTCCGCGTCTCCTGCCGGATTCCCGCTTTGGACCAGGTTGTCCAGCGGAGTCTGCTCCGCTGCGGCGTTTGCTACAGTACAAATAGGGAAGATCCCACCCTGGAGGGCTTCTCCCTGAAGGCGGAAGAGATTTCCCCAGAGGGGGATTTCCTGTTGGAAGTCAAGGGATTGACGCCCTCAGCCACGTATTGGATGAGGCCTTTTGCCGAGATCGGGAAGGTCGTCGCTTATGGTCAGCCCGTCACCGTTAGGGTCCCCTCCGAGATGGACATCGTTATGACGGAGGAATGCGAGCCGTCCCAGACCCATGTTCTCATGCATGGTCGTGTCTCGCCGGATTGGGCCCCGTCGCTGAGTGCTTACGGGATCGATTGGGACGGACATCTGATCCCCGCCGCCGGAATGGATGCGGATGGCTGTTTCTCGGTGGAGCGGAGTGGACTGAATCCCGGGAAAACATATTCATACCGCGCCTATGCCACCCTGGAAGGGATGCTCTATTATGGAGATAAGGTGTCGTTTACGACCCCCGATTTAGTGATTCCGGAAACGGAATACGTCGATCTGGGCCTAGGCGTTCTCTGGGGCATCAAGAACCTCGGAGCGAGCGCTCTTTATGCCCTTGGAGACAAATATGCATGGGGCGAGACGACCCCGAAGAATTCATTCTCGTGGAGCAATTACCTCTGGTGCGACGGCACGAATCGCGTCACGAAGTACAACACTCCCGACCAGTTGGTCCTCCTCCCTGAGGATGATGCCGCCACGGAAGCCTTGCATGACGGCTGGAGGATTCCGACCGTGGAGGAATGGCGGGAACTTATGACAAAGTGCCGGTGGGATTACGGCGAGGTATCGAACCATCCGGGGTATGTGGTGACAAGCCTGGAAGAAGGATTTGAGGGACAAAGTTTTTTTATCCCTGTAGGCAATTCGGCGGGCGTTGATTTCTGGTCATCCAGCGTATATCCTGGACGGAACGAGTCCTTTGAGAACGCGTGGATTTTTGAACTCTTTGTCCCCATCTCGGGCGGGGACACTTCCCGGATCAACTGGGGCGCCCGATGCTACGGGCTCCGCATCCGCCCCGTACGGGAGCGGGAGTAGATCCAGGTGAAATGTTGCAACAGTAGAGTCTATTCTTGGCGAAAAGTTGTAAGAAAGTATTGAAATCCATGGCGAAAAGTTGTAATTTGCATCGAGGAAATGCTTGTGGAAGGCAAAATCACCTACTATCCGCTTTACATGGCGATGTTCCTGTAAAATAGAGCGCGGTAAAGAGCGCCACTATCGGCGCATCCAAAGGTTTCGCCTGATCACTCCTCGTCTAAGAGCCCCAATTTTTCGTTTTCTGATACATAGGGCCGATAAGTGACTACTGGGGTTATTTCTCCTGTCTTCTCATTCTTTATTATCTCCAACGAGCCGAACTGTAAACCATAATCATCAATAAATCGTTGAATATGTTCGACTTTCAAATAATCCTTATACGCATAGGGAATATCAAATATCCGGGTTCTCCAAAAAGGGGTACCCTCATCATGAATGAAAAGACGGATTAAATCAACCGCTCCTGGAGTAGTGTCGGCCATCTCATATCCCACCACACCCGGAGGGAGTTCGCCCTTAAAGAATTCCATTATAAAGGCTTGACTGGTTTTAAGTTCGGCTTCTCGTATCTGTTCTTCTTGTAACCCGTCCAGATACGCTTGATGGCATACTGTTTTTAATGCCGGGACAACTCTATCAATACCAATAAGATATTGTGCCAGGTCAAGAGCCGAACCGCGGACTTCGATGAAAGCATGATCGCACTCATTGAAAGACTTTCCTTTTAAGTGTGGTGCAACTATCAGTTCTGGCTCTCTATTTTTAAAACGCTTCTCTCGGTAAACAAAGGCGATATTGTCGAGTTCCAATATAGAATGAGCACCAGGTTTTTTGATCTCAGGCTCTTGTACATCAAGGACATAGAGGGCATTGTTGAGTTCAGAAACGGGAAGCGGTTTCCCCTTGGCTAAACGGCTCCATGGAAAGCCCCACATGTTCATTAAACAAAACCACCAGAGTTCTTCCGGTGGCCACTGGGGCAGATTATGGATACGCATTAAACCGCGTATGGCATTAGTAGAAATACTAATAATGCTTTCCGGAGTGAATTCGTTCATTACTTATCTCATTTTTTCAATGAGGACATTATTCACAAAAACAGTCTCTCGATTCATTTAACCGAGAGACTTGATTCATCTTTTGAATAGAGAGGTTATACTCTCTCAATACAAAGAATAATAATAGGCTTGCTCCTCGGAACTGTACACTGCTTATAGAGAACGTCTATTGCTTCGCTCTCGGATCCACCATAGAGATTTAATGTCCGAACAAATGTTGTTGAATCGACTTTGAATGTGACACGATAGGGATAAGATGCCATATACAATTACATATTAAAATCTTTCTTAATTGCATTAAACTTATCTAATGCATTATTTAGATCATTGAAAGTCGACCCTTTTTCACCATTCAAACGAGCAGGATTCTCCAAATCCTCTTTCCCAATTTCGAATTTAATTTGAAAAGATGTCAAGTGTGGTACAGAGAATGACAAAACTTGGTCGGGAGACAGAACTTTTATTCGTTTCTTTTCATCCTCGATATCCTTACAGTAAATGACAAACTTAACATCTTTTCTATTCCCTTCTTCCCCTCTAAGAAACTCCCACTCAGATGAAACCGTGGCATCAAAATATTTACCCGTTTTTTTATTAAAGGAGACTGCCATGACACAAAAGTATGTATCCTTTCCGTCCTTTTCACAATGTATGTCAATACATCTTGGCAACTGTTTTCTTGCTTTCGACTTACCGTAGTCTTTTTGCAAAAACAATTTTACCTCATCAATAATTTCTTGTCTGCTTTTCTCTATTTCCATACTAGCCCGAAATACTCACATTTTTTATATAATGGATCAACAGTTGCTTCGATATACCTGGCAGCCATAGAATAACCGTAGAAATCAGAAGGTTACCTCAAAAACAGGTGCCTTAAATAGCTTTTTATGACAAGCGATAGTAAACCTTTTTTGGGTACTTGTAAGTAATGTTCCTACCTTGCTATCATTCCAATATCCAATTTGTATTTCTGCCTCATCTATCTGTGTTTGGCTAAAAACGCCTCTCAGCCCGCACAGCACATAATAAGGTACCTTAAAATACCAATCATTACAACTTACATTATTAGATTCTCCTACAGCACTTGATACCAAGGATAGATATCCATAAGCAAAAAGATCTTTTGGATCATTTATCCTAGTCGGAATGGGGCACGGTTCACCACCATAATCACTAATGTAACCAAATACTAACCTGCAACAAAACTCCTTGCCCTGAATATTGTTCACTTCGAAATCAACGTGGAAACCTAATCCGAGATGTGAGTCGTCGTATTGAATGTCTTTATCTATCGTTACGTTTTTAATAACGGCTGATGGGGCGTTTTGTTTTTTCTTTTCCATATTCAATTAAAACTTCTTAAGATAACCATAATGTATATACACCTATGAGAAGAACGATTCCAAGAATGATTCCAAGAATAATTAAGACAACCTTAAGTAATCCCCAACCAAACTCTTTCCCAAACTCTTTCCAACGCTCCCGTCTGTGAAATTTATTTGCCGCCTTCCTGTCAGCTTTCACAGCGGCCTTGTATTGATCATACAAGGATTCTATTTCATTGACAGGATACCGTTCGCTAATTGCTGCGTTATAAAGTACACGGGCTGTTGGAATGATTAGCATGCTCTCCCACTCACAGCTCTTAAGTTCAACTTTTTTTGATTCGCATATTGTTTCCAGTTCTTTAATAGAAAAAGTAGGGTAACGAAAATAAACACTTTCTGTCCTGAGCGGCTTTTGGGGCCGTTTATTTGCATCTATTCTTTCTATTCCATCGCACAAGCATATGTCATTATCTTCAATGAGATTGTAAATAGTTTCACCTTCAGGAGAAGACTCGTAGTACATAATGTGCCCTTTCCCGTAGGAATTGGAATAATTAATTGCACTAACGCCAATTGTTCGAGTCTCGGTGTACTTATCAAATTTGTCATTAATTTCAAAATGTTTTTCAGGTTGTTTCATAAGACGATGAATTAAAGTGAATCACAAATAATATAGCGAGATTGTGTGTAAGAGTACTTACTTCTGTCAACGAGTAAATTGAAGAACCTTCTACTATAGATGATGAGTTCATTAAAATCATCATATTCCTTAAAAATAGTAGTTGCCCCATCAACGACAAGGCTGGATGCCGCGCAAAGTTCTGATAACTCTTCTGCCGAAAGAAGATATCTCCAAGTGCCTTTATGAATGGATGGAGTTGGACAGATTGTTTCATCTGATGATGTTATAATGAGAATTGCAGGATTGTCAATCTCATCAATGTTTGAGCATAAATACAATTGATAGGCATCTTTTTGTATTAATGCACAATAATAGAAACGTAATGATGGGTGAAGTTCTTTACCGTGAGAAGGAGCAAAATAACCTTTGCTCGATAATTGGATTTCCAAGTTGTTATCATTCTTTACATTACAAAAGCACTTTATGTATGCCTCATTCTTCATATAATGCTCATAAATATCTTTTGGATGGTAAACGACCGGAGATTCCTGACTTTTGGGGGACTTCGATTTTCTGTTTACGATCGTCTCATAATAGCCACAGAATGGACAGGACCTAAACAGGTACCGGGACTCCATCGGTGCCCCACAACGAGGACATTTTTCCCCCAATTTAGACATCTTACTTAGTATGTTTAGAAACTACATAACAGATACCGAATATGGATAACTCAAGAGCCACAAGAAGCATGGACGCAATTACATACCCGTTATTCTCCAGACTATGATTTGCGAAGACGCCAAGAAAGAACTCAATTATCCCTAAAAAGGCAAAGATAAAAGGAAGGGCGACACGAAATCCCTCCTTCAATCCAGGTATGGATGTAAGTAGAATCAAAATGGCTGTCACGATGATGGCAAGACTGCTGTAATGAACATTATGAATGTCGTAGGCTGAGAGGATAAACCCTGTCAAATAATTAACAATCAGCAAAATGACAGCGACAATAATAGTTATGCGTATTTTCATAGTTCTGGTGGAATTCCGATGTTCTTCCAAAGTTCCTTGACAGCCTGTAATGGCTTCCATTCGCTCATTCCCGCTCGCCAAACCAATGTGTCTTTATCTATCTTTTGTGAGGAAAAAAGTTCTCCGATCATTTCTACTGTGTTCCCGCCGACCTTTTTACCATCCATGTATACATAATAAGTCTTAGGCTTAGGAAGAGGTGGTGGCGTAGGTTCCGGATCCGTATCCAGGCTGTCTGAGGCAATATCTCTTCCCTTGGATCCAATTCCTAAACCAAAGCCCATTCCAATTATCCCGGCTCCCGATCCTCCCTGATTTAAGGATGCATTTTCAAGAACATCAAAACTCCGACCCATCTGATATAGGTCTCTTCCTCCGATCGAGACGCCTGCGACGTTCGATTTCATCATCTTCAATCTCTGGAAACTCTCATCTTCAACAACATTAATAGACATGATGGAAAAGTCTATGATAGACACCCCATATTTAGCAAAATGCTTGTCCAACCCTTGGTCGCAATAATCAGAGATTTCGCTCAAGTAAGCATTAATTGAGAAAATAGATATTTCGTCTATCGTGATAACTCTGGAAATTGCTGAACTCAGGAAAGTGAGGAGTTTCCCTTTAAAATAATCGACGATACTGGATTCGGAAAACTCCTCCATGCTGCCGATAAGCGTCTCTAAAAAAAGTCGAGGATTAATGACTTTGATTCCATATTGGCCATACGCCCCTACGGAAACGAAGATATGGTATAAAGGGTCTTCGAGTTGAATAGGCGTTTGCGTTCCCCATTTTAAATTTAGTTTGGAGATTTGGTTGATATACCAAACCTCTGCTTGAAATGGAGACTTTCTTCCAAATGGAATATTGATTAGACTATTTAGAATTGGAATATTCTCCGATTTGATTGTATATGTACCGGGCTTGTTGAACTCATCACAAATCTCTCCTCCTTTCACGAAAAAAGCGGTCTGTGCTGGATAAACAATCATTTGAGATCCAAGCCTAATATCCTGAGTGGGATATTTATAGCAAAAAGCCTTGGGATTAGCGTTCCATTTTATTACTTCAACTAAAGCCATTTCTATACATTAGTATTGTGTTAATTTCTGCAAAATTGGGCATTCAGGCAAGGGATATCAAGTCCAATAAAAGTCCATTTGCCCTGCAGGAGGCGAATTTTAGAGGAATTTCAATTATTTTTGCGGATATGAATCAGATACCGGAATTACAGACATTGCTGAGAGCCGTGGAGGGACGGTTCGGGGAGACGGTGAAGACGACGGCGGGCTTTGAAAGGCTGGCGTCGTCGATTGATTTTACTGTTGGTCAATCACTTGGGGCATCGACGCTGAAGCGGCTGTGGGGCTATATCCCGGAGAAGACGACCCCGCGTCTATCGACTCTGGACGTCCTTGCCAACTACGCGGGATACAAGGACTTCAAGACCTTCCGCAAGACGCTTCACGCAGAAGAGAGTTCGGCCTACGTGACTGAAAGGATGTGTCTTACGAGCGCAGACCTCGCCGTAGGCGACAAGGTCCGGATCGGGTGGGCGCCCGACCGGCTGGTCACTCTCGTCTATCTGGGGGCCGACCGCTTCGAGGTCGTGGAAGCAGCCAATGCGAAGCTCCTCCCCGGCGACATAATCGAAGTCTCATGTTTCCTGATGGGATGGCCGCTGTTCGTCCCATGCATCCGCCGAGGAGACACAATTACCCCGCCATACATCGCCGCCAAAGCCCGCGGCCTGTCGAACATCGAGAAATTATAATGTAGTGTCCGTCCCGTCCGGGACAGGAGTACTACTCAAACAGGCCGGTAGCCTCTTTGAAGAGGGCGTCGATGTCCTCGCGGGTGGCTTCCTTGTCAGAAGCCGCTTTGGGGGCGGGATTCATGAGCGGCCGGGATGTATCCGGCGCGGCCTCAGGGGGTGTAATCACCTGGACGCTGTCGGCGGCGGGGAGCGGCGAGGGCGCCGGGGAGTCCGGGTGCGACTTTAAAAAGATCATAAAACCGGCGAGCAGGACGGCCAGGGCGGAGACGATATATAGCCATGGCCGTCGGGAAGGCTTCAGAAGGTCCCGCTTCAACTCCGCGACATATCTGTAACGGGCCTCGGGACGCTCCGAGCAGGCCTTCCGGATGGCCTTCCGGTGCCCGTCCGTCAGGTCCGAAAGGGTACGGCCTACGGCCCATATATCCGACCGAGTGTCGGCATTGCCGCCCGCGAGGACTTCCGGGGCGAGGCAGCTCCGGGTCCCCGCCTGCATTTTCAGCAGGGCGGAGTCGTCCGAGTCCGCCATCCCGAAATCTATCAGCTTGACATTGTCGCCGCTGTCGGTAAGAAGAATGTTGGAAGGCTTGATGTCGCGGTGGATCACCTGCTTTGAATGGAGGTACGCGACGGCGTCGCAAAGCTCGGCGGCGATTTTTCTGAAAAGGGTCTCATCCGGCTTCTTCCCCTCAGGGAAACGCTCCGAGAGGGTCTTCCCGTCCACCCATTCCATCTCTATGCAGTTGCCAAGTTCCGGAAGACTGCGATAGTGGTAGGTACGGCAGATGTGAGGCTCATTGAGGACATATCCGATCTCGAACTCCTTTCGGAGAAGGGCTTCATAGACAGGGTCCTCCCTGTACTGCGGCTTCAGGGACTTAAGCACCACGAACTGTCCGAACTTCTGGGCGCGCCAAAGCTCGCAGAAGCCGTCCGGGCTGCTGTGCAGCAGCTTCAGGCCCTCCTCGATGCCGTCCAGGGCAGGTTCCGTGATAAATCCTGACTGTTCTTCCATACAAGGGGCAAATTTAACCTTTTTTTGCTAACAAGCCCGATTGAAATTATATTTGTACCGATGAAATACGGAAGGGCATATCTTCTTGCGCTGTGTCTGCTCCTTTTCGCAACGGCAAGCCTTGCGCAGGAGAGGGCCTGGACAGCCGCGCTCAGCCGCTACGAATTCATCTGCCAGCGCTGCGCTTCCTGGCGCGATGCGATAGACCGCGGCGAACGCGTCCCCAAGGACAGCCTGCAGGTAATGACTGCAGAGCTCAAGGAAGTCCGCAAAAACCTCATGTACGTCCTCGGCGACATGTCGAAGGGCCAGCGCCGCTGGTTCGAAGCCGTCCGCGACTGGTTCGCCACCGGGCAGTGGCCCGTAACCACCGGCCCTCTGGAAGGCTCACCAGATTCCTCATATTCGCTCGGAATTACAATGGACCGGACGCTCGGAATTACAAAAGAAGACACACTCGACTCCGGCTTGCAGCCTTCGCCCGACAAGACAAATAAGAAAGTCTCCTGCGGCGCTGTCGCCGGCCTGACTGTCGGGGTGTGGCCGGATGTATCGGGCGGAGTAATGGCGGGCGTAAGGCTTGACAAGTGGTGCATCTTCATAAAAGGGCGGAGCAACTTCACCTCGCAGAAGGCATCCTACGAATGCAACGCCGACGGCACGACCGACTACGGCTACTTCTGGAGCAGCGGCGCCAAAGCCGTCGTCGCCCGCCACCAGGTGACCCTCGACGTCTCCTACGCCTTTACAAATCCCGTCTCCCTCTATCTCGGAGCGGGCTACGGCCTCAGGTCCCTCTACTGGCAAGATTCCGAAGGCGCCTGGGCGAAGGTCCGGGACCGCAGCTTCCGCAGCGTCGCCCTCGACGCCGGCCTCCTCGTCCACCCTATCCCGAGAGGACCGGCCAAAGGCCTCACCTTCCTCGCCGGCATTTCCTACATCCCCCGCACCTACCTCGACGTCGAGGCCGGCCTCGCCTGGCGCTTCTGAGCCGGTGCAGGTTGAAGGAAAATTATTATATTTGCGAGTTATGTTTACTAAAGTCCGTAACAGACTGGGGAGATTCTCCCTTACGATGAAGGCCAAGCTGACTCTCGCTTTGGCGTCGATAGCCTTGATGCTCTTTATCTCCAGCCTGATTTCCATCCTTGAATACACCAGGATGAACGACTATGTCTCCGTGCTCATCTCGGACGACATAGCCAGCATAGATGTCGCGCAGAGGCTTACCTCCGTGGTCGATTCCTACAACCTCGGCATCCTCACCGTCATCGGCGACGAATCGGTGAGCGCCCTCCCCGACTTCGACCAGGAAGGGTTCCTCGCCCACTGCGACTCCCTGAAGGCAACCCTTACCGAGAAGCGGCTCCTCCCGCTTGCCGATTCGGTGCTCTATTCCTACTCGGCCTATATGCTCGCGTCGCTGGAGCTCGAGGAAGTCATCAAGTCCGACTTCATCGACACCAGGACCTGGTACTTCGAGCGTCTCCAGCCTTTCTTCAACAGGCTCCGCTCCGACATCGATTCCCTTTCTGGAGGCATCTACGAAGACCTCCAGCAGCACTCCGAGACCTTCGAGAGAGGGTTCTACCGCAGCATTATCCCCGGCGCGGTCGCAACCGGTGTCGGTATCGTGCTCGTCGCCATGCTGCTGTTCTTCATGCTGATATTCTATGTCGACCCTCTCTATAAGATGCTCGACAACCTCGACAGCTACCGGTCCTTCAACAAGCCCTACAACTATTCCTTCGACGGCGACGACCAGCTGACCGAGCTCAACGCCGGCATCACCGACCTTGCCAGCGAGAACCGCCAGCTCAAAAAGCGTATTTCCTCCCTCAAGCAGCAGCAATGAGCCTGAAAGTCATATCCAGGAATGTCGGCTACGCCCTGCTGGTCAGTGCGCTGTTCATGCTCCTGTCCGTCTTCGTTTCCATCCTCAACGGCAACGACAGCGGTCTTTCAGCCCTTCTTATCAGCTTTTCCATCACCTTCATAACCGGCATCTTCCCCTTCTTCTTCGTGAGGAAGACCAGCCGCATCACCCTTCGCGAAGGCTACACCATCATCGTCCTTTCCTGGCTGCTGTCGTTCATATTCGGCATGCTCCCCTACGCCCTCTGGGGCGGGCCGTTCACCCTTGAGAACGCATGGTTCGAAAGCGTTTCGGGATTTACGACGACCGGAGCGACCATCCTGGAAGACATAGAAGCCCTGCCCAGAAGCCTTCTCTTCTGGAGGGCCTCGACCCATTTCATCGGCGGTTTGGGAGTCGTGGTCTTCCTTCTTCTTATCATCCCCAACTCCAGTCCTGTCCGCCTGAGGCTGACCCAGATGGAAGTCTCCTCCCTGTCGAAGGACACCTACCATTCCCGCAACGACAAGACCGTCAAGATGTTCGCCTACGTCTACCTCGGGATCTGCGGATTGTCGTTCGTAAGTTATATGCTGGCCGGGATGCCCGTTTTCGATGCTATCTGCCACGCGTTCAGCGTGTCGGCAACCGGAGGTTTCTCCACCAAGAACCTCTCGATTGGAGCTTACGATTCCCTGCTGATAAACCTTCTCACGATGGTTTTCATGCTCGCCAGCTCCACCCATTTCGGCATCATCTACCTCACCTTTGCGACCAGGGCCCTCAAGCCGCTTAAGAATCCCATCCTCGGATTCTACCTTTCATATCTACTTGTAGCCACCATCATCTGCACGATCTCGCTCAAGGCCGGCGGCTACGAACCGACCTGGGGCAAGTCCCTTCTCGACAGCGGGTTCACCGTCATCTGCTACGCATCCACGACAGGATTTGCCATTTGCGACAATGCCGACTGGCCGATGCTGCCGTGCTTCGTGATCATGATGGCCGGCATAGTCTGCGGCTGCGCTGGCTCCACGACCGGTGGTGTCAAGACCGACCGAGTGATGATGCTCCAGAAGGCCATCGGCCGCCAGGTCCGCTCCATCCTCCACCCTTCGGTGGTCTCAGAGATCAAGGTAGGGCGCAGCACCCTCCGTGACGAGGAGATCTATCCTCACCTTCTCTACCTGTCGATGTTCCTGATTTTCATGCTTGTTTCCATAGCACTCACCCTTTTCACCGGGACTGCCGGAAGCGATGCAATCTCGGGCTCCATATCCTCAATCTGCAATGTCGGACCGGCCCTCGGCGACCTCGGCACCCATGGCAATTTCAACGGCCAGAACGCCGTCACCAAATTCATATTCTCAATCGACATGTTCCTCGGACGTCTGGAGATCTACCCGATCCTGGCCGTCCTCTCAATGATTTTCGCGAGGAATAAAAGCTAGGCGCGGATGGACAGGGCAGGACTTCTGAAACAGCGGTTCACCGAAGCGCTCCCCTACGGGCCCACCGCATCCCAGTCGGAACTTTTCGAGGCTCTGTCTCATTTCCTGAGCACTGACGACGGCGACATCCACGTCATTCGCGGCTATGCCGGCACCGGCAAGACGACGGCCATCTCGGCCGTGGTCTCGGTCATGACCTCCCTCAAGATCCCCTGCACGCTTTTAGCCCCGACGGGCCGGGCCGCCAAGGTCCTTTCGCGCCACACAGGGCGTCACGCCGGGACCATCCACAAGCAGATCTACCGCCAGAAATCTGTCGGAGCCGACGGCTTCGGACAATTCTCCCTTTCTCCCAATAAGGCCAAGAGCACCCTTTTCGTTGTCGACGAGGTGTCGCTCATCGGCATCGAGGCCGGCCAGCAGTCCATCACAGCCTTCGGCTCGGGCAACCTGCTGGAGGATCTCGTCACCTTCATGCGCTCCGGCAGCGACTGCAAGATGATACTCATCGGCGACGATGCGCAGCTCCCTCCGATCGGACTCGACGCCTCCCCCGCTCTCAGCGAAGAATATATGAAGGTTTTCGGCGGAGTGAGTTTCTCGACGATGACCGACGTGGTGCGGCAGCAGAAAGAGAGCGGCATTCTCTCAAATGCCACCATGCTCCGTGAAAGGATATCCGCGGGAGAGACCGATATCCCGGTGGATGAGACAGGATTCTCCGTCAAGGGTTTCGACGACATAGTCCGTATCTCCGGAGGAGAGCTCATCGACGCCATCTCGGGCGCCTATTCCGAGTTTGGAGAGGACGAGACTGTGGTCATATGCCGGTCCAACAAGAGGGCACTGCGCTACAACGCCGGCATCCGTTCGATGGTCCAGTACAAGGAAGAGAAGCTCCTTCGAGGCGACAAGCTCATGGTGGTGAAAAACTGCTACCAGTTCCTCGAAGGTGTGAAGGAGATGGACTACATAGCCAACGGCGACATAGTACGCCTTGAAAAACTCTGGGGCCACGAGGAGCGCTACGGCCTCCATTTCGCCTCCGCGAGGCTCTCATTCCCCGACTACGACGGCCTGGAGATCGAGGCCAAGGTCATCCTCGACACCCTCGAAAGCGAGAGCGCCTCGCTCTCTTACGAGCAGTCCAACATGCTCTACCAGGGCGTCTCCGCCGACTATTCCCACCTGAAGACCAAAAAGAAGATCTACGAGGCCGTCAGGGAGGACCCTTATTTCAACGCACTGCAGCTCAAATACGCCGACGCCATCACCTGCCACAAGTCCCAGGGCGGCGAGTGGAGCTGCGTTTTCATAGACAACCCCATTTGGCAGGACGCCCTCACCACCGACGACCTCAAGTGGCTCTACACGGCCATCACGAGGGGCGTCGAGAAGGTGTTCCTTGTCAATTTCCAAGACGAAATGTTCCGATGAAAAGATTTTTCGCCCTAATGGTTTCAGTACTCGTCTGCCTCGGCGCTTCCGCCGCGGAAGAGGAGCTCCTGACCTACTCCCCCGACTCCACGCTCGCCGCCTTTACGCGCGCAGGTGACTTATATATTAAGGTGTTAGCCCAGGACCGCGAGATCCGTATCACGCGTGACGGCTCGTCGCTCATCAAGAACGGCTACGCCTCGTGGGTCTACTACGAGGAGATTTTCGGCAGGCCTTCGAAATACAGGGCGGTCTGGTGGTCCCCCGACGGCAAGACCCTCGCCTTCTACCGTTTCGACGACAGCCGCGTCCCTCTCTTCCCCATCTATTCGGCAGAGGGCCAGGACGGGGTGCTGCGCGAGACCCGCTACCCTAAGGCCGGCGAGAGAAATCCAGAGGTCAAAATCGGCTTCGTAGACGTCAGGAAGGCCGTTTCGAAGAAAAAAGCGAAGATAGTCTGGGCCGATTTCGACCCTTCTGAGGACTGCTACTACGGCACTCCGTTTTTCCGCAGCGACTCCAAGGTCTTCTATGTACAGAAGGAGCCGCGCATCCAGAACACTCTCGACCTTTTCGCCGTGGATCCTTCCACCGGGAAGAAGAGTCCCGTCTACCATGAGAGCGTCAAGACTTGGCTCGACTGGATCGACGGCATGCTCTTCTCCGACGAGGGGCTCTATATGGTCCGCTCCTTCGAGGACGACTGGCAGCATATCTATTTCCTCTCCTTCGACGGAAAGACCCTGAAAAAGCTGACCTCCGACCCTGCCTGGAGAGTTTCCCTCAAGAAACTCGACGGCAAGGGCGGGCTCTGGTTCACCGCAAGGCGCGCCGGCTCCCTCAGGACCGTGATATATCATCTGGCAGCCGACGGAGCCGTCGAGGAAGTCTCCGACCCGGCATTCCACGTGCTCCGCAGCTCATTTGCCGACGACGGCACCATCACCGCCACCCTCTGCTCGACGACCACTCCGCCCTTCAAGGTCCGCTACGCTGACGGCCGCGCTGAAATCATCGAAAAGTCGAAGGAGGTCCCGGCCGACGCATGCCTTCCGAGCATAGTCAAAATCGAGTCGGAAGGATTCACCCTCCCCGGGCTCATAACCCTGCCGAAAGGCTTCGACCCCTCACGGAAATATCCCGTCCATATCTACATCTACGGCGGCCCGGACAATCCGGTTGTCACCGACATGTGGAGGGGCTCCGGCAACTGGTTCACCAACAACGGCATCATCGACTGCCGCGTCGACTGCAGAGCCGCCGGCCACGATGGCCGCAAGGGCCTCAACGACGTCTACCGCCGTCTTGGCGAAGGCGAGACGCGCGACTTCGTGGCATGGGCGAAGTATCTGCGGAGCCTGCCCTATGTGGATGCCGACAGGATAGGCGTGGAAGGATTCTCCTTCGGCGGCACCATGACGGCAAGGCTGCTTCTCACAGAATCAGAGTACTTCCGCTTCGGCATCGCGGGCGGCGGCGTCTACGACTGGATGCTCTACGACACCCACTACACCGAGCGTTTCATGTCCACCCCTCAGGACAATCCTGAAGGATATGCTTCAAGCGCGGTCGTATCTATGGTGAAAGACTATCCCGTGAAAGCGGGCGACTCGCTTCACGACTCCCCCGTCGTGCTCAAGCTCACCCACGGCACCGGCGACGACAACGTCCACTTCCAGAACACTGTGCAGCTTGTGAACGCCCTTCAGGAGGCGGGAAAAGGATTTGAACTGATGATTTATCCCGACGGGATGCACGGCTACAGGGGGCTCCAGGCCGTCCATTCAGACGAGTCAGATCACGTCTTCTGGACTCAGCATCTTACGGGAAGGGTGGTGGCTGAGAATTGATTTCTGCCAGGATTCCGTGTCGACATGTGTGTAGATCTCGGTCGTGAGGATGCTCTCGTGGCCGAGCATCTCCTGGACCGCCCTCAGGTCGGCGCCGTTTTCTATAAGATGGGTCGCGAATGAATGCCGGAAGGTGTGGGGGGAGATCTCCTTGGTCACCCCTGCGGCGAGCGCCTGCTTCTTGACCAGATTGAACATCGAGACGCGCGAAAGCGGCCGTCCGGAGCGGTTGAGAAACACGTAGTCGGAGTAGTCCTGATCCGAAGGCCATCTTACATCGAGCCAGGCCCTTAAAGCATCCGAGGCGACCTCCCCGAGCGGGACTATCCTCTGTTTGTCGCCCTTTCCTATTACGCTAAGGAATCCTTCATCGAAGAATATGCGCGAGATGCGCAGGTCGACGGCTTCGCTCACGCGGAGCCCGCAGCCGTAGAGCACTTCCAGGATCGCCCTGTCGCGAAGGCCGGAAGGGGTCTTCGTGTCGACCGAGGTCATGATCGCTTCGACCTCGTCGATGGAGAGCACCGAAGGCAGATAGCGACCGATTTTCGGAGACTCGATGCCGTCGCACGGGTTGTCCTTACGCTCCCCTTCCATGCAAAGCCAGGTAAAAAAAGACCTCAGGGCGCTGAGCACCCTGGCTTCGGAGCGCTTGGTCACGCCCTTTTCGGCGAGCGAGGAGAGGTAGCCGGTGATGTCCTCAGTCCTGGACGACACGTCGCCCCACTCCGAAGCGAGGAATGCCTCCACGTCGCTCGTGTAGGCCGCGACGGTGTTCTCCGACATCCCTCTTTCAAGGGTGAGATAGTAGTTATAGTCGTCCAGAATTGCCATACTTCGACAAATATAGATTTTTTTTGCTACATTTGTGGACTGTGAGGAATTTTAAGCTCATATGGATAGTCTTTGCGCTCGCCCTTCTGGCGGGCTGCACCAAGGGTGGCGAATTTGACAAGAACGTTCCCCCCTCCGCCCGTCACATCCCCGAATCGAGGGCTGACGACGGAGAGAGGCGCAACGTAGCCATCCTCTATTCCGCCGGCTTCAATTCCCTTTCCAACTACCTCAAGGAAGACATCGAGGAGCTCAAGAGCGGCTACATCCCTTCCGGCGGAAGGACCGACAACGTCCTTCTCGTCTTCTCCAAGCTCCCCCGCTACAGCGGCTCTTACGACGAGCAGACCGCTCCCGTCCTCTTCCGCCTTTTCAAGGATGCCAGGGGCAGCGTCGTTTCCGACACGCTCAAAGTCTGGCCCGTCGGCACCCGCGCGGTCGATGCCGCCGTCGTGACCGACGTGCTCAATTACGTCCGTCAGACCTTCCCCGCCAACGGCTACGGGATTATCTTCTCCTCGCATGCAACCGGCTGGATGCCCGAAGGCTACTACAGCAACCCCTTCGACTTCGAAGAAGGCGAGGACGATTTCTGGGGCGCTCCGAGGCGCAGTTTCCGCTACTGTGAGATCCACTCCGAAGACGGCCTCCCCGAGGTCAAGAGCGTCGGTCAGGAATACGCCAACGGCAAGACCGAGTCCTATGAAATCAACATCCAGGACTTCGCCGAAGCCATCCCCTTCAAGCTCGACTACCTCATCTTCGACGCCTGCCTGATGGGCGGAGTGGAGGTGGCCTACGCTCTGAAGGACAAAGCCTCCCTTGTGGCATTCTCCCAGACCGAGATCCTGGCCCAGGGCATCGCCTACAAGCTTGCCGGCGAGTGCCTGCTCAAGCCGGCAGTGCCCATGGTTCAGACCGTGTGCGCCGATTACTTCGAGCAGTACGAAAAACAGACCGGCTCCTACCGTTCCGCGACCATATCCCTTATCAACACCGATGCGATGGACGCCCTCGCCGAAGTCTGCGCGACCCTGTTTGAAAAATACCGCAGCGAAATCGCATCGCTTAAATTCAAGCAGGTCCAGTGCTTCGGCCGCAACGTGAGCGGATGGGACCGCCACTGGTTCTTCGACCTCCGCGACGTCATTGTCAAAGCAGGAGCTTCGGATGAGGATCTGGCAAGTCTCGACGCGGTCCTTTCCGAAGCCGTGGTCTATTGCGCCTACACTCCCCTCTTCCTCAGCATCCGCATCAACACCGACTGCGGCCTGAGCATGTACCTCCCTGTGGCGGGCAGCAACTATCTCAACGAGTTCTACAAGAGTTCGATTGCATGGAACGATGCGACGGCTCTTGTCAAATAAATTTTAATTTCATATCTTTGCGCGCTCTTTAAAAGCCATAAGGGCTTTTGGTGCAATGGGGTCCGGGAAAAGCCCGGACTGAGTAACACATTTTAATAAAAAAGCAATGAAGCATTTCGCTCTCAGCGGAACCATCCGCGAAAAAGGCAACAAAGCCGTCATCAAAGCCTTCCGCAGGGAAGGTCTCGTACCTTGCAACCTATATGGATGCGGCATCGAGAACGTCCTTTTCACCGTCTCCCAGAAGGATCTTAAGGGTCTTCTTTACACCCCCTCATCCTTCATCGTCGACATCACTCTCTCCAACGGTAAGAACTTCACCGCGATTCTTCACGAACTCCAGTTCCACCCCGTTTCCGACGAGTGCCTCCACATCGACTTCCTCGCCGTCAGCGAAGACAAGCCGATCGCAATCGACGTTCCCCTCGCCCTCGAAGGCCACCCGGTGGGTGTCCAGGCTGGTGGTAAATTCACCCAGCTCGCCCGCAAACTCCGCGTCAGCGGCCTGATGAAGAATCTCCCCGATTCTCTCAAGGTGGACATCTCCCCTCTCGGTCTCGACAAGAGGCTCACTGCCGGAGACCTCAGCTTTGATGGCTTCTCCATCCTCTCCCCCAAGACGACCATCATCTGCGCCGTCAAAGCGACCCGCGCTTCCGCGGCCGCCGCTGCTGAGGCTGAGGCTTAAGACCCGGTCAGCCCGCCGTTATGGAATACCTTATCGTCGGACTGGGCAACATCGGAGCGGAATACGCTTCGACACGCCACAACATCGGATTTATGGTGTTGGACGCTTTCGCAAAAGCGTTCAACACCTTTTTCTTACCCACGCGCTACGGCGAAGTGGCCGAGGTCAGCTGGAAAGGGCGCAAACTGGCGCTCCTCAAGCCCTCGACCTATATGAATCTCAGCGGCAAGGCCGTCCGCTATCACCTGCAGCACAGAAGCGTCCCCAATGAGAACCTGCTGGTCATCTCCGACGACCTCAATCTCCCCTTCGGGAAGATCCGCATGAGAGAGCGCGGCAGCGCCGGTGGCCACAACGGTCTGCAGAACATCGCCGACCTCCTCGAGACCGAGGATTGGGCCCGTATCCGAGTCGGTATCGGCAACGATTTCGGACGCGGACAACAGATTGATTTTGTGCTCGGAGACCTTTCCGAGGAAGAAAAAGCCATCGTCGCCGAGGTGTCCGACCGTATAGCCGAAGGGATCAAGATCCTGGTGACCCAGGGACCGGAAAGAGCGATGAATTTCCTCAACACGGCTCCAAAAAAGGAAGAAACAGCGAAAAATTGCGAAAAATCAAGTATTTAGCCCGTTTTTTTACGGAAATATTTTGGTAATTCAATTTTTTTACATACCTTTCGCTGGATTGATAGCAAATCAGTTTTTTTTAAAAACCAAAATCAATAAAAATGAAAAAGCTTGTTGAAAAAATCGCAGCTGAGTTCGCAGATTACGCGAAGAACGCTGAAGCTCAGGTAGTAAAAGGCAACAAAGCCGCTGGCGCTCGCGCCCGCAAGGCTGCTCTTGCTCTTATGAAGGACCTCAAGGAATTCCGCAAGGTTTCCGTCGAGGCTGCAAAATAAGACTCCTGCTTAATTCAAGGCCCGCCTGAAAGCGGGCCTTTATTTTTTCTCCAGGCCACATGAAAAAAACACTGATTCTTCTGCTCGCCCTTATTGCGCTGTCTTTCAGCGCAAAGGCCCAGGCGATCTACAGCATCGAGGTCGACGTGCTCATCGACGGCAACGGCGACGCCCGCATCACCCAGACCTGGGACACCGAATCCGTCGACGGCACCGAATGGTACATCCCCATCGGACACCTCGGGGAGATGAAGATCCGCGACCTCACGGTCTCCGACGAGACGGGCGCCGTCTATGAGACCCTTGAGAGATGGGATGTCGACAAGAGCCTCGAGCAGAAGAAAGGCAAGTGCGGCATAGTCGAGACCGGGTCCGAGAGCGTGGAGGTCTGCTGGGGCAAGGGCAGCTATGGCCATCATGTCCATAAGGTGGCCTACACCGCGACAGGCCTTGTCCAGGGCTTCATCGACTACGACGCCTTCAATTTCAAATTCATCAACGACGACCTGTCCTCCACCCCCGGCAGCGTGAAGGTCACAATCCGCAACGGCACCGGCAAAGGCCGCTGGACCTCAGAGAACGTCAAGGTATGGGGCTTCGGCTTCCCGGGCATGATCTCCGTCACCGAAAAGGGAGAGGTCGTCACCTACAACACCGAGTCGCTGAGCCGCTACAACGAGGTCATCGTGATGTGCCGTTTCGACAAGGAGATGTTCGAGCCGCGCATCGTAAGGAACCGCCCTTTCAGCGAGATGTTCAACCTCGCGATGGAAGGGAGCGACTACGTCCCCCCGTCCGCCAGGATCGACAGCCTCCATGTGTCGGTGCTTCTCGAAGATGACGGAAGCGCATTCGTGATGGAGCAGTGGTATCTCTGCGCAGCGCCCGGACGCTGGCGCACCCTGCGCAACAGCCTCAAGGATGAAAAAATGAAAATCCACGACGTCAGCGTGAAAATCGACGACGTCCCTCTTGAAGAGACCACATATAAAATATGGAAAAAGAGCTCCAACCTGGAACTCTACGGCAAATATGCCTTCTCGGAGAATAATGGCGGCCGCGTAAAGGCCATCCGCTGGGCCTCCGGCAAGGACGGCCTGCAGAACGTCAATATCTTCTACTATCTCGACGACGCAGTCAAGAATCTTTCCGACTGCGACGCATTCTGCCACATGTTCATCAACGAGAATATGAACGTCTCTCCCGATGCGATCAAGATCTACGTGATGAACAAAAAAATCAATCCGGACACCGCTTCGGTCCGCACGAAAGGGATGGAAGGCAGATCCGGAGTGATCAACGGCGGAGCCTATTTCGTGACCAAGGAATACTACGACAGGGACAGCACGTTCCTCAAGATGATAGTCCGTCTTGACGACAGCGTCTTTAACCTCCCCGGCCCTGCGATGGACAAGAATTATGAGGAATTCGAACGCAGCGCCATGAAAAGGCCGGGAGAATCCCACCACTACGACGAGGGCGACACCACCTCCACCGATATCTGTACCTTTATCTTCCTCAGCCTTCTGGGTTTATTCATCGGCAAGAAAGTCTGGCGAAAGACGGGGCACGTCCTCCACAAGGGCATGTTCGGGACGACAAAGGTCACCGGGTGGTGGCGCGACATCCCTCTCGGCGGCAATATGGACGCTGCTGCCACCGTCCTTTCCCGCGGCTGGAAGCGCGACAATCCCTACAGGGAGAAGGATCTTATCGGCGCCTACTTCCTAAAATGGCTGCAGAACGGCCTCCTCAGGGTACTGGAAGACCCGAGCGGCCGCAAGGACAGGGCCACTCTGCAATTCCTTGCCGACGAAATCCCCTACGAAGCGGGCAAGAGCGAGACCGAACTCTTCGACATGGCTCTCCGCGCTTCCGGCTCCAATAAGATTCTCGAAAAGTCCGAGTTCAACGCCTGGGCGAAATCCCACTACACCACGGTCACGACCTGGAACCAGGAAGTCGTCAACAGAGGCATGGCATGGTTCAGGAGCCAGGGCATCGACGCCAAGCTCTACGGCCCCACCCTCGACCGCAATGGGCAGACCGAGGCCTGCCGCCTGCTTCAGTTCAAGAACTACCTGTCGGATTTCACCCTCATATCCGAAAGGCAGGCCGGCGAAGTCAACCTGTGGAAGCAGTACATGATCTACGGCACCCTCTTCGGCATCGCCGAAAAGGTCGACAAGGCCTTCAAGAAGCTCTACCCGAAGGAATACGCCCAGTACATCAGCGGAGAAGGCGCATCCTACACGCCGTCGGCCATCAACGTCATCTCCAACTTCGGCTCATCCTTCGTCACCACGGCAATCGCCTCCAAACCCTCCTCCTACGGCTCCTACAGCTCGTCCGGACGCTCCTCCAGCGGCTGGTCCGGCGGTGGCGGCCACACCTCCAGCCACGGTGGCGGCGGCTACTCGGGCGGCGGCCACGGCGGCGGCAGCAGATAATTTCAAAAAAAGTTGATTTTTTTTCAAAAAGACTGCAACGTTTTTAACCTTACTTGCATCTAAAGGGCAAGGTTTAGGTTTTAGTACACGTCATGGAGCTGGGGACGAAGCGATTTCGTCGGCCCGGCTTCTTGCTTTATAGGGTTTTTTCATTAACTTTGTGCTGTACTAAGACCGTGATGAGAAAGCCTGCAGCAATATTTCTGGCAGCGCTTCTGCTGCTATGCATCGACGCATTTGCAATACGTGTCCGCCATAGCGAGCTGACTGCTATTCAGCCCGACGGATCGGCCATATCGCTGATTGCAAGCGGCGACGAGCATTTCCATTACCTCACTACGACCGACGGCAAGCTTGTCAAGCGAGGCCCCGACGGAGCTTTTTATTACGCCTATTTCGATAGCGAGGGCATCCTGAGACCGACCTCTTTCCTTGCAGGAAAGCCGGCGCCGGCCTCTGTACTGTCCGAAGCCGGGAGATTCCCCGAGGCACTGATTTCAGCCAGGATCGCCGCCAAAAAGAGCGGCCCCCCGGTCCCCGAGGGGCCCAACCTGATGAAGCGCTTCCTGAGCGCCCATCCCTTTGAGGCGTCTTCAGGAGCTGCAGTCAAGCACGGCCTGATCATCCTCGCGGAATTCAGCGATGTGTCCCACGTCTACAGCAAATCCCTCTTTGAGAATATTATAAAAGGAGGAGGTGACGACACCGCGATAGCCTATTTCAACGACCAGTTCAGCGGCAGGATCAACTTCGAGTTCGACATAGTCGACTGGGTCCCGCTTCCACAGACCCAGGCCTTCTACGGCGCCAACGTCAACAACACTGAAGGCAACGACGTCAATCCCGAGCAGATGGTTGTCGACGCATGCACGCTGGCCGATCCTTATGTCGATTTCTCCAAATACGACGACGACGGCGACGGCAAGGTCGACAACGTCTTCATCTGGTTCTCCGGCAATGACGAGGCCGACGATCCGGCCAATAACGCCGACTGCGTCTGGTCCCATGCCTACCGCCTGAGCTATGCCGGCAAGTCATTGACTCTCGACGGGGTCACCATCGATTCCTACGCCTGCACTTCCGAGCTTTTGCGCAAAGGCTACAACAACTACGTGATGGCCTCCATCGGCACCTTCTGCCACGAGTACAGCCACACCTTCGGCCTTCCCGACCTCTACGACACCGACTACGGCGGCAGCGGCGGCACCGGCAAAGGCCTTTGGCGCAGTCTCGGTCTCATGGACGCCGGCAACCAGAACAACAACGGCTACACTCCCCCCTACTACAACGCCATCGACCGCCACGAGCTTGGCCTCAGCGAAGGTATTCCCCTCACGGTAGGAGCCCACACCCTCGAGCCCATCCACCTCAGCGGCAAATATTATATAATGGAGACCAACAACCCGGGAGAATACTACCTCTTCGAGTGCCGCTCATCCCAGAAGTGGGATGCCTACTGCGGTGGCACGGGACTCCTTATATATCATATAGACCAGTCCCAGAACCTGGTCCTCAACAAGACGGCCGAATTGCGCTGGAGGGCCAACACCCTCAACTGTGTCCCCTCCCACCAGTGTGCAGACGTGGTCCCGGCCAATCCTAACGCAAGCGTAGTCTCCCAGGTGTTCTGGCCCAACGGGACCTACAAGTCCTACACCCCTCAGGGCGATCCCGCCTTCGTCTACTGGGACGGCACCGACTCCTTCCTCGCCCTTGTCGACATCAGGAAAAACGGGGATTCGGTGAGCTTCACCGTGACCGACGAATTCGCCCCTGTCCCGTCAGTCACTTCGGCCTCGGCCAGTGTCTTCCAGGATGCAGCGATCATATCCATCACATCCTCCTCGTCGACCTACACGGGCGATGTGGTAGTCGAATGGTACAAGAGCGGCACCACCAACGTCCAGAGGGTCGAAGTGAGCCCCGCTGAGACCGGCACCTATCATGTCCTCATTGAAGGCCTCACCCCCAAGACAGCCTACAAGACTCGCATTTTCTTCGAAAACGGCGGCGTCAGCGGCAATATCTACGAGAACCTTTCCTTCACCACCAAGACCTACCGCGACGGCTCCATGCCTTTTATATATTTCAACGGTGTGGAAAGGGATGAGCAGGGCCGCTTCGCCTCTGGAGGAGAGATCCCTCTTCGCGTCTACAACGTTCCCAATGCCGCAGAAGTCCTCTGGAGCTTCGACGGGCGGAGCATCGCCCCGGCAAGCAACTGCCTGTATAAGCTGACCCGCTCCGGCCTCCTCAAGGCCGAGATTACGCTCCAGGACGGCTCGAAGGAGATAATCGTCAAGCAAATCAACGTCAAATGAAGCGTCTTCCTCTCATAATTCTCCTTCTGGTCCTTGCAGCGGCCTGCAACAAGAATAAGATGGAGCCCGAGATTATCGAAAGCGATAACCTCTGCCTCGTCATAAAGGGCAAGACCATATTCTCCTACGACGAGGACGACTGCCAGATCAGTTTCAACCCAACCTACTGCATATTCCGCGTCGGCGACGACACGATGGACGATTTCTTCACCCTGACAGCAAGCGTCATCCCTTCATCAAAGGGAGAGAAGATTAAGGGCGACCTTCAGTGGACGTCCGAAAACAGCATCCAGAGCCGTAAGTACGTTCAGTTTGAAGTACAGAAAATAGAAAACGGCACCGTGTGGCTCTGGTCAAAGACCGACCGCATCGCTGCCGTTGTCAAAATCCTGGAATAACCGGGATCAGAAAGCCTCAGCTATAGCAACAAAGTCATCCGCCTTGAGGGACGCGCCGCCGATAAGGCCGCCGTCGATGTCCTTCTCGGCGAAGAGTTCCTTCGCGTTGGAAGGCTTGCAGCTTCCGCCATAGAGGATTGTCGTCTCCTCCGCCAGCTCCTTGCCGAACTTGGCGGCGAGGGTCTCGCGGATGAAGGCGTGGATCTCCTCGGCCTGGGCCGCGCTCGCGGTCTTGCCGGTGCCGATTGCCCAGACGGGCTCGTAGGCGATGACGATATTCTTCATATCCTCAGCGGAGAAATTGTAGAGGACGGCCTTGACCTGCGAGGTCACGACGTCGAAATGACG
>JAGCDT010000035.1 GCA_017651045.1 Bacteroidales bacterium | reverse complement strand
ACGGCGGAGACTTTGTACTCCTTGCCGACTTTCATCGCTTCCATGCTGCCGGTCTGGACGTCGGAGACGTAGCGCTCCCAGTCGTTGCCGCCGAAGAACTGATTGAAGAAATCAGCTTTTGTGAACTGGACGTCGGGATCCTTTGCAAGGGGACGGACTGCAGCGCCTGTGCCTGCATAGCCCTTGAAGATGACGGCGTGGACAGCGTCCTTGCGGATCTCGGAGGTCGCGACGTTGGCCTTCTTGGCGTAGGAACCGACCTTGACCTGGGCAATGCCGTCGCCAGTCGTCTTGACGTACTCAACGTCGTAGTGGAAAGCATCAGAGGCTGCGGTAGCCTTCTTGTCCTTGGCGGAGAGGGTGATGGCGGTCAGCCCTGCAAGAACGAACAAAAGAATCTTTTTCATAATAGTTTTATTTAAGATTTGTTTCGTGCAAAAGTCAAAGTTATAAAATATTGCCTTTAAATGCAAAAGCATGGCAGCGTTTTTTTGTATCTTTGCCACGTCCGGGCAAAACCCGCCGCCCTAGGACAAAATCCATACCAAGACGCCGAATCAGACATGATAACCACCTCGATCCAGGGAAAAAACCTCGAAGGAATATTCTCTCTACTTGACAGCGGAGAGATTGAAATGGCCGAAATACGCCTCGACCGCTGTCCCCTCTCGGAGGACGAAATCGAGGAGCTTTTCAGCGCCACCGACGTGCCGCTGATCGCGACATGCCGCCAGGCTGAAGACCCTGGAGCGGAGCGGAAAATCCTTCGCGCAGTGGCTTCCGGGGCCGCATTCGCCGATGTGGAGACAGAGGCGCCCCTGACGACTCTCAGAAGGATTAAAAGCGCCTGTCGAGAGTGGGGGACGAGGCTCATCGTCTCCTTCCACGACTTTAACGGCACCCCTTCCGCCGAGAGACTCGAAAGAGTGCTCTCGACAGCTCTTTCGCAGGGCGCCGACATCGTGAAGATCGTCACCACGGCCGTCTCCCAGGAAGATCTTGAGACTCTGTACAAACTCTATCACAAGGCCCCTGAAGGCCGTCTGATAGCCTTTGCGATGGGTCAGGAGGGCAGGCCCTCGAGACTCGAATGCCTCGCCCACGGCGCGCCGTTCACCTATGCCTCCCTTTCGGAAGGCGAGGAGGCTGCGCCCGGCCAGTGGCCTTTCTCCCAAATGAAGGAAGCCCTCTACTGCAAATCCTCCTTCAAGCCACTCGGGCCAGTCACCCTCAGGATGCCCGCATCCAAGAGTTTCGCCCAGAGGGCCATCCTTGCCGCGGCACTTGCCGAAGGCGAGTCCGTGCTGTCGGGCTACACCCCGTGCGACGACAGCGAGGCGGCAATAAAGGCCGCGGAGGCCCTTGGCGCGCAGATTAAGCGCGACGGGGCCACTCTCCGCATCACCGGAGGCAAAGCCCCGGTCGACGAGCTTTTCGTCGGCGAGTCCGGGCTTCTGACTAGGCTTCTTATCCCCATTGTGGCTTCAAGGGGAAGCGCGCCCGTCAGGATTGACGGCGAGAAGACCATCCTCGGGAGGCCGCTTTCAGGAGCGCACGATGTGATGGCCGCCTTCGGAGTGAGCCTGCGTCCCGAAAGGACGGGAGCCCGCAAGACCGACTGCTACCTGCCCCTGACCGTCTGCGGTCCGATCATCCCCGGCAAGGCCGAGATCGACGGCAGGAGCGGCTCCCAGCTTATATCCGGGCTGCTCATGGCCCTTCCCATGGCCGCCGACAAGTCCACCTTGTATGTAACCGAGCCCAAGAGCATTCCATATCTTTTCATAACCCTCGACGTCATGAAAAAATTCGGCGTCGTGGCAGGATGCGAGATGGAAGGCGACGAAGATTTCGCCGAGACTCGCGACTGGGGGCTCTGCTCGGGAATCACCTTCAAAATCAAGGGCGGACAGGCCTACAAGGCGGCCTCGTTCGATATTGAAGGCGACTGGAGCGGAGCTGCCTGCTTCCTTGCCGCCGGAGCCATAGGAGGCGACGTGACCCTCGAAGGGCTCGACTCCTCCTCCCTTCAGGCCGACATCTCCATAATGGATATTCTCGCCCAGGCAGGAGCCTCGCTCTCTGTCCTCGAAGATGGCTCGATCCATGTGCAGCACTCCCCTCTCGAGGCTTTCCGCACCGACCTCAACAACTGCCCCGACCTCTTTCCGGTGGTGGCCGTGCTTGCAGCCTTCTGCAAGGGCAGGAGCGTCATTTCCGGCGTCGAGCGCCTGCGCCACAAGGAGAGCGACAGGGCCGAGGCAATTCTCGAGATGCTGACCAAAATGGGTGTGGACATCAACATCGAAGAAGACATCATGACCATCCACGGCATCGGCCTTTCAGAGAGGATTCTCACCGGACGGCTTCTGAAAGGCGGCGCCTTCACTTCGCATGGCGACCACAGGATGGTAATGGCCCTGCGCCTGGCCTCATTATACGCAGAATCCCCCGTCACCATAGATGACGAGGGATGCGTATCTAAATCCTTTCCGGACTTTTATTTAGCCTTTGCTGCCTTGGCGAGTGCTTCGACGAGCTTGCCCTGAGCAACAGACTCTTCAACGATGATAGGAGCAGCTTTTGCCGTGTAGCCGATGGCGTTGGTGGCCTTGGCGGCGTCGGCGGCAAGTTTAGCCTTCTTCATAGGGTTCTTCTCGTTCTTGGCTGCTTCGACAATCTGTTTTTCCCTTGCGACGGCGGCTTCACCTGCCTTCACGAGGTCAGCTGCCTCAAGGCCTTCATCTGCGATGGAAGCGGAAAGGCTGAGAACGCTCTTGGCGTCGACCTTCTCACCGCCCTGCACCTTACCGGCGAGGCTGTGAAGTTCGTCACCGCTCTCGATCACGGCATTGGAAAGCCTGTAGACAGTGCTTGAGTAGGAGTCGATCTCGGAAATACCGGTGCTCTTGGGATAAGAGCTGTTGGCATCCCTGAGGTTAGCGATCCTCTGAAGAGAGGCGGCGAGGTCAGCGGCGCTCTGAGCGGAGGCGCACACGAATGCGAGCATTGCAGCTGCGACTAAAAGTACTTTTTTCATAATTTATTGGGTTTAAAAAAGGTTGTCTATTCTCCTTCAGCCTCGGCCACGGCCTTGAAATAGCGGTAGCTGGAGACCTTGAGTTCGCCTACGGCCTGCTCGTCGCAGACTACGGTGCCGGCAGGGTGATTCTGCATGCCGGAAAGGGTGCAGTAGTGGGAGATGGGGCCTTCGACCGCATCCTTGATGGCGCGGGCCTTCTTGCTTCCGAACGCAAGGATCACGACCTCCTTGGAGGAGAGCACGGTGGCCACACCGACAGACATCGCCTGGGCGGGCACGAGCTTCCAGTCGCCGCCGAAAAAGCGCGAATTGACCTCGCGGGTGTCGCGGGTGAGTGTCACGACGCGCGTCCTGGATGAAAGTGAGGAGAAGGGCTCGTTGAAGGCGATGTGGCCGTCTTCGCCGACTCCGCCGAGGAAGAGGTCGAAACCGCCGGCCTTCACGATGGCTTCCTCATATTTCTCGCACTCAAGTGCCGGATCGGGAGCGTTGCCGTTAAGGATATGGATATTCTCAGCCGGCTCGTCGATATGGTCGAAAAGGTATTTGTGCATGAAGGAATGGTAGCTCTCGGGATGATCCTCGGGGAGACCGACATATTCGTCCATATTGAACGAAATGACGTTCTTGAAGGAGACCTCGCCGGCCTTGACCATGCGGATGAGTTCCGCGTAGGTCTCGATGGGAGTGGAACCTGTGCAAAGTCCTATGACGAAAGGCTTGTCGGATACGGCTGCCTTTTCATTTATCCTTTTTGCGATGTAGCGGGCTGCCCAGATGGAGCCCTCTGCGGGGGTTTCTTTGATAATGACTTTCATATATCTAACAGAGTTTCAAAAATACTTCTATTGCCTGGTATTCGGCCATTCCGAGCTCATCGTAGAGCCTGGCGGTGTTCTGAGTGCGCTCCTCGGCTCTCTGCCAGAACTCGCGGGGGTCGTCGCCCGGGAACGGGACGATGTCCTTCTGCGAGAGGTGACGGAAGATGGAGTGGCGCTTCTTTATCATCTCGTCGGGAGAAAGCGGGACGGCCATGTCCACACGGCCGAGCTCCCACTCCATCCAGGCACCGCGGTAGAGCCACACGTGGGTCTCGGAGAGCCAGTCGCAGCCCTCTTCACGGAGCTGGTCGAGGGCCTCGAGGGCGGCCTCGGTACAGACCCTGTGGGTCCCGTGAGGGTCCGCGAGGTCGCCGGCCATGAAGATCATGTCGGGCTTGAGGTCGGAGATGAGTTTCTTGATGATGTCGACATCGGCCTGGGTGCGCGGCATCTTCTTCACGCCGCCGCTCTCGTAGAACGGGAGGTTGAGGAAATGGACATTGGTGTTGTCGTCGAGGCCGAATGAACGGACGGCGCCGCGGGCTTCGCTGCGACGGATCGCGCCCTTGATGTCGAGAAGGGCGCGCGGCTCGGGCTCGCCCGGAATCTTCGAGTCGACAAGAGCCTTGACGGAGGCGAACTTGTCGGCAAAGCCGAGCTGGAAGGCGCAGTCCATGTGCTGGAGCACCACGTCGTCGTGGACCGCCACGTTGCCGGAGGTCTCATACGCGACATGGACGTCGTGGCCCTGGGAGACGAGACGGATGAACGTACCGCCCATCGAGATGACGTCGTCGTCCGGGTGGGGCGAGAAAATGAGGACCGTCTTCGGGAAAGGCTTGGCCGGGACGGGGCGGGTGCTGTCGTCGGCATTGGGCTTGCCGCCGGGCCAGCCGGTGATGGTGTGCTGGAGGTCGTTGAATACCTCTATATTGATCTTGTCGAAGGGACCGTATTTCTCGATTATCTCGCCGAGGTTGTTCTCCAGATAATCCTTCTCAGTGAGCTTGAGGATGGGCTTCCCGACCTTCTGGCAGAGCCAGACGACGGCGCCGCGGATGAACTTCTTTGTCCATTCGCAAGGGCCGACAAGCCAGGGGGCCACAATCCTTGTCAGAAGGCTGGCCGCGGTGGCGTCGACATAGAAGGATATGTCGTCATGGCTTTGGAGGAAGGATGCCGGGATGGCGTCGTTGGGGGCGTCCTCGACGACGGCGCGGACAGCTTCCGCCTTGCCTTCACCCCAGGCCATGAGGATGATCTTCTTTGCTGTGAGCATCGTGCCGATGCCGATGGTGATGGCGGCAGCGGGAGTCGCTGCCATGTCGCCGTTGAAATTGCGCGCCTGGCGCTTGCGGGACTTGTAGGAGAGGCGGACCGTCCTGGTCCTGCTGTTCTCCCTGGAGCCGGCTTCGTTGAAACCGACCTGGCCCTGCTCGCCCACACCGATCACAAGGAGGTCGAGATTGCGGGCAATGGCGTCGAACTTCGCGCAGTAGGCCGACACTTCATTCTGCGGCACTGAGCCGTCGGGGATGAAAATGTTCTCCGCGGGGATGTCGACCTTGTCGAGAAGTGACTCATGAAGCCTGTAGTTGCGGCTCTGGCGGTCGTTGACTGAGCTCGGATAGTACTCGTCGATGGAGACGATCTCTACATTCTTGAAGGAGACCTTGCCGGCTTCATAGCGGCGGGCGAGTTCGTTGTAGAGAGACCTGGGGGTCGAGCCTGTCGTGAGACCGAGGCGGAAAGTGCGGTCGCCGCTCGCAGCTATTGCATCCGTGATGATGTCGGCAATGGCGTAGCTGGCCTGTCTTGATTCGTCGAAAATCTCTGCTTTGATCCTTTCAAAGCCGTGGAGGATCCCATCGGGAAGTCCTTTCTCGATAAGCCCTCCGTCTTTCGGTAGAGTAAAGTGCTTCATCTATAGAAAACTATGTTCCGAATCACAAATATAAAAAATTCTCGGAAATAGATTTCTCGACTTCGCTCGAAATGACAAAAGGATGCGCGAAATGAAAAAGAATCAGAACTGGAAGTAGATGAAGGACTGCAGGTCAGCGGTGATGAACTGGTAGCAGATGAAGATGGCGATGATGACGGCAAGGGCCATCGCCGGGAGGGGAAGCTTTGCGAACCAGATGCGGTAGCGTCTCTTGAAGCGCTCGGGGAGCCAGTGGATGACAAGGCCCACGACGATGAGGATGAAGACGGCTCGGTACTCCCAGAGCATCGCGGGGACCTTGGAGAGATCCCAGGCCGAGCCTATCTGGTTGACCATATTGCGGGCAGTGGCCCATGCAGTCTCGTTGGCTTCGGCGGGGTCGAGGTTGGAGCCGCTACGGAAGAAAAGGCGGGTGAAGGTGATGAACACGAAGGTCTGGAAGACCGCCCACGCCGTGTCGAGCCACTTGAACTCCCATTTCGCGCCGGTCGCGTGATAGACGGCGTGGACAAGGGCGCCGGCCAGGGTGATGCACATCCACACGAAGAAGAGGTTCCACGCCGGAGCGGGGAAGAACTTCGCAAGCAGCCCGAGCACGAGCGTCACGAAGGCCGCGACGGCCGTCCTGACATAGACGTTCCAGCTTTTCCAGAACTTGTAGATAATCATTCCTATGCCGTTGAGACCGCCCCAGATCATGAAATTCCAGCTCGCGCCGTGCCAGAGGCCGCCGAGGAGCATCGTGTTCATCGAGTTGATGTTGGTGACGATCTTGCGGCGGGAATCGGGGCTGACGGCGGCCCAGGTGCCGAGGGCTATGGCTATGACCACGACCGCTGCGGCCACCCATACGCTCTTGGAAAGGAATATCGCGATGAGGGCTATGCTGCAGATGCAGATCCAGGTCCCGGGAGTGGCGTTGCGATTGCCGCCGAGGGGGATATAGAGGTAGTCCTTTAGCCAGTTGGACAGCGACATGTGCCACCTTTTCCAGAATTCGCCGGCGTTCTTCGCCTTGTAGGGCGAGTTGAAGTTCTTGGGCAGGTAGAATCCCATCAGAAGGGCCACGCCTATCGCTATGTCGGTGTAGCCGGAGAAGTCGGCATAGACCTGAAGGGAATAGCCGAACAGGGCCATTAGATTCTCGAATCCGCTGAACATCAGGGGATTCTCGAACACCCTGTCGCAGAAATTGACCGCGATGTAGTCGGACAGGACGAGCTTTTTCGTGAGACCGTTGAGTATCCAGAAGATGGCTATGCCGAACCAGTTGCGGCTGAGCGAATAGGGCTTGTGGAGCTGGGCGGTGAACTCCGTCGCACGGACGATGGGGCCGGCGACAAGCTGCGGGAAGAACGTGAGGTAGAACCCGAAATCCAGGAAGTTCTGCACCGGGGCGATCTTGCCCTTGCGGACATCCACGATGTAGCTGATAGCCTGGAAGGTGAAGAACGATATGCCCACAGGGAGGAAAATGCTGCCGACGTCGAAGCCGCCCGTGGTCGAGAAGCCGTTGCCCATGTAGGCGAATATGTCGAACACCTCGAACTGCGTCCCGAGCAGGCCGTTGACAAGGTCCGTCAGGAAATACGCATACTTGAAATAGGCCAGCAGCGACAGGTCGACGGCCACCCCGCATATCATCAGCGACTTCTTGGCCCGATCGCTCTTGCACAGCGGGATCCGCATGGCCGCGAAGTAGTTGAAAACCACCGTGAACAGCAGGAGGATGACGAAAAGTCCGCTGGTCTTGTAGTAGAAGAATATGCTGGCGGCGAAAAGGAAGGTGTTGCGGAGAAGGACCTTCGAATGGAGAAGGCTGAAAACGGCGAACACCAGGGCGAAGAATGCCCAGAAGTAGAACTGGGTGAACAGCAGGGGGTGGGCCTGGTCGAACGAGAACAGGTCCTTCACAAACTGCAGTATGACACCTCCGGCCGTCATTTTATATAGTCCGAATACGAATCCATTATGGCGTTGAACAGAAGGTCGCCGAGAAGGTCATAGCCTTCGGTGGTGAAATGAACTTTATCGCCACGCACGAGGCCGTGGGCCTCCCAGGTGCGGACCGAGCCCATGCCGCCCATCAGGTCGTAAAGATCCCAGAAGCCCGATTTGTACTCCTTCGCAAGGGAGCGGAACGCCTCCTCGACATCGCCGGTGAAGCGGTTGGGTTCCTTGCCCTTGTAGTAGCTTGAGTTGTTGGAGGTGAAGAGGATGGCGCAGCGCGGGTTGGCATTGCGGACCCTGGCCACGAGCTTCCTGTAGTTGGCAATGAATGCAGAGGGGTCGAACTCGGTCCCCTGGATGTCGTTGATGCCGATGGAGAATATGACGAGGTCGGGGTTCAGCAGGGCGAGGTCGCGCTCGAAATCGCGGCACTTCAGGTAGGACCATGTGCTCGCGCCGTTGACTCCTATACCGCTCACCGTCAGCCCTTCGGCAGGGTTGTCGAGGAAAAGTCCGGTGAGGGAAAAACTGCCCGGAAATCCCTTGAAGCCGACACGGATGTACTCGGTGTAGTGCGGGAGCTCGAAATGCCAGTGAGCGCCGTTATACACGCCTTTAAGGGTGTCCCTGTCCATGATGACGACGGGATAGGTCTCGCCGGAGGTCGCGGTGCCGAGGACATCCACGCTGCGGAAGGTGAATCTCGGCGACCATTCGCGCGGGTTGCGCTCGGTGAGGTCGATGAGGATCGTAGCCGTCGGGTCCGAGGTCGAGACCTCGATGCCGCTTACGCCGAGAGGGATAGCCGGGTCGGGCTTGAGGCAGCGGGTGAAGGTCCAGGCACCGGTCGCCGACGAGCAGTAGCTCATGGGCGTGTTGGTGGCTGCCGCGGCGAAGGGGAAGACCAGTCCGCGGCCGCCGTCAAGGCCGTAGCGGAGCGAAAGGAGGTTGCGGCGCAGCTGGTGGGTCCAGACACCGGCCTGCACGTGGGAGCCGCCGATGTGGACTATGCGGAGGTCGCCATAGCCACGGCGCACCAGGGTGTCCATCTTACCGAGGAAGGTGTCGAACTCCGCTCCCCTGCCGCCCGGGAACTGGACGACATTCTTCGAGACATCGAAGAAGCCAAAGCGGGGGATCCTCCTGTGACGCAGTTGAGCTGAAAGGGGCGCTGAAAGCACGAGAAGGAGTGTCGCTGCCAGAAGTAGCCTTCTCATTTCCTCATGTAGCTTTCGACCTTCGCCTGAGGAAGACTCTTACGAAGGGTGTAGAAATCGTAATAGATAAGCAGCGACCGGGTAAAGGCATCACCGACGATGTCGGAGCCTCTGGTCGTGAAATGGATATAGTCCGGACCCGCATAAGGAGGGCGGTGGGCCACCCAGCGGGCCATGGAATTCTCGCCTCCCATCATGTGGAAGATATCCCAGAAGGCGGCGCCGTTTTCGAGGGCGGTCTTCCTGAGGGCTTCGACCATCTCGGGAAGGAATGGCCAGGTCTGGATGCGGCCGCCGACGGAGCGTCCCATATCTGAAGGCCCGATGAAGATAATCTTGGCATCGGGAGCGACAGAGTGGAAATATTTGATCTGCTCGGCAATCTTGGCCGTGTACTGGTCGATGTTCTTCTGGGACTTGGTAACGGGCATGTAGTTGCCGCCGAACTGGAGGATGATGATCCTGGTGCCGTCAAGCTCGAGACCGCGGGCCACGGCAGTGGGGTTGATACGGGTGAATATGGTGCCCGAGCAGCCCCTGAGGGGGATATTGTCGACAGCGACGCCATAGGAGCCGTCGGCATAGACGCCGTAGATCTCGCAGCTGCCGCCAAGGCTGAGGACAGCCTTCTTCACCTTCTTGCCGAGGTCGAAGGAGACGAGGGCGGCGCCGAGGGTGTCCTTGGAAAGGACGACGGGCTCGGGGCGGAGGGTGTCGGCTTTCACCGACACTTTAAAGCCCTCGCCGAAACGCCCGGCGAGAACGGAAACCCTTGAGAATGTCATCGCGAGCGGCTTCACCGTGGAGGCGGTGGAAACCCTCATCGTGACAGTGCCGGGGCCGTAGAGGTTGGTGAGCTGCGCCATGGGGCCGTAGCGCGTATGAGGGGCGCGCACGGTCGTGGAGTCGCCGTACATCGTGTAGTGGACCATGCCACCGGAATACGACGCGTTGACCGACGAAGACGGCACATTGGAAAGCGCCGGGAACATGCCCGTGCCGATGCCGCCGAAGCGCTCCTGGAGGCCCTGCCTCAACACGCTGGAGATGCGGTCCATCTCAAGCTGGGAGTCGCCGTAGTGCTTTATCCTGTAGAGTTTGCCGTCGGCTTCCGCCCTCTCGAAATCGGCGAACACATCGTCGAAGAAGCGGTAGTCGTTGCCGGGGAGGTGGATCCTGTCGGCATTCTCCGTGAAAAATTTCTTGTAGAAAGAAAGCGTGTCATCGACGGAGTCCATGAGAAAACTCCCGTCGATGGCACGCAGAAGTGAGTCGACATCCATCTTGCTTTCATCGGCTTCCGCCTTTGAACGCTCAAGCGAAGCGAATTTCAAACGCAGGTCCCCTACCTCGATACCCTCTGCCGGGAACACAGCCCAACCAATGCAGAAGAGAGCGAGGACGCCGCAGATAAAAAGCAAGACTTTCCAGGCTTTCATCAGTGAAGCATCACGGTGAGACCGGCCATCACGATAGACACCATGCTCATCAGCTTGATGAGGATGTTGAGTGAAGGACCGGAGGTGTCCTTGAACGGATCGCCGACGGTGTCACCGACGACGGTCGCGTGATGATTGACGGAGCCCTTGCCACCGAAATGGCCTTCCTCGACATACTTCTTCGCATTGTCCCAGGCACCGCCCGAGTTGGCGAGGAAGATTGCGAGGACGAAGCCGGCACCGAGGCCACCGGCGAGAAGTCCGATGACGCCTGCAGGGCCGAGGATGATGCCTACGAGCATCGGGACGATGATGGCGAGAAGCGACGGGAATATCATCTCGTGCTGAGCCGCCTTGGTCGAGATGCGGACGCAGCTGGTGTAGTCGGGACGCTGCTTGCCTTCGAGGATACCGGCGATCTCACGGAACTGGCGGCGGACCTCGATGACCATCTTCTGGGCGGCGCGGCCGACTGCGTTCATGGTGAGACCGCAGAAGAGGAAGGCCATCATTGCGCCGATGAAGATGCCGACGAGGACCATCGGGTTCATGAGAGTGATGTCGTAGTAGTTGACGATGTCCGTAATGGAACCCTGGGAGAGAGCGGCAAACTCAGATGCCAGCTCACCGCCCTTCTGGGCCATGTGGGAGAAGCCGATCTTGATCTCTTCGATGTAGGAAGCGAGGAGGGCAAGAGCCGTAAGTGCCGCCGAACCGATGGCGAAGCCCTTGCCGGTCGCGGCGGTCGTGTTGCCGAGGGAATCGAGGACGTCGGTCTTCTCACGGACGGAGGGATCGAGCTCGGACATCTGGGCGTTGCCGCCGGCGTTGTCGGCGATGGGGCCGTAGGCGTCGGTCGCAAGGGTGATGCCGAGGGTGGACAGCATACCGACCGCGGCGATGGAGATGCCGTAGAGGCCGAAGCTGAGGGTCGCGGTGGAGAAGACGAAATCGGTCGCGAAGCCGTAGGCGAGAAGGATCGCAACGGCAATCGTCACGACGGGAATCGCGGTCGAAATCATGCCGAGGCCGACACCTCCGATGATGATCGTGGCGGGACCGGTCTGGGAGCTCTCTGCGAGCTTCTGTGTCGGCTTATAGGAGTGGGAGGTGTAGTACTCGGTCACCTTTCCGATGATGACGCCGGCGAGAAGACCGGAAATGACGGAGAGGGAGAGTTTCCACCAGTTGGGAAATCCGAGGACATAGAAGACACCGAACGACAGGAGGGCGATGAGAATCGCGCTGAGGTTGGTGCCGCGGCTCAGGGAGCCGAGAAGGTCCTTCAGGGAAGCGCCTTCCTTGGTGCGGACGACATAGATACCGACGATGGAAAGGATGACGCCGATGGCGGCAATCATCATCGGGGCGAAGATGGCCCTCATCTGGACGGCAGTGCCCTGCGAGAAATAGGCGGAGGCACCGAGAGCCATGGTCGCGAGAATGGAACCGCAGTAGGACTCGTAGAGGTCGGCGCCCATACCGGCGACGTCGCCAACGTTGTCACCGACGTTGTCGGCGATGGTTGCGGGGTTGCGCGGGTCGTCTTCAGGGATGTCCTGCTCGACCTTGCCGACGATGTCGGCGCCTACGTCAGCGGAATTGGTGTAGATACCGCCGCCGACACGGGCGAAGAGGGCCTGGGTGGATGCACCCATGCCGAAGGTGAGCATCGTCGTGGTGATGACGACAAGGGTCTGGGCGTCTGACGCCTCATGGACGAAGGCCCTGAGGATCACCCACCAGATAGAGATATCGAGAAGTCCCAGACCGACGACGGTAAGGCCCATGACAGCGCCGCTGCGGAACGCGATCTTAAGACCGCTGTTGAGCGAACGCATGGTCGCGTTGGCCGTACGGGCGGAGGCGTAGGTCGCCGTCTTCATGCCGACGAAACCGGCAAGGCCGCTGAAGAAACCGCCGGTCAGGAAGGCGAACGGAACCCAGGGGTTCTGCACGCCGAAGCCGTAGGCCAGCACTGCGAACAGGGCTGCGAGGACCGCAAACACGATCACGACAACCTTGTACTGCTGCTTGAGATACGCCATGGCGCCCTCACGGACGTACTGGGCGATCTCTTTCATCGTCATGTTGCCTTCGCTTTCCTTCATCATCTGACGGAAGAAAATCCAGGCGAACAGGAGCGCCACTACCGACGCTGCAGGAACCGCATAGAACAAAATATTAAGATCCATAACGATAGAATTTTGAAATCATTTGTATAGAATACAAAGATACTCGATTTTCCCTAAAAAGAAAAATTCCCCGCAGAGAGTTTCTACGGGGAATTCACGTCTTAAGGCTAACTTATTCAGCCTTGGGCTCTTCTGCTGCGGGAGCCTCCTCAGCGGGAGCTTCCTCGACAGGGGCCTCAGCCACGGGAGCGGCGGGAGCCTCTGCTGCAGGAGCGGCCTTCTTCGCGCGGCTGCGACGGGTGGCCTTCTTCGCCTGCTTTTCAGCGGATGCGAGGGCTGCCTCGTTGAAGTCGACGAACTCGATGAGCGCCATCTCGGCAGCGTCACCCTTGCGGAAACCGGTGTGGAGGATACGGAGGTATCCGCCGGGACGGTCGGCAATGGCGGGAGCTATCGTGCGGAAAAGTTCGGCGGTTGCCTTCTTGTCCTTGAGGTAGCTGAAAACGACGCGGCGAGAGTGGGTGGAATCGTCCTTTGATTTGGTGATGAGCGGCTCGACATAGGGCTTGAGGGCCTTTGCCTTGGCAACGGTGGTCTGGATCCTCTTGTGGAGGATAAGGGAGCACGCGAGGTTGGAAAGCATGGCCTTGCGGTGACCGCTCTGACGTCCAAGATGATTGACTGCTTTATTGTGTCTCATTGCTAAACGTTCTTTTTCTTGGGTTCAATATTGTACTTGGTAACATCCATCCCGAATGAGAGCTTCATCTTCTCGACGAGAAGGTCGATCTCGCCCAGGGACTTGCGGCCGAAGTTGCGGAACTTCATGAGTTCGTTCCTTGAGTAGGACACAAGGTCGGCGAAAGTGTCGATGTCAGCTGCCTTGAGGCAGTTGAAAGCCCTGACGGAAAGGCCCATGTCGGAGAGCTTGGTCAGGAGGAGATGCCTCATCCTGAGTGACTCTTCGTCAAGATCCTTGCTGTCGTGCGACACAGCCTCGTCAACGGCGAGTTTCTTGTCGTCGGTGAAGAGCTTGAAGTGATAGATAAGGATCGAAGCCGCATCCTGAAGGGCTGCGTTGGGGGTGATGCTGCCGTCGGTAACAATCTCGAGGTTGAGCTTCTCGTAGTCGGTCTTCTGCTCGACACGCCAGTTCTCATAAGACCAGTTGACCTTCTTGATAGGGGTGTAGATGGCGTCCACGGGGATGGTCCCGATGGGCGTGTTCTCATCCCTCATCTCCTCGGCGGGGACGAAGCCGCGGCCTTTGGTGATGTTGAGGTTGATCTCAAGTTTGACGGACGGTTCGAGTGAGCAAATGTGCTGACCGGGGTTCAACACCTTGAAAGAAGACAATCCTTCAGAGATATCCTCGGCGGTAAACTCCTGCTTGCCGCTGATGGTGATGTTGGCCATCTCGGAGTCGACACCCTCGACCATCCTCTTGAAACGGACCTGCTTGAGGTTGAGGATGATTTCGGGCATAGCCTCGATCACACCAGGGATGGTTGCGAACTCCTGGTCCACACCGCTGATCCTGATGGAGGAGATGGCATAGCCTTCCAGAGATGCAAGGAGAATGCGGCGGAGGGCGTTGCCGATGGTCTGTGCGTATCCGGGCTCAAGCGGCCTGAATTCGAAACGGCCTACGGTATCCGTGCCTTCGAGCATGATTACCTTATCCGGTTTTTGAAATGCTAAGATTGCCATAATAGTTCTTTGTTGAGGTGTTAATCTTACTTGGAGTAGAGGTCGACGATGAGCTGCTCGTTGATGGTCTCGGGAACTTCCTCGCGAAGGGGAACGTTGAGATACTTGCCGCTGAGATTCTGGGCGTCGAACTCGAGCCAGGAGTACTTCCTTGCTGAAGCAACGCTTTCCTGGATAACCTCAAGGCTCCTGGACCTCTCCCTGACGGAGACGGTGTCGCCAGCCTTGACCTGTGCGGAAGGGACGTTGCAGATGTTTCCGTTAAGACGGATGTGACGGTGGAGGACAAGCTGGCGGGCAGCAGGCCTGGTGGGGGCGATACCGAGGCGGTAGACAATGTTGTCAAGCCTGGATTCGAGAAGGAGGACGAGGTTGACACCCGTCTGGCCCTTCATGCGGGCAGCCTTCTCGTAGGTGTTGCGGAACTGGCGCTCGAGCACACCGTACATATACTTGACTTTCTGCTTCTCCTTGAGCTGGGTACCATACTCCTTGGTCTTTTTGCGCTTTGCAGCGAGACCGTGCTGTCCCGGAGGCGTGTTCCTCTTCTCAAAATATTTGTCAGGGCCGTAGATGGGCTCGCCGAATTTGCGCGCTATGCGGGTCTTGGGACCGGTATATCTTGCCATAGTAATCTACTGATTTAAAAATTAAACTTTACGACGGCCTTTCGGTCTGCATCCGTTATGAGGCATCGGGGTCACGTCGATGATCTCGGTGACGGTGATACCTGCATTGTTGATGGTCCTGATGGCGGACTCACGTCCGGAACCGGGGCCCTTGACATACACCTTCACCTTGCGGAGACCGGCGTCGAACGCTGTCTTGGAAGCGTCCTCGGCTGCCATCTGGGCGGCGTAGGGGGTGTTTTTCTTGGAGCCTCTGAAGCCACACTTTCCTGCGGAAGACCAGCTGATAACCTGGCCCTCGGAGTTGGCGAGAGACACGATGACGTTGTTGAAGGTCGATGAAATATGGGCCTGGCCATAAGCGTCAACCTTGACAACTCTTTTCTTGGTGGTTGTTGTTTTCTTTGCCATAATTCATCAGACTTTATTTGGTCGCTTTCTTCTTGTTGGCGACGGTCTTCTTCTTACCCTTACGGGTACGGGCGTTGTTCTTGGTGCTCTGACCGCGCACGGGGAGGCCGATACGATGGCGGACGCCACGGTAGCAACCGATGTCCATGAGGCGCTTGATGTCCATCTGGACGGTTGAACGGAGTTCACCTTCGATTTTGTACTCCTCGTTGATTAAGGTACGGATTGCCGCAATCTGCTCGTCGCTCCAGTCTCCGACCTTGATGCCACGGTCAATGCCGCAATCGTCGAGAATCTTACGGGCTGAACTGCGACCGATTCCGAAGATATAGGTAAGTCCTATCTCTCCTCTTTTGTTGTTGGGTAAATCAACACCGGCTATTCTTGCCATAGTTCTATACTTGGTTTATTGGTTACACTGGATATTATCCCTGACGCATTTTGAACTTGGGGTTCTTCTTGCAGATCACGTAGAGGCGGCCTTTGCGCCTGACGATCTTGCAGTCTTCACTGCGCTTCTTGATGGATGTCTTGACTTTCATCTTGATGGAATTTTTATTTGTATCTGAAAGAAATTCTGCCCTTGGTAAGATCGTAAGGTGAGATTTCGACCTTAACGCGGTCACCAAGAAGGATGTGGATGAAATTCATCCTCATCTTGCCTGAAATGTTGCACAGAAGGACGTGGCCGTTCTCCAGCTCCACCCTAAACATTGCGTTGGGGAGAGTCTCGATGACCGTGCCGTCCTGCTCGATTGCTACCTGTTTTGACATTGGAATATCACTTTAAGATTACTGGATAGATTTCTTCTCGATATATTCGAAAGTGGAAAGCTGTTCGGCGCGGCCTTTACGGACTACGACCGTAAGCTCGTAGTGAGCCGAATTGCGGTGATCCGAGGTGTGTACTGCCCAACCGTTTCTTGCAAGATACACCCCTCTTGAACCAGCGCAGATCATGGGTTCGATACAGATTACGAGGCCTTCGGGAAGACGAGTGCCGCGGCCGGGGCGCCCATAATTGGGAACTCCAGGCTCCTCGTGCATTTTGGTCCCGAGTCCATGGCCTTCAAGCTCACGGACGACGGAGAAACCGAAGGACTCCGCGTAAGACTGTACCGCGTAGCCGATGTCGCCGACACGGTTTCCGGCCACCGCAGCGTCGATGCCCTTATAAAGGCTCTCCTTGGTGACGGCAAGAAGTTTTGCCGTTTCCTCGTCGACCTCCCCGACAGGGAAGGTGTAGGCGGAATCACCGTTGTAGCCTTTATAGAAGGTGCCGCAATCTACGGACACGATGTCGCCTTCCCTGAGGATGTAGTCCGACGGAAAACCGTGGACGACGACATCGTTGACCGAGATGCAGAGCGCTGACGGGAAGCCTTCGAAACCCTTGAAAGAAGGGACTGCGCCGTGGTCACGGATAAAGGTCTCGGCCACCCTGTCCAACTCAGCGGTTGTCACACCAGGGGCGACCAGCTTACCGACCTCTGCCAGTGTCTTGGACACCAGCTCTCCGTTGATCCGCAGGAGCTCTATCTCTTCTTCTGTCTTCGGCCTTACCATCTTTGCACTTCCGATTATATTCTTTTAACTACATTCCGGAGCGTCCGGTCAGACGGCCGGTCTTCATCAGACCGTCGTAGTGACGCATAAGGAGGTAGGTTTCAATCTGCTGCAGTGTGTCGAGGACGACACCGACAGTGATAAGGAGTGAAGTACCACCGTAGAAGCTTGCGAAACGGTTGTTGACACCGAGAAGCGTAGCAAATGCGGGGAGGATGGCGATAAACGCCAGGAAGATGGAACCGGGGAGGGTAACTCTCGACATGATGTCGTCGAGGTACTCAACGGTCTTCTTGCCGGGCTTCACTCCGGGAATGAATCCTCCGTCTTTCTTCAGCTGCTCTGCCATCATATTGGGGTTGACCGTGACGGCGGTGTAGAAGTAGGTGAAGACTACGACGAGGATGCCGAATGTGAGGTTATACCAGAGTCCGGTGTAGTTGGACATCGCGGCGGCGAAACCACGGGTCGCGTCGAAGCGGGCGAAGAAGATCGGGAACATCATCAGCGCCTGGGCGAAGATGATAGGCATAACGCCTGCCGCATTGATCTTCAGAGGGACGAACTGACGGACACCGCCATACTGACGGTTGCCGACAACCCTCTTCGCGTACTGGACGGGAACCCTGCGGACGGCCTGCACGAGAGCGATGGCAGCCACAAGGACGAAGAACCAGATAACGAGCTCGACGATGAGGATAAGCGGACCGCCGAGTCCGTTGCCGGTAAATTTCTGGCCGAACTCCGCGACGAGCGCGTAAGGCAGACGGGCCACGATACCTATCATAATCAAGAGAGAGATACCGTTGCCGATGCCACGCTCAGTAATCCTTTCACCGAGCCACATGACGAACATGGAGCCGGCCATAAGGATAACCGTGGAGATCAGATTGAAAGCGAATCCGCTCCAGGTGGCCGCGACTGCGTTGCGCGGAATCATACCGGTAACGTAGGCGGGGCCCTGGATGCAGAGGATGAGAATGGTCAGATAACGGGTGATCTGATTCATCTTCCTGCGGCCGCTCTCGCCTTCCATCTGCATTTTGCGGAAGGACGGGAGGAAAATGCCGAGCAGCTGCACGACGATGGATGCCGAGATGTAGGGCATCACGCCGAGAGCGAAGATCGAAGCGTTGCCGAACGCACCACCGGAGAACATGTTGAGGAGGCCTACGAGACCTTCCTGGGTGCTGTTCTGCAGGTCGGCGAGACGTCCGGGATCAATGCCGGGGAGTACAATGAAGCACCCCAGACGATAGATCAGCACAAGAAGGATCGTGTAGCCGATCCTCTTGCGGAGCTCTTCGATCTTGTAGATGTTCTTTATTGTCTCTATGAACTTTCTCATCGCTATTCGATTACGATTGCTTTGCCTCCGGCCGCCTCGATCTTGGCGATGGCGGATGCGGAGAATTTGTTGGCTGTGATTTCGAGGGCGGCGGTGATTTCACCGTTGCCGAGGATCTTCACAAGGTCGTTCTTGGAAGCGAAGCCGGCGCCGACGAGCACCTCAGTGTCGATGGCCTTGAGGCCGGTCTTCTCTGCAAGAGCCTGGAGAGCGGAGACATTGACTGCCTGGTACTCAACCCTGGTGGGGTTCTTGAAGCCGAACTTGGGAAGTCTTCTCTGGAGAGGCATCTGGCCACCTTCGAAGCCGATCTTGTGGGAATAACCGGAACGGGACTGTGCGCCCTTGGTACCACGGGTGGCGGTGCCACCTTTGCCGGAACCCTGTCCGCGGCCAACCCTCTTGGTGTTATGGGTTGCACCCTTTGCAGGTGCGATGTTTTCAAGTTTCATCTTCAATTCCTCCTTAGTCAATTTCTTCAACCTTAACGAGGTGATGAACCTTCTCGAGCTTGCCGAGAACTATGGGGGTCTTCTCAACCTCAACTGTGTGATTCATTCTGCGGATACCGAGGGTACGGAGACTGGTTATCTGCTTCTTGGTCTCGCCATTGGTGCTGCGCACCTGGGTGATTCTAAGTTTTGCCATAATTGTTTCCTCCTTATAATTATCCGTTGAACACTCTGCTCATGGGGATACCCCTGAGGCCTGCCACGGTGTAGGCGTCCCTCATCTCGGTGAGAGCGGCGATGGTCGCTTTCACGAGGTTGTGAGGGTTGGCCGAACCCTTGGACTTCGCAAGGACGTTCTGGATGCCTGCGGACTCGAAAACGGCACGCATGGCACCACCTGCCTTGACACCGGTACCGGGGGCGGCGGGCTTCATGAATACGCGGGCACCTCCGAAGTGGGCCTCCTGCTCGTGAGGGATGGTCGTGT
>JAGCDT010000034.1 GCA_017651045.1 Bacteroidales bacterium | reverse complement strand
TGTCCCACTTCTTCTCGAGCTCCGGCCTCTCGTCCTTGAAAATCTCCTCGAGGCGGTCGGTGACCTTCTTGGTGATATAGGTCGATATCTTCTTGACGTTCTCGTCGCTCTGGAGATAGCTTCTGGAGACGTTGAGGGGGATGTCAGGAGAATCGATCACGCCGTGAAGGAGAGTCATAAAGTCGGGCACGATGTTGTCAACGTGGTCCGTGACGAACATCCTGTTGCAGTAGAGGGATATCTTGTTGCGGTCTATAGCAACCCTTTCCTTGATCTTCGGGAAATAGAGGATACCGGTGAGGTTGAAAGGATAGTCCACATTGAGGTGAATATAGAACAGGGGCTCCTCGTTCATGGGATAGAGAGCCCTGTAGAAGGCCTTGTAGTCCTCCTCCTTGAGCTCTGACGGCGCCTTGGTCCAGAGAGGCTCGATGTTGTTGATGACCTTGTCCTTTTCGGTGTCGACGTACTTGCCGTCCTTCCACTCCTGCTCCTTGCCGAAGATGATGGGCACCGGCATGAATTTGCAGTATTTGCCGAGAAGCCCTTCGATGCGGCTCTTTTCGGCATATTCCGCAGAATCGTCGTCGAGGTAGAGAGTGATGGTCGTGCCCCTTTCGGTCCTGTCGGACTCGCCCATTTCATATTCGGGAGAACCGTCGCAGCTCCACTTGACGGCCTTCTCGCCTTCCTTCCAGGAGAGGGTGTCGATGGTCACCTTCTTTGATACCATGAAGGCGCTGTAGAAGCCGAGGCCGAAGTGGCCGATGATGCTGCCGATCTGGTCCTTGTATTTCTCAAGGAACTCCCCTGCGCTGGAAAAGGCTATCTGGTTGATGTACCTGTCCACCTCATCGGCGGTCATACCGATACCGCTGTCGGAGACCTTGAGGATCTTTTTCTTTTCGTCGAGCTCAATCACAACCTTAAGGTCGCCGGCCTCTTCCTTGAATTCGCCGCTGGAGGCAAGGGCCTTGAGCTTTTCGGTGGCATCCACCGCGTTGGCGACAATCTCACGGAGGAAAATCTCGTGGTCGCTGTAAAGGAACTGCTTGATGACCGGGAATATGTTTTCAGTTGTTACCCCGATCTGTCCCTTGTTCAATTTCTTTGACATAATATTATAGTGTTATATTTAGATTCAATGACAAAACCGACCTGTTTCCAAGTCGGTTCTGCAAAGGTCAAATTGTATTCCAAAGGATTGGAGGTGACAATTTGTCAGTTTATTTGTAGAGGAAACGTCTGATGGACATCTTCGGAGTCTTCTCGAAGGGTTTGTCCTGGCGCTCGACGGTCACGATGCGGCTGTAGATGGGGAGCTTGCGGTTGGCGCCGTTGCGGATGAGCTCGGGGATGTCGGAGATGTGCTCCGCATCGAGGAGATCCTTCGCTATCTGCTGCTCATCGAGGAAGACGAGAGCGACGAGTTTGCCGCCACGGTCCACCACGACCGACTCGAGCACATAGGGCTCGTTGTTGACCACAGCCTCAACCTCCTCGGGATAGATATTCTGCCCGGAAGGGCCGAGAATCATATTCTTGGAGCGGCCACGGATGAAGATGTTGCCGTCGGCGTCGATAATGCCGAGGTCGCCGGTCTTGAGGTAGCCGTCGTCGGTGAAGGCGCTGGCGGAAGCTTCCTCGTTCTTATAGTAGCCGATGCAGATGTTGTCGCCCTTGGCCTGAATCTCACCGACGACGTGCTGAGGATCTTCGGAGTCGATCCTGACGTCGGCGCAGTCGACCGCCTTGCCGCAGGAGCCGGGGACATACTTGGTCCAGTGCTCATAGGCGAGAAGCGGGGCCGCCTCGGTCATGCCGTAGCCGACAAGGTAGGGGAACTTGATCTTCTTGAAGAAGCGCTCGACCTCGGGATTGAGGGCCGCGCCGCCCATGATGAACTCCTGGACTTCGCCGCCGAAGGCCTTAATGAGCTCCTTGCGGATCTTGTTGTAGATGATGCCGCGGAGGCCGGGGATCTTAAGGGCCACCTTGATGGCGGGCTTGTCGAGGGTGGGTTTCACCTTGGACTTGTAGATCTTCTCCATGACAAGGGGTACCGTGATGAGAAGGTAGGGCTTGACCTCGGCGAAAGCCTTGAGGAGAGTCGCAGGGGTCGGAGCCTTGCCGAGCCAGTAGATGGAGGTGCCGTTGCAAAGAGGATAGATAAACTCTATCACGAGGCCGTACATGTGGGCCATCGGGAGCATGGAGACCATCCTCTCACCGGCCGGCACGTTCTTCTGCGAATAGTCGACAGTCGCGGAGAAATTGCGGTAGACCAGCATGACGCCCTTGGGGTTGCCGGTGGAGCCGGAGGTGTAGTTGATGACTGCGAGGTCGTCCCAGTTGTCGGTCGGGAAGACGACGTCGTCGGGGCCATAGCCATTAGGCCACTTGGCGGCGAATGCCTCGTCGACATTGTCGAAAGCGGACTTCACCTTATCGTCGACGGCATAAATCACCTTGAAGGTGTCGACATCGATGACGGCTTTCAGAAGCGGCATCTTATCCTTTTCCAACTTGTCCCAGCGGGCTTTGTTGGTGAAGAGTATGACGCTTTCGGAATGGTCGGTGAGGAAAGTCACGTTCTCGGGGGTGAAATCCGCGAGGATGGGAACGATGACTGCTTCGTATGTGTTGACGGCGAGGAAAACCATGCCCCAGCGGGCGCCATTAGAGGCGCACAGGGCTATCTTCTCCCCTTTCTTAATGCCTGCCGCAGAAAATGCAAGATGGAATTTTTCAATGCGCTGCGCCATTTCGGCGTAGGTGAAACTTTCGCCTCCGAGGGTGTTGAGGGCGCTTTTATCCCAGAATTTACGGGTCGCCTCCTGAAGTCTTGAAAGATAATGTTCCATGTCAAAAGGTTGGTTTAGTACAACGCAAAGTTAATCATTTTCCAACACTAAAACCACTTTAATTGCTATCTTTGTGGCGACAAATCAGTAATTGCGTGATTATGAGAAGAAAACCTATAGTGGCCCTTATATATGATTTCGACGGGACCCTCTCCCCCGGCAACATGCAGGAGTTCGGATTCATCCAGGCCATCCATCAGACCCCGGCCGAGTTCTGGACGAAGAGCGACGGTATCGCCATCGGCCAGGACGCCAGCAACATCCTCGCCTACATGAAGCTCATGTACGACGAGGCCAAGAAGGCCGGCATCAAGCTCACAAGGGCCGGCTTCCGCCACTACGGCCGCGACATCCGCCTCTATGAGGGCGTCCGCGACTGGTTCCGCAACGTCAACGCCTATGGAGAGGAGCACGGCGTCCGCGTCGAGCACTATATCAACTCTTCCGGCCTCAAAGAGATCATCGAGGGCTGCCCCATTTCCAAGGAGTTCAAGCACATCTTCGCCAGCTCCTATATATATGATCAGAACGGCGAGGCCGAGTGGCCGGGCATTGCGGTGGACTACACCGCCAAGACCCAGTTCCAGTTCAAAATCCAGAAAGGCATCTTCTCCTCGCGCGACACGAAGAAAGTGAATGAGAGCTGGGCGGAGGACGCCAAGCGCATCCCCTTCCCCCACATGATCTATTTCGGGGACGGAGAGACGGACGTCCCGTCCATGAAGATCGTCAACATGTTCGGCGGCAACTCCATCGCCGTCTTCGAC
>JAGCDT010000033.1 GCA_017651045.1 Bacteroidales bacterium | reverse complement strand
ATCTCAAGAGCGCCGGCCTCATCTACAAGGCCGACATCCCCGCCCTCGCCCACCAATATCTGGGCGGGACGCTCGCTGATTCTTCGCTTCTTGAGACTCTCAAGGCTGCGATGCCCGGCGACCAGATTGCCGCTATGGACCTGACCGCATTCAGCCAGTACTACATCAATCACCTCTCCACCGCCTACAACCTCGGCTTTGCCGTAGCATGCGTCTCGCTGATCCTCTCGATAGCCATCTATCTCGGCTGCCGCAGCTGGTTCAAGCACGCCGACGTCAACGCCAAGCAGGCCGCCAAGGGCACTGCAGGCTACGAGGAGCTCACTCCGAAGCAGACCAAGGACCGCATCGTCGCCCTTATCTTCGTCTTCGCAGTAGTTATTTTCTTCTGGATGGCCTTCCACCAGAACGGCTCTTCCCTGACCTATTTCGCACGCGACTATACCCAGGCGACTGTCGCCGGCCCTCTCAAGATAGGATTCAACATATGGGCTCTGGCTCTCATCGCTGTCTCGATCTACACTCTGTTCGGAATATTCCAGTCTGAAGGCACAAAGGGCAAACTTGTTAACGGTGTCATCACCGCCGCACTTTGGTGCGGAGCCTTCTTCCTCTATAAAGGAATGGATCCGAGCATCAGCATCCTCCCTCAGCAGTTCCAGCAGTTCAACCCGTTCTTCGTGGTGGCCCTCACCCCTGTCTCGATGGCGATTTTCAGCGCCCTCGCAGCCAAGGACAAGGAGCCTTCAGCACCGAAGAAGATCGGTCTGGGCATGTTCGTGGCCGCTCTCGGCTACCTCATCATGCTCTTCGCATCCAAGGGCCAGCCGGCTCCGTCCGAGCTTGTGAGCGTCGGCGGCGTCTCCCCCGACCCCGTGGTGCCGACCTACCTCATCTCGACCTATCTGGTCCTTACTTTCGCTGAGCTCCTGCTCAGCCCGATGGGCATTTCCTTCGTCTCTAAGGTCGCCCCTCCCAAGTACAAGGGTCTCATGATGGGTCTCTGGTTCGCCGCTACCGCAATCGGCAACTACCTCTCGAGCATCCCTTCGATGATGTGGAACAACGTTCCCCTCTGGGTCAACTGGACTGTCCTCATGGCCCTTTGCGTCATCTCGGGCGTCGTGATGTTCTCGATGCTCCGCAAACTCGAGGCTGCCACCGCATAATATGACCGGAGAGGTCATAGCTTGCCTGAAGGACTGGGCCGAACGCTATAACGACCCTGTCTGGTTTCAGGAGGACCCGATAGCCTTCCCGCGTCGCTTTGCAGAAAAACTGCGCCGTGGGGAGGCTTCCCTTCAGGATGTTGAGGTCGCGGGCATATTCGCGGCCCACTTCGCATGGGGCCGCAGGGTCATGATAGTGCGCGACTGCACCCGCCTCTTCGACGAGATGGACTGGAAGCCCTACGACTACGTGATGAAGGGCTCCTGGCGCTCCGACCCCGTGAGCATCCACCGGACCGTAAAGTGGAGCGAAGTGGCGGAGATATGCGCCCGGCTCAAAGGCTTCTATGAAGGCTGCGGCTCGCTGGAATGCCTCCCCGTGGAGGAGATCCGGTGCCTCATTTTCGGCCAGAAGCCCGACCGCAAGGCGCCCAACAAGAAGATCAACATGATGCGCCGCTGGTTCGTGCGCAACGACGGCAAGGTCGACCTCGGTGTCTGGAAGAATTCCTCCCCCGCCGACCTTCTGATCCCTCTGGATGTCCACGTCCACGAGGAGGCCCTCGCGATAGGGCTCACTTCGCGCAAGCAGAGCGACATCGTGACCGTCGGCGAGATCACCGACGCATTTAAAGAAATATTCCCCGGCGACCCCTGCAAGGGCGATTTCGCCCTCTTCGGCTACGGGGTAAGCAAATAGATTATGCCTCAGATGTATATATTGGCCGGATGCAACGGATCCGGGAAGACGACAGCCTCCTACAACAGTCTTCCCGGCATCTTCGACTGCAGCGAATTCGTCAACTCCGACGAGTTCGCCAAGAGCCTCGCGCCCTTCAACCCGGAGAGCGTGCCGGTCCAGGCCAGCCGGTATATGCTGCTGAAGAGCAAGTACCTTTTCGAAAGAAGGGCCGATTTCTCCATAGAAACGACCCTTGCGACCCGTTCCCTCATCAAGATGGTCAGGGCCGCAAAGGCGCAGGGCTACTTTGTCACAGTGTTCTACATGTGGCTCTCCTCCCCCGAGATCGCCATCGCAAGGATCAAGGCCCGCGTTGACGCGGGAGGCCACTATATCCCCGAGGAGACCGTCAAGAGGCGCTACTACGTCGGCTTGAAGTATTTCTTCAACGTCTATGTGCCCGAATGCGACAGGTGGATCCTCGCCGACAACTCGGATCCGCCCTTCAAGATAGTCGCTGAAGGCACAAAGAACGCCATCAACATCAAAGAGCCGGCGCTCTACGAGCACATCCGCGCTCAGGAGGAAGCCCACAGAGAGGTTTATGATAAGGACTAAGGCGTCATATCTCGACCTGTTCGGCGTCACCATGGATATCCTTGAAAGGCTTGTAGCCGAGGGAATATCCCGTGGTGGCGACTACACCGACCTTTTCTTCGAGAACACCTCCTATCTTAGCCTTCTCCTTCGCGACGGCGAAGTGACCTCTGGAGGCCGCCACGTCGATTACGGCGTCGGCATCCGCGTCCTCAAGGGCGACAAGACCGGCTACGCATATTCCGAGACGACGGAGCTTCCGGATATGCTTTCCGCAGCCCGTGCCGCCTCGGCGATTGCCGAAGGCCCCGCAAGTCCCTTCCCCTATGAAGGCTGCCGGGCGAGAAAATATTTCCCCGGCGAGCCCAATCCGGCTGCCGACAGATACCCTATTGTCGACGATTCCGCCGAAGGGCTGGTGCCGTTCATGGAGAAAATCGAAAAAGGGATTTTCGCCCGTGAGCCCCGCACCGTCAAGGTGATGATTTCCCTCACTTTCGAAAAGAGCGACATCCTCCTTTTCAATTCCGACAGGGAGCTCAAATACGACTCGCGTCCGATGGCGACCGTCGCGGCAACGGCCATCTTCACCCAGGACGGCAAAATGGAGAACAACACCTTCTCCCGCAGCCGCAGGATGGGCACGGAGATGTTCACCGACAGCCTCATCGAAGAAATGATCGCCGGGACCGTCCGCGGCCTTGACGAACGCTTCGAAGCCAAAAGACCGAAGGGCGGCAAGATGAGTGTTGTCATGGGCGCCGGTGCTTCGGGAATATTGCTCCACGAGGCCATGGGACACGCTTTCGAGGCCGATTTCGCCCGCAAGGGGCAGTCGGTCTTCACCGGCAGGGTCGGCCAGAAAGTCTGCCCTTCCGGCATCACGATAGTGGACGACGCGACCCTCAGAGGCGACCGCGGCTCTCTCAATTTCGACGACGAAGGAGTCCCCGGCCAGCGGACCGCCATGGTCGAGGACGGTGTCCTCACATCATTTCTCCATGACCGCATAAGCGCACGCCATTTCGGCGTCGCCCCGACAGGCAACGGCCGGAGGGAATCCTTCCGCTATATGCCTATCCCCCGCATGAGGTCGACCTACATGGAAAGCGGCAACGCCTCCCCGGAAAGCCTCATCGCAGAGGTCAAGAAAGGCATTTATGTGGACAATTTCTCCAACGGGCAGGTCAAAATAGGCGAGGGAGATTTCACCTTCTATGTAAAGAGCGGCTTCCTCATCGAGAACGGCCGCCTCACCTCCCCGGTCAAAGACATCAATATAATCGGTAACGGCCCCGAGGCCCTCGCCGACATCATCGGCGTCGGCAACGACCTCGTCGTGGATAAAAGCGCATGGACCTGCGGTAAAGAGCAGAATGTCCCCGTGTCCTGCGGCATTCCGACGGTCCTTATCAAATCACTAACGGT
>JAGCDT010000002.1 GCA_017651045.1 Bacteroidales bacterium | reverse complement strand
TTGCGGCCTTCACGGCCGATGATGCGGCCCTTGATGTCGTCGTTTTCGATAGGGAAGGTCGTGACGGCGTTTTCGACAGCCGTCTCGGTCGCTGTCCTCTGGATCGTGTTGATGACGATGCGCTTGGCTTCTTTAGCGGCGTTGAGGCGTGCCTCGTCCATGGTGTCGTTGATGTAGGCCTGGGCCTCGGTGCGGGCCTCGGCTTTCATGTTCTCCATGAGGATGTTCTTGGCTTCGGTCGCACTCATCAGAGCGATGCTCTCAATCTGGCGGTTGGCCTCGTCCTTGAGACGGTCGTACTCCTCGCTCTTGCGTTCGAGGGCCTCCTCGTGGCTCTTGAGAGCCATCTTCTGGGCGTCGACTTCCTTGAGCTTGCGCTGAAGGTCCATGTTCTGCTGGTTGAGGGTGCCTTCCTTCTGGCGGATGCGGTTTTCAGCTTCGCGGACACGGGCGGAAGACTCGTTGACATACTGGTCGTGCTCGCTCTTGAGGGAGAGGAACTTTTCCTTTGCCTGGAGTATCTTTTCGCTCTTGATTTTTTCCGCTTCTATCTCTGCCTTGCGGAGGATGTCCTCTTTCTGGCCGTTGAGGCTCTTTTTACGGACAGGTATGTAGATCGCAAGCGTGAGAACCGCGCCCGCGACTGCTCCGATTATCAAAAATAAATATTCCATTTTTATATTTTGGTTTTAGTGGTCCAACTATAACGGACAGAGCCGCTTCCTTTGTCAGGAAACGGCTCCGGCATTTGAAAAAAAGCCGCCGTCATCTTAGCAGAAAAATCTTCTAGAAAGATTTGGGCTCCATCCGCTTTCCGGCTTCCCCTGTCCTGAAGGAATCCCCGAAGGGATTGGGGCCTGTCGTCTGCGGTCTGAGATTTCCCGGTACCTCGGTACTTGTTGTTTTCGCTTGGAGGTACGGCGGCTACTTTTTTGAGTCAAGATAGGACAAAGTGTCTTCCAACAGCTTTGCAGCCTCATCTTCAAGGGCTTTTTTACCTTCTTCCACTGAGAGTCGGGCTATACACTCGTTGAGGGCGACAAACGGCATCAGGTCGTTTTCATTGCGCCCGGGGAATGCTGCCATATACGACGCAAGGCGGGAGTTGACTGCTTCCGCTGCAAGGCGGATCCTGCGCTCGGACTCCGGCGAGTCGGCGCTCAGGATATAGTCCTTGCCAGCAAGGCGTATGGTTATCTTCTGTGCCATTTTCAGCCTTCCAGTGCGGAGATGCATTTATCTATCTCCCTTATCATCCGGTCAATCTTTTCCTTGGCGGAGGCGTTCGAACCTCCGGATGGGTTGAAAGCCGCGGACAGACGGAGTGACTCCATCTTATCTTCAAGCTCGGTTATCCTTTTCCTGAGGGCATCGGCCTCTTCTTCACGCTCGGAAAGTGCGGCACGGAGAGATTCCTTCTCCGCCTTCTCCGCTTCATAGAGAGCAATCAGCTCCGCTATGCTATTTTTTAACTTTTCGAGCATTCTATCAGGCTTTTACCCTAAATCAATGCAAAAATAGTAATTTTTTTCGCCCAAACTAAAAAATCATTTAATTTTGTAAAAATTTATTGGCGTATGCTTAATTACGGTTTGATAAGAGTGGCGGCGGCGACGCCGGTGGTGAGGCTTGCGGATCCGGAGGCGAATGCAAAGGCGATAATGTCGATGATCGACGACGCCGAGGAAAACAAGGTTTCGATACTTGTCTTCCCCGAGTTGTCGGTGTCGGGCTACACCTGCGGCGACCTTTTCGGCAGCGAGATGCTTCTCGGTGCTTCGGAGAAGGCGGTGCGCCGGATCATGGACCACACCAGAGGCCTTGAGATCACCGCGGTGGTCGGCGCGCCCGTGCGCTGCCACGACAGGCTCTACAACTGCGCAGTCATCATCCGCAACGGCCAGATAAAGGGCATAGTCCCCAAGATTTTCCTTCCGAACTACAACGAGTTCTACGAAGCCCGCTGGTTCTCTTCCGGCAGCGATTTCCTTTCCGGAGACCTCTCCGGGACAGGGCGTTTCCTCGACGATGGCACTGCCTATGTCCGCGAAGGTTTCTGCGTGGAGACCGAATATGCCGGAAGGCGGTGCAACATTTCGCCCAACCTTCTTTTCACGGTCGGTGACGCCACATTCGCAGTCGAAATTTGCGAAGACCTGTGGACCCCGCTGCCTCCGTCCTCGTTCCACTCGGTGGCCGGGGCGCAGATAATACTCAACCTCTCCGCCAGCAATGAAGTGCTTCTCAAGCACTCCTACCGCAAGAGCCTCGTCTGCGAGCAAAGCGCGCACACGCTTTCGGCATATGTCTACTGCTCCGGCGGCTATGGAGAGTCATCCCAGGACCTTGTCTACAGCGCATCTTCCCTCATCTACGAGAACGGTACCCTCATGGCTGAAGCCCAGAGGTTCATGACCGGCCCCGAGATGATATTCGCCGACATCGACGTCGAGAAGCTCAGCTTCCTCCGTCAGAAGCACAGCACTTTCAGCTACGTGACTCCCGACGGCAAAGGGTCGTGGGTATATGGCAGGATGTACTCGCGCCTCAATCTCGGCAAGGCCGCCTCGACCGATTTCTCTCAGGAGCTTTTCCGCAGCATCGAGCCTCATCCCTTCGTCCCTTCGGGCGAGGATGCCGACATCGAAGGCCGTTGCCGCGAGGTCATATCAATCCAGGTCCTCGGTCTTGCGAGGAGGCTGGAGCACGTGAAGGCCCGCTCCGCCGTGATCGGCATCTCGGGCGGCCTCGACAGCACTCTCGCCCTCATCGTGACCGTGATGGCCTTCGACAAGCTCAACTGGCCCCGCACGGGGATCATCGGCGTCACGATGCCGGGTCTCGGCACTACGGCTCGCACAAAGGACAATGCGAAAGACCTCATGGCCGCCCTCGGGATCACCACGAAGGAGATCTCCGTCGTCCCGGCCGTGGAGCAGCATTTCAGCGACATAGGCCACGACCCTTCCGTCATCGACAGCGTCTATGAGAACGCCCAGGCCAGGGAGCGCACCCAGATCCTTATGGACATCTCCAACCAGACCGGCGGCATAGTCGTCGGCACGGGCGACCTTTCGGAGCTCGCCCTCGGCTGGTGTACCTACAATGGCGACCACATGTCGATGTATGCGGTCAATTCTTCTGTCCCCAAGACTCTTGTCAGGGAGCTTTGCCGCTTCTGCGCGGTCAATGTGTTCCAGGGAGGCCAGATCGTCGACGGCCGCACCAGCGGAGAGATCATCCTCGACATCGTCGACACCCCGATCAGCCCCGAGCTCACTCCCGCCGACAAGGACGGCGCCATCGCTCAGCTGACGGAGGACCTCATCGGCCCTTACGAGCTCCACGACTTCTTCCTCTACCATTTCTTCCGCTTCGGCTGCTCTCCCGAGAAGATACTCTTCCTCGCAGAGCGTGCCTTCGGCGAGCGCTATGAAAGAAAAACCCTCCTGAAGTGGCTTAAAGTCTTCTTCAAGAGGTTCTTCTCACAGCAATTCAAGAGGAGCTGCATCCCCGACGGGCCTAAGGTCGGCTCCGTCTCGCTGTCTCCGCGCGGCGACTGGCGGATGCCGTCGGACGCCACATCGGAGCTCTGGCTATCTCAGCTCGAGGCTTTAGAGTCGTGCGATGACCTGCTCGAAACGGGAGGTCA